>CADCPM010000012.1 GCA_902803315.1 uncultured Coriobacteriaceae bacterium
CGGCTACGTCAACCTCATGAAGATGATGTCCAAGGCTGCCAACGAGATGTACTACTACAAGCCGCGTACCACGCTGGACATGCTGCGTGAGTATCACGAGGGCATCATTTGCCAAAGCGCCTGTGTCCAAGGCATTATTCCCCAGTTCATTCTGGACAACAACTTTGCCGAGGCCGAGCGTTGGGCACGCACCTTCCAGGACATATTCGGCGAGGACTTCTACATCGAGATCCAAGACCATGGACTGGACTTCCGCGGGGGATACAACGACCGCCGTCTGGACGAGCAGCTGGTAAAGCTTGCGCACAAGCTGGGAATCAAGGTCGTCGCCACCAACGACATCCACTACCTCATGCGTGAGGACGCGCCTATTCAGGACACGCTCTCGTGCATTGGCACCAACGCAAAGATCGACCAGACCGACCGCAAGCGCATGGAGGGCACCGAGTTCTACATGAAGTCGGAGGAGGAGATGCGCCAGATCTTCTCGTGGTGCCCGGAGGCATGCGACAACACGCTCGAGATTGCCGCCAAGTGCAACTATGAGCTGGACTGGTCATCCATGTTCCTGCCCAAGTTCCCAGGACTTCGCGAGGGGGAAACCTCCGAAGAGCGCTTCCGCCAGGAGTGCGAGGACGGCCTGGCCATACGCTACGGCGACGACTGGGACGGCAAGGAGATAAACGGCATCAACATCCGCGAGCGCTTTGAGTACGAGTACGACGTCATCTGCACCAAGGGCTTTGCGGATTACTTCCTCATCGTGCAGGAGTACGTGCGTTGGGCAAAGCAGAACGGCATTGGCGTGGGCCCGGGTCGTGGTTCGGCGGCGGGCGCCATCGTTGCCTATGCTATGGACATCACCACGTTCGACCCGCTGGAAAACGGCCTCATGTTCGAGAGGTTCCTCTCCGTCGAACGTTCCGAGATGCCCGATATCGACATGGACTTCGACGATGAGCGACGGCTGGAGGTAATCCAGCACGTCCGCGAGCTCTATGGCGCCGATCGCGTGAGCCACGTTATTACCTACTCCACCATCAAGGCAAAGCAGGCCATCAACGACTCCGCACGCGTGTTGGACTTCCCGGTGTATAAGGCTCAGCAACTCTCCAAGATGGTGTCTTCCAGCCCCAGCGCAAAGCTCAAGTTCACCCTCAACAAGACCGAGGGCAAGGAGGACCTGTATAGCCAGGACTTTGTGGACGCCTATCGCAACGACACGGATGCGCGACGCATCATTGACTCGGCGCTCTCGATAGAGGGCCTCACGCGTGGCGAGGGAGTGCACGCGTGCGCGGTGCTTATTGCCCCCACGCCGGTAAACGACCACGTGCCAACCAAGCTCGACACCAAGGGTGGAGTCGAGATTACGCAATACGAGGGCCATTCGGTGGCAGACATGGGCCTTCTTAAGATGGACTTCCTCGGTCTTCGTACGCTCACGGTTATTACCAAGGCGCTGCGCAACATTCGTGCCAACTACAGCACACAGGCCGATGTGGCGTCTGCGCCCGAGGCGGTGCGTTCCACGCTCAAACCAGGCGCCACGTGCGTAGACATCGATGTGGACAAGATTCCGTTTTCGGATCCCCATATTTTTGAGCTCATGGGACGCGGTCACACTGCCGGCGTGTTTCAAATCGAGTCGGGCGGTATGACGGCCACCATTAAGGGCATGCAGCCCAAGGAGTTTAAGCATGTGGTGGCGTTGATCGCCCTCTATCGTCCGGGACCTTTGGGTGCAGGCATGGTAGCCGACTACATCGACCGCATGAACGGCCGCAAAGAGGTGGCGTTCTACGACAATCGCCTGGCCGACATCCTTTCCGAGACCTACGGCACGATGGTCTACCAAGAGCAGGTTATGCAGATCTCCATGAAGATGTGCGGCTTCTCGGCCGGCGAGTCCGACTCGCGCATTCGCAAGCCCGTGGCAAAGAAGAAGATCAAGCTGCTTACCAGCACTGTGTTCCATTGGGAGGATGGCAGCGACGAGACGACGTACGACCACTGGATGAACGGCGCGGTGAAGAACGGCTACTCCCGTCAGATCGCGCAAAAGATCTGGGACGACGTGCTGGAGTTCGCCTCCTACGCCTTCAATAAGTCGCACTCCGCGGGCTACGCGATTCTGGTTATGCAGACGGCCTGGCTCAAGGCGTACTACCCGCGCGAATACATGGCATCGGTGCTTACCAGCTACATGGGCAAAACCGATAAGATCGTGCACTACCTCAGCGCTTGTCGTCACGAGGGCATCGAAATACTTCCGCCCGACATCAACGAGTCCGGCAAGGACTTTACGGCCGTTCCCGAAGGCATCCGCTTTGGCTTCGCTGGCATTCGCGGCGTTGGCGAGGGCGTTGGCGAGGCGATTCTGGCCGAACGCGAGAAGGGCGGCCCGTTCAAGAACCTGCACGACTTCGTGGAGCGCGTGGACTCAGGCACGGCAAATCGCCGCGTGGTGGAGGCGCTCATCAAGTCCGGTGCATTTGACGCCACGGGCTACACCCGCCGCCAGCTGCTCTTCTTCTGCGACAAGGGCAACCCGCAGAACATACTGGACGCCGCCGCAAAGCGTCAGCGCGACCGCGCGAGCGGGCAGGTGTCGTTCTTCGACATGTTCGCCGACGTGGACGGGTCGGGATTCGACCAAGACGTGCCGGAGCCGGATGGCGTGGAGTGGGATCGAAGCGTCAAGCTTGCTCAGGAAAAGGAGGTCTTGGGACGCTACGTTTCGGACCACCCGCTTGGGCCGTTTGAGTATGCCTTGTCGCAGGCACGCGACTATCAGATATCCGACTTGGAAGCCACCGACGAGATTCAGGATCCGCGCTCGGGCGCCGTGCGTTCGGTGCCTCGCATAGAGGATGGGAAGACCATTCGGCTTGCGGGAATGGTCTCTGGCGTGGCCAAGAAGTCTACCAAGACCGGCAAGGCCATGGCCATCGTGACTCTTGAGGACATGGAGGGCGAGGTCTCGTGCGTGGTGTTCCCCAAACTGTACGAGGAATGCGCTGCCACGTTGGCAGGCCAGGTCAACGAGATGGGCGAGAGCGAGGGCGACGTATTCGTGAGCATTACTGGCAAGCTGGAGCGCAGCGATCGCGGTATCCAAATAATCTGCCAAAAGGTGGAGGCGCTCGAGCTGTCCGACAGGACCAACCGTCCCAAGATCGTGGAGGTAACCATGCCGTCGAGCCGCCTTTCTCGCGGGCGCATGGAAAAGCTCAACGCGACCCTTACGCGCTTTGCGGGTATGGACCGCGTGGAGATCCTGGTGCGTTCTGGCACGGGCGATACCATGCGCATGGCACTGCCGCTGCGCGTGGACGCCCACAACAACCTCATGCTTACGCTTCTGCACGAGATCCTAGGAGCGGATGCCAGCGTGGTGCTGGTGTAGGGCAAAAAGCTGACAAGGGGACAGGTCACTTGTCAGCTTTTTGCCGCTATACTGTACTCAAGGGTTTCCAAACGAGAGGAGAGGCTCATGGCCGAAGTAACGTTCTATCGCTGCGCCAAGTGCGGCAACCTGGTAGCTGTCGTCGAAAAGGGCACGTGCGTTCCACAGTGCTGCGGTGAGCCCATGACCAAGCTCGAGGCTGGCTCAACCGACGCTGCTACCGAAAAGCACGTACCTGCCGTTGTGCGCGAGGGTGGCAAGATCAAGGTCCAGGTTGGCGACGTGGAGCACCCCATGCTCGATGCTCACTACATTCAGTGGATCGCCCTTGCCGCAACCGACCGCACCGAGATCCACTATCTGCATCCTGGCCAGAAGCCCACAACGGAGTTCGTCTGTGACGGCGCCGAGGACGTGACCATATACGAGTACTGCAACCTTCACGGTCTGTGGAAGGCCGAGGCATAGGTCTTTGATTTCCTAACGCAAGCATCGTGGGGCTCTAGGGGATCGTTCCCCCGGAGTCCCTTTTTGGAAGAGGAGCAGTCGTGAAGATTGCCGTTGCGCAGATTAACACTCCCATTGCCGATTTAGAGGGCACCTGCGAGCGCATCGTGGCGTTTGCGGGCTCTGCCGTAGAGCAAGGGGCGGAGCTTGTGGTGTTCCCCATGGCGGCGCTCATGGGGCCGTTGCCCGTGGACTATCCCAATCGGGAGGGCATGCAGCTCGACCTTGCGAGCGCGCTCGATCGTCTGGCGCGCAGCCTGCCGTGCCCATGCTTGGTGCCCATGGTTGGGCAGATGGAGGGAGAGGCGTATCACGAGGTAATGCTGGTGCGCGACGGCAAGGCGATGCCTCTGCGTATGGGTGCTTACGCGCGCATGGGCGGAGCCGGAGCGAGTGGTACGGATCTCGTGCGTTCCGTACCCGCATTCGAGCTGGACGGTCACACGTTCGCCCTGGCACAAACGTACGATGACCTCGACGATCTTGTGGACACTTCGTATGTTGCCGACGTCGTGGTGTTTATTTCCGACTATGCCTACGCATTGGATGACGCTGGGTCGGCCTTGGGAGCGGCGCTCAAGGAGAATCGCTTTAAGGCGGATGCCCTCGCGTTGGACGCATGGCTCGTCGCGGCAGGCTCGGTGGGTGGCTATGGCCTGCAAGTGTATGGCGGCGCGAGTTTCGTGCTTTCCCCCGAGGGCGAGCTTGCGGCATCTGCGCCTTCGTTCGAGGAGTCGTTGCTGGTGGCGGAGGTGCAGTTTGGCGAGGCTGCCCATGCGTCCACGGGCATGGGTTGGCTCGAGCCCGAGCTGTACAATCGTTCGCTGCACCTCTGGCAAACCCTTGTCGTCGGCCTTCACGACTACTTCGAAAAACAAGGTCGATCCAACGCCACACTTGTGCTTAACGGTGGTTTGGCCTCGTGTCTGCTGGCAGCGCTTGCAACCGACGCGCTGGGCCCAACGCGCGTGTACGCACTCTTGGACACCTCCGTGGACGAGGAGTCGCAGCGCGTTGCGACCAAGATTGGACGGGCTTTGCGCCTGCAGATCGAGACGTGTCCGATCGATCTCTCTGCCAGCGAGGACGCGGCGTTGCAAGAAGACCTCGTACGAGCATGCCTTGCGCATCTTGCCCGACATACGGAATCGGTTCCGCTCGACTATGCAGACAAGACCTTCCTCGCTCTGGAGGCCACCTCATCCGTGGCGCGTACGGCTGAGCTATTGCCGTTTGGCGACATCTATCGCACCGACCTTATGGAACTTGCGCATATGCGCAATACGATTTCTCCCATAATTCCTGCCGAGGCATTTTCCAACTTTGAGGTGCCGAAAATACCCGGACTCGGCAAGGAAACCGAATCGAAGGAGCAGCAGCTGAGGTTTGTGGATGTGGTCCTTGCGACCTACATTGAGTGGGAGCGGTCCCTCAGCGACATCGTTGCGCGTCAAAAGGACGAGCTAGCCTGCGAGGCGGTGCTGCGTCGGTTCCAGGCGACCGAAGCGGCACGCGATGTGTCGCCGCTGTGCATCGCCGCTTCGTCTCGTCCTCTGTTTACGGTTCGTGCCCCGCTAGGAATTGTCTGGCACGATCGTTTACGCAGCGAGGAGGAGAGAAGGGCAGGCAGAAAGGCGGAAGACGAACTTGCCGAACTGATGCGCGGCGGCTTCGCCTCGTCGGAGGACGCACGGCCTGGGATTTCCGACCTCATGAAGGGGCTCGAGATCGACCTCAAGGCCTCGCCGGATTTAGAAGGGGTAAATCGAGAGGGGATGGAGGGCGTGATCGGAGAGATCCTGGGTTTGCTGCAGGACCTTTCGAATGGCGATGCAGACGGCCATCCGCCCGCAGAGGGACCCTTTGGGCCTCTTACGTGGGGCAGCCCCTTCTCCGAGAACTGACAGGGAATTGGCGCGAGGGTGCGAACACTGATGCTCTTATCGTTAAACTGAGCCCCGCTGCGTTGCCCACAGTCACGTTGTGTGTGCTACAATAGAACAATCGTTCGTTTGGGGTGCACATGATCATTCTTGGAATAGACCCTGGTTTGGCCAACACAGGTTGGGGCATTGTGGAAACACGCGGTTCTGTGTGCCGCGCGCGTGCCTATGGCTGCGTCACCACCAAGGCCAGTATGCCCATAGCGCAGCGTCTGGGTATGATCTTCAACCAAATTAGCGATGCCATCGAACGCTATGGACCCACGCAGCTTGCCATCGAGAAGGTCTTCTTCGGCGAAAACGTGCGCTCGGCAGTTGCTACCGCACAGGCGCGTGGTGCGGCTATTGTGGCCTGTGCCCAGGCGGGACTCGAGGTGGGGGAATATACCCCCATGCAAATAAAGCAGGCCGTCGTGGGTACGGGTGCGGCCGATAAGCGCCAGGTAATATACATGGTACGCAATGTGCTTGCGCTCGATCACGATCCGCGGCCCGATCACTGCGCGGACGCGTTGGCTGCTGCGGTGTGTCACGCAAACCTCATGCGCACCAAGTCCCTTACGCGCGATCACGCCGCCGTTCAGATGTTGGAGCAAGAGGAGGCGCAGGCACGGCTCGACAAGGCCGTCGCTCGCCAGATCACGGCTGCTGCCACCGCGGCGCACACCGCGAGGGGCGAGAGAGATCGAAACGTCGCTCGCCACGTTCGGCAAAGTAGGAGGTCAACCTCATGATCGTTTCCCTAACCGGTACCTTGCTCGAGGCGTCGCCGAGCTCGGTCGTTCTGGATGTCAATGGCGTAGGCTACGAGTTGGGCATTTCCGCAACAACGGCAGCATCGCTGCCCGAGGTGGGAACGACGGGCGTGTTCTTGTTTGCGCGTATGGTGGTGCGCGAGGGCGCGGTGGACCTGTATGGGTTTACGACGCGCGACGAGCGCCTGCTGTTCGACAAGCTCACCGGCATATCGAAGGTGGGGCCAAAGCTTGCGCTTTCGGTATTGTCTACGTTTACGCCCGCGGCATTGGCAACAACCGTGGTCTCCGAGGACGTGCACGGGATGGAACGCGTGCCGGGCGTGGGCAAAAAAACGGCGTCGCGACTGATCATGGAGCTTGCGGACGTGTTCGCCAAGGATCCGACGCTGCTTGGACTGGCGGGAACGCAGAGTGCTGCATCTGTGGCTGCGGCGTCGGCACCAAGCGCGACTACCTCAATCGACGCCGACGTCACGGATGCCCTGCTGTCCATGGGATTTACGTCCCAGGAGGCCGAGCTGGCGCTGGAGGGTCGCGAGGAGGTCGGCGCAAATTCACTGGAAGCCGCCTTGGCATATGCGCTCAAGCGCTTGGGGAAGAGAGGCTAACATGTGGGAAGCGGACTCCGACGATCTGTTTGGCAACGCTGGGTCAACAAGCTCTGGTGGGGGCCTGGGCAGGCAAACGCCTGCGGCACGTGCCGTTACCGGTGAGCTCACGGGCGAAGACATAGACGTCGAGCGCAGCCTGCGGCCGCAGTCCCTTGCCGACTATTGCGGGCAAGAGCGCGTGGTGGAAAACCTTCGCGTGCTCATCCAGGCCGCGCGTGCGCGCGGAGAGGCGCTTGACCACGTGATTTTCTCGGGTCCTCCGGGATTGGGCAAAACCACGCTTGCCGGTATCGTCGCCAACGAGATGGGCGCCAAGCTGCGCACCACCTCAGGCCCCGCCATCGAGCGCACGGGCGACCTTGCCGCCATACTCACCAACTTGGAAGAGGGCGACGTCCTGTTCGTGGACGAGATACATCGCCTCAACCATCAGGTGGAGGAGGTCTTGTATCCCGCGATGGAAGACTTCTTCCTAGACATCGTCATTGGTAAGGGGCCGGCTGCGCGCTCCATCCGTTTGGATGTCCCGCATTTTACGTTGGTCGGAGCCACTACGCGTACCGGATTGCTAACGGGTCCCCTGCGCGATCGCTTTGGCATCTCGTATCGCCTGGACTACTACTCGGTGCGCGACCTTGCCACCATTGTGGAGCGTTCTGCGAACATTCTGGGCGTGCAGCTGGATCACGACGCCTCGGCCGAGATCGCCTCGCGGAGCCGTGGCACCCCTCGTCTGGCAAATCGCCTGCTCAAGCGCGTGCGTGACTATGCGCAGGTAAAGGCCGGTGGCCAAATTACGTGGGAAGTGGCTGCTGAGGCCCTGTCGTTCTTCGAAATAGACGAGCTCGGTCTCGATTGGATGGACCTCAAGATTCTCGGGGCGCTTACGCAGACGTTCAGGGGGCGTCCCGTGGGTCTCTCGACGATCGCAAGCGCCGTGGCAGAGGACCCCTCTACCCTCGAGGACGTCTACGAGCCCTACTTGCTCCAGCAAGGGCTTATCGTGCGTACCCCGCAGGGCCGGCAGGCAACCCTTGCCGCCTTTGAGCACCTAGGCGTAACGCCTCCGGTGTAGTGCGAAAAACCAAACGGAACGTACTTCAAAGCCGTTGAGCTGGGAAGGCGGATACTCACATGACGGGGTTGTCGGCGAAGGGCCCCGCCTCTCCTTCATTCTTGGTCAGATAAGCTTCTTTACAGCACTGTGGTCAGTCTATGGTGGCGGGAATCCATGGGACGGTGAGGTCTGCCCCCGCGTATTGATAGGCATCACTAGAAAATCCGGGTCAGCCAAACCCGCGCCTTCCGGTACCGGTGGCAGGGGAGTAACGCAGTCTTTCGAAGGGCTGTAACCAGAGAAAAGCACCCGAGCGGCGGGCCGTCTGTTACTAACAGGCGGCTCCGCCGCGTTGGCAAGGGGACGGCTTCTCAGCTGTTAGTTGCACGGCAAATGCTACGTACTTGCGGTATGCTCTTGTTAACTGTTCCTTAGATTGGGGTGCTCATGGGTATTGCGCTTACGACCGTGGCTATATTGGCATTTGTCGTTGTGGTGTTCGTCGGTGGCGGCATTATTTGGGGCATTGGCCATTCGGCTGGTTGGGGCAAGGGAAAAAAGAGCCTCCCCGAAAACAAGAGGCAGCCCTATGCCTATTTGGACGAAGACAAGTCTAGCCGCGAGGCCATCGAGAAGATCGCCCGGGGCTATTTGGACGACGACGCGCTGGAAACGAGGTCCCGAGCCGTTCTTTCCACTTTTGAGAAGGCCGAGCTTCGGAGGAAGGGTATCTTCTCCATTATGGAGCAGGAGTTCGAGAAGGGGTCTCTTACCTGGGACAAGTTCGCGGCACCTGTTGACGTGGCGTTGGAGGGCATCCAGCGCAACACGACGCAGATCGTCAACCGTATGCAGGCGTTCGACTCTCCGGAATACCAGCGCATGGATCGCATAGAGCAAGCTGGTGGCTACAAGGAAAACAGCAACGAGGTGTCGCGCCTTAAGGTTATGAGGGAAACGCTGGGAGAGATGGACGACCTCCAACAGAAGAACGACCGACTCCTGGTTGAGCTCGAGCGGCTGCAGGCGGAGCTCATGAAGCTCACGGGCTCCTCCGACGACACCGACAACATCATCGAAGAGATCCAACGCCTCTCCGACGACGCGAAGTACTACTCGTAGCAATCGTAAAGGTGCCCAAAAATACACCTACCGGCGAGGTGAGGTAGCACTTGAGCATCTCGACCATAACAAACGGCAAAAACAGCTTTTCAATTTCTTTATTTGCCATTTATTCGGGTTTCGTTCTTCCGAGAACCGAACAAGCGACGTTTTTACGCATTTTATGGTCCGAATTTTCCGCTTGTTCGGTTTTTGCCTTAGGAAAAAGAGCCGGTAGAGGCCTAAAAACCGAGCAAGTGGCATTTTTACACAGTTCACAGTCCAAAACTTCCGTTTATTCGGATTTTGCAATTCGTAAACCCGAACAAACGGAAAAATAAGACGAAATACAACATGTATTTCCGTTTATTCGGGTTTTGCGAGCCTCGAGAAGGCAGACCCGGCGGCCAGCTCCTCAACTTGTTTGCGCATGGCGTACGGCTACGCGAGTTCGGCGCGCAAGTCGTCCAGCAGCGGGCCTCCCTCTCCGCGTCGCCAGTACATCCAGCCGCTCTGGCCGTCAGCAGTGGCTCCCTGCGAAGTGAGGAACCGCTCGTACGCCTCGGTGGGATCGCTGAACATCTCTCCGTTGGCGAGCATGATCTTGCCCGTGGAGGTAACGGTCGCCTTGCCGGGGTGGAGCGGGCTTACGCTTACCAAGGCGTCGTCCATTTGAACCAGTCCCGCGCGGAACAGCTCGTCAAACGTGACTTTGTGCGTGGCGGCGGCACGTGCGGAGAGACGATATGCGATGCCCGCGCCCTCGGGAAGCTCTGGCTTGCGCCATACCCCAAGGGCAACCTGCACCAAGCGCTCGGCACGCTCCCGAATGCGAGAGGGCGTCCAGTCGCCTGCGGAAAGGACGTCGTTGGAAAGAGCGAGCGGAGACTCCGCGATGCGCGCCTGCTTTTGCTCGAAGCTGCCTTCCTGCAAGTCAAACGGGTGTGGCGTGAGCGTGAGGTTCCCCAGGTTGTTGACGCACTCCTCAAACGCGCGCTCGGCATCGCTTCCCAGCGCGGCACGCCAGGAATCGTCCTCGAGCGCGCGTTGCGGCATAACATGCTCGAGGGTCCACAGGTACTTTTCGAGCACGAGCGCATCGGTTGGCTCCAGGTTCTCATCTATGCGCGCCAAGAGGTATAGGGCGTCAGAGAGACTCGTGGCATCGCGGGTGGCAAGCGCGTGCGCGAACTCGGCATCGCCGGGGAAGCGTCGCGGCGTGGCATCCTCGTTGAGCAGCATGGCCATAAACGCCTCCACGACGTTACCCTCCTCGCTGCGTACGGCATCAACGCGTGCGATAAGCGACGAGAAGAACGGCGCAAGCACGCTGGTCGCGCAGTCGCACACGCGCCGACGGAAGAGATAGCTCTCCATTGCCTCAAGCATGCGCAAGAAGTCACTTCGCCCGAACTCGTTGTGCTCATATCCGTCGTACAGCGAAATGAGCAGGGGGTTTGCCACCGGTGCTTCCAGCTGTGCAATGCGACCAAACGCCTGGGCGAGTTCCTCGTCATCGAGCATTCCGCGTGTGACGGCGGCGTAGTAGCGCGCAAAGCGCTTGAGCTTAAGAGAGAGGTTCTTCATGCGGTCGTTTTGGTTGAAGCCCCCAAATAGCACGTATCGCTTGAAGGCCTGGTACACGTCCACCTTCGCCATGGACGTGGGGGCGTGCACTACGGTTAGATAGCTGCGAATAAAGTCGTCGAACGCCTCGTCGAAGCCTATTGTGTCGGTGCTCAGAATCTGTTCGATGGGTGCCCAGTAGATCCGATAGAGCTCCTGCTGCTCGCCCATCGGGTAGCTCATGAGCACGAAGTTGCGCACGAGGTCGGCGTTGGTGAGGTCCTTGCCCGTGGCGTTCATGGACTCAAAGATGACTTGCGGCTCGTCTACGCCCTGGGCAAGCGATATGGCCACGACCTCCAAGCGTTGCATGCCACGCCACACGAGGTTCACGTCGTCGAGCGCCTCGATGCGCCTTTGGAAGAACGCGAGGTTCGTGGCAAGGGTTGAGTTGGGGTCGAGCTGCGGTGGATTGCCTGCGCAGATGGCGTCAATGAGATGCCTGTAGGCATCGCGGTCGCCTTTGGAGAGCGTGAGCTTGTAGTAGTCGTCGCCGCTTCGATAGTGGTTGGTAAGGTAGCCACTAGTGAGGATTTCCTCTGCGGAGAAGGCGAGCGCTCTGCCGTCATGTTTGCGAGCATAGTCCACGAGTGCCGCCAGCAGCAGGGTAATAGTGGTAATGCGCTGTTGGCCGTCTATGAGTAGCAGCGGTGCCACGCCAGCGGGGGAGAGCTGGCCATCCTGTATGGTAACGATCGAGCCCGTGAAGTGCAGCCCTTGGGGCTTGCGTCCCGTTGCCAGAATGTCGTCCCACAACTGAGCGCATTGCTCTGCCCCCCACGAGTAGGGGCGCTGGTACACCGGCACCACGAATCGCGTGTTCATCTCGGCTATGAGACCTAAGATCTTGCGTGAGTTTGCGTCCATGGGGACTCCGATCTTCGCGTGGGCAACAATAAAAGAATACCGCAACAACGAGGTGCCGTTTGCCTTAAGTCGCCCTATCGCCCGCACCCGTGCCGTCGCGCAGGCGGCGACTCACGAAGTGAGCGAGCGGAGCGAGCGCGGAGCCGCATGCGCGACGGCACGGGCGTGGGTGCAGGCGCGAAGGCGCGACGGCCACGTAAACCATTAGTTAAGCCCTGTGCTTCCTCGGTAGACTCCCGTCTGTCATAGGCGTAATATGGGCTGAACTTATTGGACCCAGAGCTAGGGGGAATAATGAAGCTTAAGAACGTTGGAGCGCTCTTCACGGGTGCGCTGCTTGCAGCCTCTCTTGTCGCATGTGGTGGATCCCAGAACTCGCAGAGTACGGGATCGTCGAGCGATTCGTCAAATGGCGCAGCCAAGACGTACACCATTGCCACCGATACAGCCTTTGCTCCGTTTGAGTTTGCCGATGCGACCAATACCTATAAGGGCATTGACGTGGACATCCTGGCTGCCATTGCAAAGGACCAGGGCTTTGAGTACACGCTCAACCCCGTTGGCTTTGATGCCGCCCTGCAGAACGTGCAGGCTGGTCAGGCCGATGGCGTAATCGCGGGTATGAGCATCACCGATCAGCGCAAGCAGACGTTTGACTTCTCCGATCCTTACTACGATTCCACCGTATGCTGCGCAGTTCCCACCAACAGCGAGGTAAAGTCGCTCGATGACCTCAAGGGCAAGAACGTGGCCGTAAAGAACGGCACCCAGAGCCAGGAGTGGGCCGACAGCATCAAGGATCAGTACGGCTTCACCACCACCACGTTCGACACCTCCGACGTCATGTACCAAGACGTGGAGGCGGGCAACTCCGCTGCGTGCTTCGAGGACACTCCCGTTATGGGCTATGCCATTAGCCAGTACGAGGAGACCAGTGGCAAAGAGGGTAAGAACTTCAAGATCGTCGCCGAGGTTGAGGCCGACAGCAAGTTTGCCACGCCGTATGGCTTTGCCGTAAACAAGGGCGCCAACGCCGAGCTTCTGAAGAAGTTCAACGACGGCCTGGCCAACATCAAGAAGGACGGCACGTACGACAAGATCGTGAGCACCTATGTAAAGTCAGCAAAGTAGCACATCGCTCTCTTAGCGCCTATCAAATAAGGCTCCCGCTCGCGGGAGCCTTTCTTTTTTGCTCATGGGTTACAAAATGCCAGCATCGCGTTTGCATGCGCTAGCATAAGCGCTTACGATACGGACAAAGGATGCGTATGGATTTCTTCGAACTTCTTCAAGAGTCGATGCCCATGCTTATGCAGGGTTTGGCACTCACCCTCCAACTGGCATTTATATCACTTGCCTTCGCCATGGTAATAGGCATCGTGGCCTCTCTTATGGGCATGTCCAAGAATCCCGTGCTCAAGGCCATCAACAGCGTGTTCGTTGCCATTATTCGAGGCACGCCGCTGCTGGTACAGGGCTTCTTCATCTACTTCGGCATAACGGGGCTCCTGGGCATTCGCATCTCTGCGTTTGCTGCAGGTACCATTGCGCTTTCGCTCAACGCCGGCGGCTATCTTTCCGAGATCTTCCGCGGCGGCATACAGGCGGTCGACCCCGGTCAGCGAGAGGCGGCGCGTTCGCTGGGCTTGTCTGCCCGCCAGACCACGTGGCGCATCATCATTCCGCAGGCCATTCGCATTTGTATTCCCTCCGTCGTCAACCAGTGGTGCATAACCATCAAGGACACGTCCATCATCTCGGTTATTGGCTTGGCTGAGCTTACCAAGATGGGACAGACCATCATCGCGCGCACCTACAGGTCGTTCGAGGTGTGGATTATGGTTGGCATCATGTACTTTATCGTGATCTGGCTGCTTACCCTACTCGCACGTTTCGTAGAAAAGAAGGTGTCCCTCGATGACTAGCACTGGTGCCGTTAAGGTCGAAATACGCGGTTTGCATAAGTCCTTTGGCAAAAACGAGGTGTTGCGGGGCATCGATTGCGATATTCACACCGGTGAGGTCGTGTGCGTAATTGGCCCCTCGGGTTCGGGAAAGTCCACCTTCCTTCGTTGCATCAACTGCTTGGAGGAGCCGAGTGCAGGTACCGTTCGCGTGGACGGTAACCTCATGGACGAGAACGCGAAGAACATCGACGAGCTTCGCGAGGACGTGGGGATGGTGTTCCAGCACTTCAACCTGTTCCCGCACCTTTCCGTTATGCAAAACCTTACCATTGCGCCCACGCTGCGCAAGAAGATGAGCGAGGACGAGGCCAAGCAGGTGGGCATGGAACTGCTCGGTCGCGTTGGCCTGGCCGACAAGGCCGATGCAAAGCCAAACAGCCTGAGTGGCGGACAAAAGCAGCGCGTTGCCATTGCGCGTGCGTTGGCCATGAAACCGGGGCTCATGCTGTTTGACGAACCGACGAGCGCCTTGGACCCCGAGATGGTAGGAGAGGTGCTCGACGTTATGCGCTCGCTTGCCAAGGAGGGCATGACCATGGTGGTGGTCACGCATGAGATGGGCTTTGCGCGCCAGGTGTCCGATCGCGTGCTGTTCATTGACGGGGGAGTCATTGCCGAGGAGGGCACGCCCGCCGAGGTCTTCGACCATCCGCAGAACGAGCGAACCAAGAGCTTCCTCGCCAAGGTCCTCGACGTTTAGTGCACACAAGAGACGAGCCCTAACTGAGGGACAGTCCCCAAGTTGTGGTTTGGCCAAACCACAACTTGGGGACTGTCCCTCAGTCAGGGCGCGGACCCTTTCCGCGTCGATTACTCCGTGAAGTAAGCGACGCCGCCCTCGATGAGGGGTTGGAAGGCGTTGCCGGGTACGTTTTGGTACAGACCTTCGGCAGAGCGCTCGGTGTGGCCCATCTTGCCCAGCACGCGACCATCCGGGCTGGTGATTCCCTCTATGGCAAGTACCGAGCCGTTGGGGTTGACGTTCCAGTCCATGGAGGGCGTGCCGTTCTGGTCCACGTACTGCGTGGCGATCTGACCGCATTCAACGAGCTGCTGAAGCAGCTCATCCGAGGCCACGAAGCGTCCTTCCCCATGGCTGATCGCGACGTTGTGGATGTCGCCGACCTCGCACTTGGACAGCCACGGCGAGAGGTCCGAGGCCACGCGCGTGCGCACGAGGCGACTCTGGTGGCGGCCTACGGTGTTGAAGGTAAGCGTGGGGCAGGCGTCGGTCATGTCTACGATGTCGCCATAGGGTACCAGCCCGAGCTTCACGAGGGCCTGGAACCCGTTGCAAATTCCCAGCATAAGACCGTCTCGTTCGTTGAGCAGGCGACGAACTGCCTCGGTTACCTGCGGTGCCCGGAAGAACGCGGTGATGAACTTGGCGGAGCCGTCGGGCTCGTCGCCGCCGCTAAAGCCGCCGGGAATCATGACGATCTGGGAGCGGTCGATCTCGGCCACGAGCTTGCTCGTGCTCTGAGCGACAGCGTCGGGCGTAAGGTTGTTTATCACGAAGGTGGTTACGTCGGCACCGGCGCGGCGGAACGCGCGCGCGGAGTCGTACTCGCAATTGTTGCCGGGAAACACCGGAATGACCACATGCGGCTTCGCGAGCTTGGTGGCGGGGGCGGCAATCTGCACGCCCTTGTCTGCGGCCTTCCAGCTAAGCTGTGGCTGGGAATCTCCGGCCTGGCGATAGGGGAAGACGGGCTCCAGGCGCGCCTCCCACGCCTCCTGCTCGCATGCAAGATCGATCGTTTGGCCGTCGATGACAAGCTGGTAGGCATCGGTGACCGTTCCCACGTGCTGCATGCAAATGCCATCGCTTTTTGCGGGCACATAGGTGCAGTCGCTTACCTCCACAACAAAGCTGCCGTAGGCGGGCACGAAGAGCTGCTCGGCATCGAGGCCCCACAGGTCGGCGCCCAACTGGTTGCCGACGCACATCTTGAACAACGCCTCCGCCGCGCAGCCATAGCCAGGGGTGGACACGGCCAGCGCGTCTCCGTCGCCAATGAGGCGCTCCACCATGTCGAACGCAGACAAGAGCGAGGAGGGCTCAGGCGTGATCCCGTCTTCCTGATAGCGCGGCCGTATGAGTACGATCTTGCTGCCGGCCCTCTTGAACTCAGGTGATGTCACGCGCTCGAGTGAGCCCACTGCGGTGGCGAAGCTCACTAGGGTGGGCGGCACGTCAAGGTCCTCGAAGCTGCCGCTCATGGAGTCCTTGCCGCCAATGGAGCCAATGCCAAGGTCAAGCTGCGCCATGAGCGCTCCCAGCACCGCCGCGCATGGCTTTCCCCAGCGCTCGGGCTCGTCGCGCAGGCGCTCGAAGTATTCCTGGAAGGTGAGGTAGGCGTCCTTGTGGCGCAGGCCGCAGGCAACCAGGCGCGCCACCGACTCAACAACGGCAATGTAGGAGCCGGTGAACTGGTTCGCGCTCGTAAGGTAGGGGTTGTAGCCCCATGCCATGCCGCTTACGGTGGTCGTCTCGCCGTCCACCGGCATCTTGGCGACCATGCCCATGGCGGGCGTGAGCTGCGTGCGGCCGCCAAACGGCATGAGCGCGCTTGCTGCGCCAATGGTGGAGTCAAAGCGCTCCGCGAGTCCCTTGTTGGAGGCGACGTTGAGGTCGGTGAGCACGGAGCGCAGACGCTCCGCCACGGTAGCGCCTTCCCAGGTGGGTGCCCAGGGCTTGGCCTCCAGCACGCGCACGCCCTGATGCTTGGGGGCGCCGTTTGAGTTAAGGAACTCGCGGCTAATGTCCACGATCGTGCTTTCGTTCCAGGTCATGCGAAGGCGTGGCTCGGCCGTTACGGTTGCGACCGCCGTTGCCTCGAGGTTCTCTTCGCGGGCGTATCCGAAGAACTCGTCGACGTCCTCGGGCGCCAATGCCACGGCCATGCGCTCCTGGCTCTCGGAGATGGCAAGCTCGGTGCCGTCGAGTCCCTCGTACTTCTTGGGAACGAGGTCGAGGTTTATGGCGAGGCCGTCTGCCAGCTCGCCGATGGCAACGCTCACACCGCCAGCGCCAAAGTCGTTGCAGCGCTTTATGAGCCTGCAGGCGTCCTCGCGGCGGAACAGGCGTTGCAGCTTGCGCTCGATGGGCGCGTTGCCCTTTTGCACCTCGGCGCCGCAGGTGGTAAGGCTGCTCTGCTTGTGTGCCTTGGAGCTGCCGGTGGCACCTCCAATGCCGTCGCGGCCGGTTCGTCCGCCCAAGAGCACGATCACGTCCCCAGGTGCGGGGCACTCGCGACGCACGTGGCTTGCGGGCGTGGCGCCCACCACGGCGCCGATCTCCATGCGCTTGGCAACGTATCCGGGATGGTAGAGCTCGCTCACCTGACCGGTCGCAAGGCCGATTTGGTTGCCGTAGCTGGAGTATCCGGCCGCGGCGGTGCGCACGAGCTTGCGTTGCGGCAGCTTACCCGGCATGGTTTTGTCCAAAGGCACGGTGGGGTCCGCCGCACCGGTTACGCGCATGGCCTGATACACGTAGCTGCGACCGGAAAGCGGGTCGCGGATGGCTCCGCCAATGCAGGTTGCCGCACCGCCAAACGGCTCGATTTCGGTGGGGTGGTTGTGCGTCTCGTTCTTAAACAGGAACAGCCAGTCCTGATCCTCGCCGTCCACGTCCACCTTTACCTTAACGGTGCAGGCGTTTATCTCCTCGGACTCGTCCAGGCCGGTGAGCTGTCCCGTGTGGGCGAGATACTTGGCGCCAATGGTGCCCATGTCCATAAGGCATACGGGGCGCTCGTCGCGACCGAGCTCGTGGCGAACGGCAAGGTAGCGGTCGAAGGCGGCCTGCACGACGGCATCGTCGATTACCACGTCGTCGAGCACGGTGCCAAAGGTCGTGTGGCGGCAGTGATCGGACCAGTAGGTGTCGATCATCTTGATCTCGGTGATGGTGGGGTCGCGCTTCTCGCCCTTAAAGTAGTCCTGGCAAAACGCGATGTCGGCCAGGTCCATGGCGAGGCCGCGCTCCTCGATGAATTCGGCGAGCTTCTTCTTGCTCAGGCGGCGAAAGCCCTCAAGCACTTCGACTTCGGTGGGTGCAACGAGCTCGAGCTCGAGCGTCGTGCGCTCGTCGAGCGAGGACTCGTGGGCCTCGACGGGGTTGATGACGTAGTTCTTAACGGCTTCGAGGCCGGCATTGCTCACGCGGCCTTCGAGCACGTAGACTTTGGCGCTTGCGACGAGGGGACGATCGCCTTGGCTGATGAGCTGGATGCACTCGCTTGCACTGTCGGCGCGCTGGTCAAATTGGCCGGGGAGGAACTCGACGGCAAACACCTTGGCCGACTTGGCGAAGGTGGGAAGCTCGAAGAAGGCGTTGTCCGACTGCGGTTCGCTGAACACGGTGGGAACGCACTGCTCAAACAGCTCCTTGGAGATTCCCTCCACATCGTAGCGGTTGATAACGCGAACTGCTTTGAGGCCCTTGACTCCCAGGGTGTGACGTAGCTCGTGACTGAGCTCGCGTGCTTCAATATCAAATCCGGGTTTCTTCTCGACATAGACGCGAGAGACCATACAAACCTACCCTTCGTTGGAAAAAACGACGAATCCATGATACACAACAGGCCTACTGACCACGAAAAAAGTGGGTGACGAAACACGGGCCGTGCCGCTGGGGAGCATTCCCGGCGACACGGCGATTGAATCAGCCCGTGTTTTGCAAGCCGGCGGCAACGCCGCTCACGGTACAGAGGATGAGGAACGTCTCATCGTCGCGCTCCTCGGGCGACAGCTCTTCGGGGGAATGCAGATTGCGTAGCGCAATTGCCTGCCCAATGGAGAGGGCGTTCACAAATGGAAGGCGCAGTCGCACGACCTGGCCCAAGACGCGCCGTTTGGAAAGCGGCCATTCCGATTCCACGATGGCGAGCACCCAACGTCGCGTAAGTCGCATTTCGTCGAGCACGGCTTCCGTGAGCTCCGGCCTGTTGCCGAGCGAGAGATACATGCTTGCGATACGGTCGTCGACTTTCGCAAGCGACATCTCTATGTTGTCCACGAACGTGGTGAAAAGAGGCCATTGCTTGTATGCCTCGCGCAGGCGGTCCAGGTCGCCGAACTTCTCGCATGCCGTGCCCAGGCCGTACCAAGCGGCAAGGTTGACCCGTGCCTGGCTCCACGCAAAGATCCACGGAATCGAGCGCAGGTCGTCCAAGCTCTTTGCGCCCAAGCCACGTTTGGCAGGGCGACTTCCCAAGGGCATGAGGCTAATCTCGGCCAGAGGCGTTACCGACGAGAACCACTCCGCAAAGTCTGGCGTATTAATGAGCTCGAGGTAGTGTTCGCGCGAGACGTCCCTAAGCGCGTCGGCAACGTCGACAAAGGCACTCGTGGCCTTGTCGTTTATCGATTGCTGATGTCCGCTTGAGGCAAGTAGCGTGGCGGCGGCAATGCTCTCCACGTGGCGGCGCGCGAGCCTTGGGTCTCCGTAGCGGGCAAAAATGACCTCGCCCTGCTCCGTAAGCTTAAAGCAGCCGTTGACTGACCCGGCAGGTTGAGCCAATACGGCACGATTCGCGGGCCCGCCACCACGGCCCACCGCACCGCCGCGTCCATGGAAGAGCGTAAGGTCAATGTCGTTGCGCTTTGCCCATGCGCCAATGGCAGCTTGCGTCTCATGCAGGGCAAAGGTGGCAGCGGTGGGACCCGCGTCCTTGGAAGAGTCCGAGTATCCGAGCATGACCTCCATCTTGCGGCCGTTTGCAGCGAGGCGTGCCTGCACGTCGGGAAGCTCGAGCATGTCGTCTAGGATGGAAACGGCGTTCCTCAGGTCCTCGAGCTGCTCGAAGAGGGGGATTACGTCCAGCACGGGTACGTCTTGCGGGTGGGCAAAGGCACATTTGGCCAGCTCGTACACGGCCGCCACATCGTTCGCGCTTTTGCAAAAGCTCACGATGTAGCGACGGCATGCGTCAACGCCGCTGCGCCGCTGAATGGTGCCGATGGCGCGGAAGGTCCCCAGCACTTCGCGCGTCATGGGGTCGCGGTCGTTGTTGTTGGCGTGCGAGCGTATGTCGGCCAAAGCACGTTCGTGAACCACGGAGTGCTGTCGAACCTCCATCTCCACCAAGTGGAACCCAAACGTCTGCGCCTGCCAAATGAGGTCTTGAACGGGGCCGTAGGCCGGACGCACCGCTCCGGCGCGTGCAAGCGAGTCCTGCACGATGCGCAGGTCGGCAATAAACGACTCGACATCCGCGTACATGATGTCTGCCGTTCGCGTTATGGTGGCTTCGAGCCTAAAGCTCATGGTAAGCATAACGGCACGGTGCAGCTCTGCCTCGCTGAGCTTAAGCGCGCGTTCGGTAAGGAGCTCGCTGAGCTCCACCTGGTGACTCCAAAGGTCCTCCAGTTCCGCCGAAGGATGCGTAAGCCTTGCCTCGAAGGTAAGACTGTTTCCAACCTGCTTGCATTTGGTGGAGAGCGTCTTCAGCGCGTGCGTGCGGAACTTCTCGGCAACAATACGAGTTACACGTGCGGTAACGTTGGGGTTGCCGTCGCGGTCTGAGCCGACCCAACTGCCGAGCTTAAAGAACGCGGGGCACACGGGTGGCACGGTACCCGCCCTTTCGCCTAGCATCCACAGGTCGAAACGCCTATATACCTGTGGCACCATGGAAAAGAGGGTGTAATCGAAGATATCTATCATGGCGTCTGCCTCGTCCTCGGGCGTCGGTTTGGTGCGTCCGACGGGAGAGGTGCGGAACAGCTCGTCGATTCCCTGAACAATGCTCTGCTCGTTGTTGGCAAGATCCATGCCTGTGAGGCGCGGGCGCTCCTCGATCATCGTGGCAATGCGGCGAATCTTTGCGACCTGTGCCATGCGTCTTGCCTCGGTGGGATGTGCGGTAAAAACGGGATGGAACTCCAAGTGATTGAGAAGGGCCAGGGCTTCGTCTGCTCCCAGCTGATTGCGGAGGTTGCCAAAGGCAAGCGTCAGCGCGTTTGCGGGATCGCCGTCTTCGGTGGGTTTCTCTCGTCCCTCGAGCGTGCGGATGGCGTCGTTTCGATAGCGCTCCTCACATATGTTTGCCAGGTGAAAGAACGTGGCAAACGCACGCATTATTACCGACGAGGCGGAGACGTCGAGGTCCGAGATGATTTGGGTGGCTTGCAAGAGAGCCTCCGCCGAACCCTCTGGATCCTCGTCACCACGGTTGGCAGCGAACATGAGTCCCAGCAGCTTGTCAAAGATGACAAGGAGGCTTGCGTCGTATTCGCGCAGCACACGCCTTAGGCAGCGCAAGAAAAACTTTAGATTGGCGCGCAGCGATTCGGGCACGCGCGCTTCGGAGAGTAGTACTTCGGCATTGCTTGTGGTCATATTGCTCCTCTTGGTAATCAAACCTGCCAAGTCTAGCACAGGGCTTTCCCGCATGCGGCAATTGCTAACGCGCGACCCTAACTAAGGGACAGTCCCCAAGTTAGGGTCGCGGAGCTATCCGATTAGGATGAGTGCCGTCACGTAGACCGCCGCAAGCAGGATGGAAAGCCAGTCGACGCCGCGCATGCGCAAGGGGTGCCAATGGCTACGGCTTGCCCCTCCCACGTAGCAGCGTGCGTCCAGCGCCCGCGAGAGGTCGTTGGCGTGGTTGAGCGAGCTTGCCAGCAGCGACACCAATATGGGTGCCACCGCACGCACGCGCTTGATGGGAGATCCTTCACCCAAGGCGCCTCCGCGTGCCTTCTGCGCATCTATTATGGCCCTGGTCTCGTCGGCCAGCGTGGGAATAAAGCGCAGCATGAGCGAGAAGACCATGGCCAATTCGTGTCCAGGTAAGCCGATTCTTGAGAGTGGCGACAGCATGGCGTCAAAAGCGTCGGTCAACCGCGACGGCGTGGTGGTAAGCAAAATGAGCACGCCGGCAATGACGCCAATAATCAAGCGCAGGCTGTATATGAATGCGGCGCGCACTCCGTCGGTGGTAATGCGAAGGATCCCCGCCGCAAAGACTTCGTCTCCGCTGGTCGTCACAAACAGGTTGAAGAGACCCAGCAAAAGAAGCACGAACACCACGGGCTTAATCGACTCGAGCAACTTGATTGCGGGCACACGCGCAAGAAACGCGATGGCCACAACGAATGCAAAGCCCAGTGCGAGCTGGGGAATCGTGTGTATGAAGAACACCGACACTATGACCGCGAGGGCAGATACGACCTTGGCCCGAGGGTCCATGCGGTGAATGGGGGAATCTGCGGCAAAGTACTGGCCGAGCGAGAGCTTAATTGCCATGCTGGCTCACCTCCGTTCGCGAAGAGGGTCTCGCCAGCTGCGACGCAAGGTCGGCGGCAAGCTCATCGAGCGACAGAGGCGAAGAGTCGAGTCCGAGGCGCTGCGCCCACTCAAGTGCTGTGGGCAGGCCAAGTCCGGCCCGTGTGAGCTCTTCTTTGTGTGCCGAACAGAACACCTCGTGGGGCGAACCCATGAGCATGAGTCGCGCTTGGTCCAACACGACGATCTTGTTTGCAAGGGCGGCATCGTCCATGGAATGGGTTACCTCTATGGTCGTGACGCCGTGGTTGCCTATGTCTTTGAGTATGTTGCGCAGTTCGGCACGACCGCGAGGGTCGAGGCCAGCCGTTGGCTCGTCCAACACGATGATGCTCGGTTCCATTGCAAGGATTCCGGCAATCGCGCAAAGCCGCTGCTGGCCACCGGAAAGGTCGAAGGGCGACGCATCGTCGTAGCCAACAAGGCCAACGAGCTCAAGTGCGTGATTGCAGCGCCGTGTTACCTCGTCCTTGGGAAGGCCAAGGTTCGTGGGGCCAAACGCCACGTCCTCGGCCACCGTGTTGGCGAAGAGCTGCCTTTCGGGATGCTGCATTACGTATCCCACGGTGCCGTGGAGACGTCGCCTGTCCCGCTTGCGCTGCGTGGAGATGCCGTTGACGGTTATGGTGCCAGAATCCGGCTTCTCCAGTGCGCATAGCATGCGCAAAAGCGTCGACTTGCCCGAACCCGTTTGCCCCACGATGGCAACGGAAGAACCGGGCTCCACCGCAAAGCTCACGTCGTCAAGCGCCTTTCGCTCGTTGCTATAGGAGTACGACGCATGCTCCACCAAGACGGCGGGGTTCGAGGGCGTGCGTGTGGATGCGTCATTGGAAGGCTCTAAGACGCCCGTGCCCTTGTCTTCCTTGGACAAGCGCCTGAGGTCGTCCAGGAGCGCCTCCTCATCGCACGTCCAGGGGAGGCCGAGCCTCGTGGAAAGACGTGCCACAAAAGGCTCCTCCAGACCAAGGCCTTGCAGCTCCTCACCATGGGAGAAGACCTCTTCCGGCGGTCCGTCTAAAGCCACGTGCCCACGGTCGAGCACCACCACACGATCGGCGAGCAAGGCCTCTTCCATAAAGTGGGTAATGTGCACGATCGTCGTGCCGCCTGCGGCCAAGCGGTCCATCACGCGCATTATGGCGTTGCGCCCGCGCACGTCGAGCAACGATCCCGGCTCGTCGAAGACAATCACCTTGGGCTCCATGGCAAGCGCGCCGGCAATGGCTACGCGCTGCTTTTGCCCGCCCGAAAGCCGCGTGGGGTCCGCCTTGGCATAGTCGCTCATGGCAACGCGCCGCAGCTCGCGCTCGACGCGCTGGGTAATTTGGTCTGGCGCAACTCCGAGGTTCTCGGGGCCAAAGGCGACGTCTTCCTCCACGATGGTGGTAACGATCTGGTCGTCGGGATTTTGGAACACGAGGCCTAGGCCCCTGCGCGCGCGAGTGTATGCGTCAAAGTCCACGGAATCTTGTCTGCTGGAGTCAAACACGTCTTCGCCCAAGAGCTCTACCGTGCCTTTGTCGGGCGCAAGGAGCCCGCATAGAACCGAGGCGAGCGTGGATTTGCCCGATCCGTTGGCGCCAAGAACGCAAAGGTGCTCGCCCTCAGAGATGCTCAGGCTTACGTCGTCGAGCGCCTGCGTGCCACTCTCGTAGTACAGGGTCACATGCGAAAGACATGCGATCTGGCTTGCTGTGTGCATGTGGTGCGTCTCCTACCCACTCGATTGGATGACCGGGGAGCCGCGAGGGGCGCCCCGGCCATCACCTTAGTTGCCGAGCGCTTTGGTAACGGGCTTGTATATGAGAGCGGTGACGACGCAGTTGATTGCGATCTTGGCCACGTTAAAGGGAAGCAGCGCGGGCACGATCATCTGTATGACGGCCTCCGTGCTCGTTCCCATGAAGATGGGGGTTATTACGAGGTTGGCAAGGATGCAGCAGGCCAGGCATACCACGGCGCCTACGCACATGCCAATGAGGGCCCCCTTGAACGTGGTGTTGCGCTTGTAGATGAGCGATGCGGGGAGCACCAGCGAAAGCGTTGCGATAATGGCCATTATCATGCCGTATATGCCGCTGGACGTGGCGATGTGCGGGAGATAGGAGATGATGCTCACGGCAACGCCCGTTGCGGGGCCAAAGGCAAAGCCGGCAATGAGGGCGATGATGGCCGAGGGGTCATACTTGAGGAACGGAACACCCGGGAGGATGGGGAATTCCAAAAAGAGCGTGCATATGGCGGCAACCGCACAAAACAGCGCGGTAATTGCTATACGCTTGGTGCTCCACCCGGAACCCTGCGCGGTGGTTGAATGCGAGTCGTGACGTGTGCTCGATGAACTTGGATTGGTAGCCATGGCGGCCTCCGTTTCTCTCATCCGGACTCTTACCGTTGGCCTTGGGTTCTAACCAAGTCAGCCGCTCTTTTTCCTGCGGCGCGCGGGCTCGAGCGCACGCATGCGCCCATCACCGCCAGTGGGGAATTGCACCCCGCCCCGAAACTTTTGCGAGAAGCATAGCACAACGCGGCCTAATTGGGGACAGTCCCAGGTTTGGGCGATACGTCGCCAAACGTTGCCGCTCGCGCCACCGCCCCCACGCAGGGTCCCGCATGCGGCTCCGCGCTCGCTTCGCTCGCTCACTTCGTGAGTCGCCGCTTGCGGGTCCGGCGCGGGAGCGGTGGCGCGAGCGGCCCCAGTATCACGATGCGGACCCAAACTTGGGGCCTGTCCCAATTAGGGCGCATCGTCGCCCGACGAGCTGGGGAGCGCAATGAGGATGATGGTGAGCACCATGAGCGCCAGACCCGCCCAGTCTGCCCACACAAAGGCGGTGCCCAGCCACAAGGCGCTTATTACCGTGGCGCTTACGGGCTCGACCGCTCCCAGCATGTTGCCCGCCACTGGCCCCACAATGGAGATGCCGTGCAGGAACAGGCCGTAGGCGCCAAAGGTCCCCACAAGAACCGCCACGGCCAACACAACATAGCCCATCGCGTCGAGCGACAGGAGCTGTGGCAGGTCGCGGGCGCCGGTGCCGGTAATCAGGCATACGACCGCGCCCGTAAGCCCTCCAAAGAGCATGCCCATTCCCGTAACGGCAAAGCTTCCCCAACGCTCGAAGAGTGGCTTGGGGTACATGGTGTAAAACGTGGCCGCGGCAGCGGTGGCCAGGCCAAACGCGAGGCCAAGCGGGGGGAGCTTGAGCTCCTGCGGGTTGGCGTGCGTGGTAATAAGAAACGTCGCCGCGAGCGCGCACAAAAGCGCGCACATCTCGAGCCCGCGAGGCCGGCGTCTCATAACAATGCAGGTGACGCCCAGCACCATAACGATGTTGAGGCTTTGCAGAACGGTTGCGGTTCCTGCGTTGGTGTACAGAATCGTAGTCGCGTAGAGGGCGGAGTTAAGGAACAGGCCGCATGAGCCAAATATGAGCAGACGCCGCAGCGTGTCTCTGTTGGCAAGGATCTCCTTGAGCCGCTCTCGGTCTCGAAGGACGAGGACCAGCAAAAACACCAATCCCGCGCCGAGTTCGCGCACGGTGGTGATCGTAAGCGAACTGAGGGAGGACGAGGCAAAGAGGTACTGCACGCAGGTGCCCGAGAAGCCCCAGGCCACGGCACCCAGGAGCGTGGATGCCACGCCGATCACCATGCGCCCGCCCAGTCGCGATGGTTGCTCCGCTCGCTTTTGCGTTATTGAAGTGGGCGTCCGCTTTGTTGTCTTCTCGAGGGGTATGTCCATGGGGTCCCTTTCTCGCGCGCACCATTGTACTCCGCAAGAGGAAGGTCGCAGGTCACGTTGCACTACAAAATGTTGTACAGACGATCGAGAAGTTCGATTGCCTCATGGAGTCCTACTTGTCCTGGGGCGGACGGCTTGCCCAAGGCGCAAAAGGTAAGCGCGTTGCCGCACGCCTGACCTGCAAGGCGCGAAAGCTTGCCGTGCGCTCCCATGGCCATGGTTATAAGGGGCCTCTGAAGTTCGTCGCATGCCTGTACGGACGCCTCCATAAGGTGTAGGCAGTCGACCGTGCTGTGGGCCATAACGGCGAGCTTGGGCAAGTCGGCGCCGAGGTCAGCCATGCGGGTGAGTTGGTTAACCATGTTTTCCACGCCGGGCGTTCCTGCAAAGTCGTGGTTCGAGACAATCGTCGGCGTCTGCTTTGCATGCGCTTCGCGAATCAAGGCCTCTGCGATATGAGCGCCCACGCACGCCTCTATGTCCACTAGGTCTGCCGCCTCGTGTTGGATAGTTGCACTCACAAGTCCGCGATAGTCTTCGGCGGAGATAGCGCTCTGGCCTCCCTGCGGTGCACTGCGAAAGGTAAAGACCAGCGGGGTGTGCGGCAACAAGGCTCTTAGCCGACGTCCAACATGCGCCACGGTTGCGCAGTCGTGGCAATCCCCAAAAAAGTCGGCGCGCCATTCCACGCAGTCGGCACCAGCGGCAACTGCGCGCTCGGCCGTGCGCAGGAGCGCGTCCTCGCTTGCATCCATAAGCGACACGATGGTCTTGGGGCGCCCCTCGCCAATGCGAACGCCCTTTACGTCTATGGTCGTCATCAGACCCTTCCTCAAAAGACGGCAGGATACATCGGAAACTGCTCGCGCCCCGCGGCCGCGCGGCTCGCAAGCGGCGACTCGCGAAGCGAGTGAGCGAAGCGAGCGCGGAGTCGCATGCGAAACGGCGCGGCCGCGGGGGCGCGAGCAGTAATACTCGTCGGTACCGATAATACCTTACCAAGGGGCGCACCGCCCATTTGTCTTGGGGAAGTACTATTATCGAAGTGGAACATGAGTTACTGCCCACGCTCCCTCACCCATGCTGGCCCGTATGCGGCGACTCGCGAAGCGAGTGAGCGAAGCGAGCGCGGAGCCGCTGGCGGGTCGGCATGGGTGAGGGAGCGTGGGCAGTAACGAGCACGATGGCTGTGTGTCCGATAAGACGCTTCGTCTTTTGCGGATGCGCGGGGAAAGGGCTGGTGAGTGAGGTATGGCGCGGAGCAAGTTGGTGCGCGACACTACGCGCGAGGAGCGCATTCAAATCGTACAGGAAGCGCTCGCGTGGGGAGACGACTGCGACGGCACGTCGAGCCAGACGAGAGGCGTGGACGCCATGTACGAGCCATACATAGAGGGAAGGATGGAGCTTGCGGAGTGCAACCGCCTGAGCGCGGCCACCACCTACGTACAAAGCGATCGCAATCGCCCAAGCACGGGTTCGTGCATCATGGGTCGCTAGGCCGCGGCGGGATGCGACCCTTTCAAGAGGCGAACGGTGCGCCTTTTGAGGTGTGAGAGGTACCGCTTGCCTTTGCACGGCGGCGTGTTGCCAATCAAATCGTGCGACCTGTTGCATGAGACCCGAACAAATGGCAAAAAACCGCGAAATGCACCTGATTTTTTCCGTTTGTTCGGATTCTGTCTTGCCGAAACCCGAACAAACGGAATTTTAGGATGCAAGCTTATCTATTTTTCCGTTTGTTCAGGTTTTGGCTCCCACAGCCGCTTTCTCTACAGCCCCCAAAACCGAACAAACGGAATTTTCGCTACTATTCGTCACGAAAAGTCGTTTGTTCGGTTTTCATAGAAAGCAAAACCGAACAAACGACAGATTTCGTTAGAAAAGTACCCAAAATTCCACTTGTTCGGTCAAAGGGTTCGCGCATCCCCACTCTATGAGTCAAAGACCCCTTATCAGCTTTTTTGGAACGCAGGGAGACGTTGACAGAGCACAGTTTCTCTCAAACTGGTAACTTGAGTGTAACAACGAATATGTAGGGGGAGGCACCAGACCATGGCAGTCTTCGTAACCGGCGACATACACGGTTGGCTCGACATCGGCAAGCTCACGCCAGATCGTTGGCCGGCGGGAACCAAGCTCAGGCACAGCGATTTCCTAGTTATATGCGGCGACTTTGGGCTGGTGTGGAACAACCCTATCACCTTGGAGGAGAAGTTCTTTATCGATTGGCTGGACAATCGCCCGTGGACGACGCTGTTCGTAGACGGCAACCACGAGAACTACGACCTGCTGGACACCTTTCCCACCAAGGCCTGGCATGGGGGAAAGGTCGCGGTCCTTCCGGGGACGAAGAACGTCATTCACCTCTTGCGTGGGCAAGTGTATGAGATGGGCAGGTTCGGTCGCTGGTTTTGCATGGGGGGCGCACCGTCTCACGACATCAAGAGCCGGAAGCAGGGCATAAGCTGGTGGCCGCGGGAGGTGCCCAGCCAGCAGGAGTACGACGAGGGATGGTCCAATCTCGAGCGGGTGAACTTTAGCGTGGACTACGTGTTCTCGCACGACGTGCCGCGCTGCCTGCGTCGCTTTGCCATGGCCCGGCATTATGACGCAAGCCGCGAGCAGGACGATTCGTTGAGCGCCTACTTGCAAAGGGTGGAGGAGCACCTAGACAAGAAGCGCCTTAAGATGTGGTATGCCGGGCATTACCACGACGACATCATGATACGCGACCGACATCATTGCGTGCTGTACAACCAGGTGGTCCCCCTCGGCGAGCTTCCCGACGGCAAGGTGCATCGCCATATGCCGTATTGCCAGGAGTCTTGGATCGGCATCGAGGGGGTGGGGAAGCATTATCGCGAGTGGATACTCTCGCGTCGCATCGATGGCTGCACCATTACGTGGACCGACAACGAGCACATAAGCCTTGCGACTGCCTCCATGTTTGGCAAAGTCACCTTCTTCCCTCAGCATAAGGCCCCCGAGGTCGTCGAGATGCGCATCGTGCGCAAGATCGATGGGGCGCCCATGTTTAGGGTCCGCTTTGAGCTCAACGACGAGCTGCGCGCCCAGGAGCTCTTCCTAGAGATGGCCGCCACGCTTGAGCACACGGATACGCGCCGGCCAACGCGGGTGTTGCTGTGCTGCACGGCAGGGGTGACGTCCGTTATGTACCAGCGCAAGCTCAACGCGCTGGCGGAGTCGCTCTCGCTGCACTACGACTTTACGGCAATGCCCTTGGACGCCGCGATTGCCGCAGGCGACAGCTACGATGTGGTTATGGTCGCTCCGCAGCTCGGATACAGGCGCAAGGATGCCCAGGAGGCGTATCCCAACGCAATGGTGATCGAGATCCCGGGCGAGATCTTCCAGAGGTTTGACGTGGATGCCACGTTGCACATGCTCCTCGACGCCTTGGATGAGGGAATAGAGCAGGCGCCGGTTGGTACGGAGATAAAGGTCGTGCGTCCAATAGACGATACGAAGGACGTCTTGGTCGTCTCGGTCTTGCATCGTGCCGACACGTCCGCCATCGCGTACAGGGTGTTTGCCAACAAGGGCGTGGCGGTGGACGGCATGGTGTACAAGAAGCACGTGAACCTTCGCGACGTTGAGGACGTGCTTGCCACAATAAAGGTGGATGGCATCGACGTGGGCTCCCTTGATGCCGTGGGCATTACCATGCCGGGCGTTATCAATCGCGAGTCGGTTTCCATGCCGGCTTCCGACATTCGCGATTACGACTTGGGAAGGTCGCTCAAGAAGAAGTACGGTATTGAGGTTTACGTGGACAACGACGCCAATGCGGCGGCCATGGGGTGCTATATGAGCCAAACCGACTTCGACTCGGTGGTGTTCCACATTCAGCAGACGGGAATGATTCCCTGCGGCGAGGGCGTGGTATCGGATGGTGCGCTGGTTAAGGGCAGGTCCAACTTTGCCGGGGAGCTTGAACCCATTGCCTGGCTTATGGGCTTCTCGGGCGACCCCTACGAGATGGTATGGACCTACGAAGGCATGACCGAGATCGTTGCCAACTACCTCACGGCAAGCATCTGCACGGTATCGCCGGATTGCGTCTATGTGGCGGCGCCGCTTGTGCGCGACATGGACGAGTTGCGCGAATGGCTCTGGCGCACCATTCCCATGGCGTACGTGCCCGAGCTGAGGTGGGTATCGGACTATCGGGAGTACGTGTTTTTGGGCGAGCTCGCTCTCTGCATAGACAAGCTCACCAATCCCAGGCCGCATCGCAAGTGGTGAACGCGAACAGTGGATAGGGCACGGGTCTGGTGCTCATATCGCAAGGACCAGACCCGTGCCTTGCTCATTCGGCCCTAGCGGCGAATGCGGCGGGCGCAGGCGAATGCGCAGTGTGCCCCAACAAGCATCATGGGGATTGCCATGAGGCTCATGGGGTCGGCGGTGTTGGGAAGCGCCGCCCTTGTCGTTCCTGTCGACCTGTTGATGGAGGGTGTCTCGGTGCCGTAAGTCTTGACGTCCCAGGTGTTTACGAATTCCGTATTGTTGAGCTCATAACCCTCGTTCTCGCTGCCGTCATCTTCCAGCGTCACAATCATGGCGTCGATGCCGTCGTTTTGGAAGAAGTCCTTTGGCGCGCTGTAGGTATACGAGAAGCTCGTGCCCTCGCTCAGTTCGGGGACGTCCACGGTGGCAAGCGTCTCGTCCGACTCTGCGTTGAGGAAGACGAGCTTTGCCCCGTGCGACGCGATGCCGTCGTTGGTGATCGTCGCCGTTACCGATTCCTTGTCGTCTACGATTTGGTGGTTCGCGTCGAGTGCCAAGGACGGGCCTCCGAGCGATGCCGTCATGGCGGATCCGTCCACCTTGGCCCGCTCGATGATGGCGGCATTTACCGTAGCGCCTTTGGGGGAGACGTAGACGGTGAACTCACGTGCGCCAACAAATTCGTCGGCAGAGGGAACGGTGTAGTCGAACGTGAGACTTGCCTCTTCGTCTAGCGGCACGCTCATGTCCTCGCTGGCCACCTGTGTAAGCACGCCGTCCTCCATGAGCCATACGTCCACGCTGTGTACGTCCAGCATGCCGTCATTCTCGAAGTGCACGGCCACGGGCATCTGCGCGCCCGACCTCACCTCATATTCGTCGTAGTCGAGGTCATTTACGCTCAGATGCCTGAGCGAGTCCTCGGTGGACTGGTTGAGATCGGCGCTGCCGTCGCTCGCAGCCTCTGCAGCAAACCCGTCGCTGGCCGACCCCTCTTCGAGGTAGATGAACTTGGGAAGGCCGTCCACGTAGGTGGCGCAATAGTTCGTTATGATCTTGTCGGTAACGGTGGCGTCCATCACGTTCGTCCAGCTGTCCTCGCCGTTGCCTGTGGTAATGAGGGCTTTGATGTCGGACGACCCGTTGCCCGCCACGAGGAAGGACACGTTGCCGGCCTTGTTTTGGCTTATGTCGCCGGTAATCTTGTAGTGGGAGGTGGGCAGATTGACCTTGGTGCCGTCGAGTACGATTTCGCCTGCGTGGCCAGGGGATGACGAGCTCTGTATGTTGAGGTAGGGGAGGGACTCGCTGCCATCATTGACCATTATCTGCTGCGCATAGGTAAGAACGTCGGCCCCGTCCCTCTTGGCGAACTGTGCGTTTGTGGAGTTGCTATGCGAGACTATCTCTGCCTTGCCGCCTGCGGGAAGCGTCCATACCGCGGAGGATGACAGCGATTCCACGCCGTTGAGCGATATGGTTTCCTTTTCCTCGGAGAGATCGGTGTCCAAGGACCAGGCGCAAGCCGCGGTGTTGCCGTAGCCGCCAACGTCAAAGGAGGTGATGGCGCCATTCTCGGTGGTCGTGGTGGCCACCTCGGTCCATGCGTTGGAGGCGCCCTGCTTGAAGAGGCGCACGTTGTGCGTGCCGTTGAGGCCTAGCACCTCGCTGCTGTTGCCGCTCGTCTGGTTGGTGTAGAAGCCCACATATAAGCCATTGCCCACCTTTACGGCCTTGGCGCCAGCGGGCATGGTGCCGTTGTTGTCGCTCTCCTTGTGGACGGTCTGCACCGTTATGGTGTCGTCCTTGGCAATGGTGGCCATGTTCACGTCGAGCTTCTTGCCTACCTCGCCTATTTCGCCTTTGCCGTTGATGGCGTTGACCTTGCTGTCTGCCGCAAGCCAGGCAACGTAGCAGTTGTTGCCGTCCGTGGTGACGGAGGGGCTGTAGTCGGCGTAGTTCTTGTATTCGGAAGAGGCGTCTATGACCTTGGGATTGGTCCATACGCCGTTCTTGAGGCGCGTATATGCGAGCACGCTGCGGTTGGCGTCGTCGCGTGTGCCGGCACCGGCCACTTGCGCCGCATCCGCAACGTAGACGATTACGGGGCCATCGTTGGTGGTCGCGCACACCGGCTCCGCCTCGCCGTAGATGCCCTTGAGGATGGTCGTGTCTGCCTTGGTGGCTTGGGTGGTGACCGCGTTTGCGTTTGCCTGCTCTGCGGCAACGCCCCCATCTTCCTGGGCATGCAAGGCATCCTGCTCATCCGTCGCTTCGGTCTCTTCCTCGAGGTATTCGCGCGAGTCGAGCGGGTAGGGTTCGTCTGCGCTTACGCCAAACGGCGAGGTTGCGGTGCCGTCGGGATTGGTCGTCTCGTCCGAGCTGCCAGTGGCGCCGCTTGTCTTGGACGGGTCGCCAGAGGTCGCGCCGTCGGTGGCCGTTCCATCCCCGTCTGCCTGTGGGTTCTGGCTGGCCTCTTGGGCGGTGGGTGGCCCAACCACTTCGCTTCCGCCCGACGCTTCGCCCGTGCCGAGTGCGGAGGAGAGGAGGGCGCTCAAAGCGGGCATCGTCGAGGATGCGGCAGAAGCAGTGGACGACTTGGCATCCTTTGCGTGGTCGTAGAGAACCGCTTCCTTGTTGAGGATAGTCCACGTGTAAACAGTGAAGCCAAAGACCTTGGCCTTGGCGCCCAGCTGTCCTGCGACTTTGACCTTGTCAAGATAGAAGCTGGGCAAGACTTGGAAGTCCACGTCTATGCGCCCGCTGCCGTAGCCGCCCACGGAGGCAACGTAATTCAAGCCCAGACCCACATAGAGCTCCAGACCACCGTAGATTCCCAAGCCAAAGTTGCCCTCCACGCCCTTTGCGGGGACGAGCTTGCCCGAAATCGTCGCCTTGCCACCCAGGGTGAAGGTGATGGTGCCGGTGAAGATGAGGTATTGCGCGTGGCCCTCGGCCTTGACGCCGGCAGACAACACGAGGTTGAGCGCACGTGGCGCCTCGGGCTTCTCGGTGTTGAACTCCATGTAGCCGAGTATGTTCCAGTCGAAGCCCTTTCCTCCCCATTTGCCCAGGCCCTTGCCGCTAAAGCCCTTGTCCATCTTCTTGGTCATCTCGGCCATCTTTTCGGTGGAGTACTTCTGCCATACGTTCTTGTTCTTTACGGCCGACCAAAACGCCTTGTCTTCGGGGTTGCAGTTTATGCCCACTATGGTGGTGCCGTCGGCATTGTGCTTGAACTTCAGCGGCAGCTTGAGGGCTCCCAGGTTCATTTTGGTGTTGTCCAAAAACGAGAAGCCCGTGTTCTTAAAGGTGTATTCCAGCCCGTTGGAGAACGACCATTGCCAGCTGCCGTCACTTTCCTTCTTTGCGGAGCTGTTTGGTTCTGCGCCAAAGGGAGCCTCGGCCTTGGTCGTGTCGATCAAACGTATGTTGAGCGTCTTTTGGTAGCGTTTGCCAACCGGGCCGTTGCCATCTTTGGCGGAAGTTATGAGTGCCACGCGTTGTCCGTCGACGAGGTCCCCAATGGAAAACTGCAGAGTGTCGTTGCGCGAGGAGGTGAGTTGCTTGGTCGTTTTGCCCGAGGAGTCCATGAGCACGAGCTCGCGGTTTCTCTCGCTGGCGTCTTTGCCGGTGTAGGCATCCTTTACCGTAAGGGTGACCTTGGTGTCCTTCTTCTGCTTGTCCAGCGAAGCCACGTCCTTGACGACGTTGATCTGTTCCGCGTCATTGCCGGCAACCTGCAACGTCACGGACTCGGGACCGTCGCCGTTTGCGGCATAGGCGCAAGGAGTCGCCACCCACAGGAATAGCAGGCAAAGCACTGTCACGCACATGCAAGACACCGTGCGAATATGCAGGGCGGTGCGGGAGACGTCGTTCGGCTGGGTCATGGGTATCTCCTTGAATGCAATTACTTAAGTATGCGTAAATTATACTCTAGATGTTAGTAGATACCTGCATGAATCGATGAATAGGCTTGCGGCCGAAATATGAGAGACAGGAGGCGAACGACGCCACATAAGCTACAGAAGTGCGCAGACGGCGAGGTTGAGGGCCCCGCAGCCGAGCATAACAGGCAGCGGGCTCAGTTGCCTATACCGTATGAGGTAGAAGGACCCCGCCATGACCGCAACCGTGTAGACGCCATGCTGGATGCTCGGCAGCGTACCCTCGGGCATAAAGGCCGCCATGGCAAGCCGCACGAAGGTCGAGGCAATGAGGGCTATGGCCATGCACTTTAGCGACACCATGACGCTGTCCATAATCGCGGAGCCCTTAAAGCGGCTGTAGAGCTTGAAGAGGACCATCACGAGCGCGCATGGAATGAGGATGGCGCCCAAGGTGGCGGCAATCGCTCCCGGGATGCCGGCCACGCGCATGCCCACAAACGTTGCGCTGTTGATGATTATGGGTCCCGGGGTAATCTCGTCCAAGGCGATGAGGTCGGCAAACTCCTCGTAGGTCATCCAGCCCTGCGCCGCCACGGCCTCGTTTTCCACCAGAGGTATTGCCGCGTAGGCACCGCCAAACGCTATGACGCTCACGCGCATGAAGGCAAGAACGATCTGAATCAGCAGCTCCATCAGCGACTCGCCTCCCTGCAGAACAGGAGCGCCTTAACGACGCCGGCAACGGCGCATCCTATGGCCAGGTAGGGGATGGGCCATCCCAAGAACCGTATGTACACGAAGGCGACCGCCACAAGGACGAGCGGATACACGAAGCCCTTCTTCGTGACGTTGGCAAACAGCGACAAGAGCACGTCGAGGAGCATGCCCACCACGCCCAGCTGCATGCCCCGCATAAACAGATACACATACTCGTTGCCCACGATTATCTCGTAAAAGGACGTGACAACGATCATGACCACCACAGGTGGGAGGATGCACCCAATAACGGAGACGAGTGACCCCAGCGGTCCTGCCACCTGGTAGCCTACGACCATGGAGGCGTTTACCGCCATGGCACCGGGCGTGCTCTGCACGATGGCAATGAAGTCGGCCATCTGGTCCTCACTGAACCACGCGCGCTTGCGCACGAACTCGTCCTTCATTACAGACAAAATCGCAAAGCCGCTGTTTGCCGTTGCGCTTATAGAGAAGATCGTTACAAACAGCGTAAGGAGCCTTTTGCCTAGGCTCTCGCTGCCTGCGTCGTGGTGAGGCATTCTCAACCTCCAACCGGTTTTGGGTAACGCGAACAGTATAGACCACGGGGATTGATCGGTCCTGTTTGCGGGCTGCGTGGGGGAAGGGGCGCGATCTTCCCGTGCTCAGGCAGCGCTTCGCGAACTGCGCCGGGAAGATCGCGCCCCTTCCCCCACGCAGCCCCCACGAACGGGAGGGTTGCCCAAGGCCTATCGAGGCAGGCCCCGCCTTATGCCGCCCACTTGCATGCGTATCTCATTCCGTATGGCGGGTTTTTTCAAGGGCTATATTAAGTTAACCACGTTAGAATGTTATTATCGATACAGGTCACAAAAGAGCCAAAGGGCAATGCCTAGACAGGAGGATGCAGAATGAGAACCATCGGAAAGATCGCTACCTTTGCAGTGTCGGCGAGCCTTGCGCTCACACTGGGTGCCTGTGGCGGCAGCGCCTCGTCTTCGAGCTCGAGCGCCGCTTCCAGCTCCGAAAGCTCGAGCGCTGCTTCCAGCTCCGCGAGCGTGAGCGAGAATACCACCGACGCCGATCACTACGAGAACAAGGCGTTCGGCATCAACTTCCGACCTCTTGAGGGATGGACCTTCACGGATATCACGACGCTCAACAACTCGTCATCCCCAATCGTGAGCACCGCAAATAGCGACGAGATCGATATGGTGGCCGCTTCCCCGGACATGAAGAGCGCGGCCATAGTTGCCATTGTGCCGCCCAACGATTCGAATGCCGGCAAGACGGCCGATCAGGTCCTCAAGGAACAGCTCGAAGGCATGAAGACCGCTTTTGAGCAAAAGAAGGTCGACTACACCATCGAAGAGACCGAAGTGGTGTTCGAGGGCTTGGATCGCAAGCTTCCCGGAGCCGTTATAACGATCAAGTCCGATGGCCAGGAGGTCGTTATGGCACAGGCGGTCGCCGAGAGCGACGGATACTTTATGGAGATCCTCGTGGGCGCCCAGGACAAGGACTCGATAAACCAGGTCATCAATCAATTCAAGGCGGTTGCACAATAGGCAACGCACGCACGACCGCAAGGATTGGCGTCTCACGGAACGGTCTCGGCTTTCGTGGGACGCCATCCTTTTGGGCGCGTATTTAGAAATAGCGAGAGGTGCCGAACGAAATATCGCTGCTCTTGGTACCTCTCGCTACCCAACGTCATCATAACGGTTGATGCCTTGTCCGTTACTTGATATAGAATGCTAACAACTCGATTTCGCGCAAGGAGTGGCTTTTCGGTACATGCCGCGACCAGGAGCGCTTCTAGCTAGATAGGGAAAGGAAGGCATTGCATGATAGAGCTCACCCATGTGTCCAAGACCTATGCCGGCAAGGATAAGAAGGCCGTCGACGACCTTACGTGGAAGGTCGCAGACGGCCAGATTACCGGATTCTTTGGCCCAAACGGTGCGGGCAAGTCCACCACGCTCAAGATGATCTGCGGCGTCAACTCCATTGACGAAGGCACGATAAAGATCAATGGGCACGACATCGTTACCGACTCGATTGAGGCCAAGCGCCAGTTTGCCTACGTGCCCGACGACCCAGACCGCTTTTTGCGCCTCACGGGCATTGAGTACCTCAATTTCATGGCCGACGTCTATGGCACTCCGGCGGAGCGCCGCGCGCCCTTCATCGAGGAGTATGGCAAGCGCTTTGAGATATATGACTCTCTGTCCAGCCGCATTTCCGATTTCTCACACGGCATGCGCCAGAAGGTCCATGTTCTTGCCGCGCTCATCCATGAGCCAAGCGTATGGATCTTGGACGAGCCGATGCTGGGACTCGATCCCAAGGGCGCGTACGAGCTCAAGGAGATGATGCGCGAGCATGCCGCGCGCGGACACTCGGTACTGTTCAGCACCCACGTGCTCGAGACGGCCGATCAGCTTTGCGATAGCGTTTGCATTATCTCGCACGGCCGCAAGCTCTTCGAGGGAACGCTCAACGAGCTCAAGGCTGCCCATCCCACGTCCTCGCTCGAGGAGATCTTCCTGGAGATGACGGAACATGAGTAGCATCATTCTCCTTACCCGGCTGCAGATCATGCAGTCGCTCGGCAGCGTTCGAGCGGCTGTAGAGAAGCGCGCTGGAACAAACGGTGCGATGGCTGGCACCGTCCTCATATTTGCCGTAGTGCTCGTTGGCCTTGGTTGGCTGGGACATGCCGCATATGGGCTGGTGGGTGCCTATGGCATAGAAACTCCTGTCTACAACATCCTGTTTATGGCCTGCGGAACGCTTACGTTCGTCTTCTCGCTTCCCGCGGTCTTGGGGTCGTTCTTCGGCTCGTCCGACATCAACGATCTGCTTCCGCTTCCCGTTTCGCCCTTCGCGATCGTGCTCTCCAAGGCGTTGGGCGCGCTTTCCGCCTCCTACCTGTGGACGCTGCTCTTCATTGCGGGTCCGCTGCTCGGCTGGGGAATTGCCGCGGGCGAGGGCGTGAGCTATTGGATTATGTACGTATTGGCAATAATCTTTACGCCATTTATGCCCACGGCCTATGCGGGTACGATCTCCATCGTCATTGCTGCGATCTTTAAGCGCGTGCGGCGCAAGGATGCCATCACGACCATTGCGACCTTGCTGACGTTGGGCATCTCTGTTGCCGCCTTCTTCATCTCCAACAATCTCCACCTCTCCGAAGGTACGGCGCAGGCGATTAGCAACGTGGGCCAGGCTATGGGCACCGTCGTTATGGTCTTCCCGGCCTACGGCTTTGCGGTGTATGCCTTGGTACACGTAGATCCCCTGGGAATGTGCCTGTACGTGCTGATCTCGCTGCTGGCCTTCATCGTGTTTGTGGTCGTTGCGCGCCTGCTGTACATGCGTATCGTCACCTCGCTCTCGTCTGGTGCGGGTAGTGCGAATGCGTATGACGGCTCGACCGTACAGGAGCAGGCGCCGGTTTTCAAAGCATTGGCCACAACCGAGATTCGAAAGATCACGCGCAATTCTTCGGTCCTCATTAACTACGTCGCGTATCCTGCAGTCATTACGCCCGTCCTGTTTGGCGTCATGCTCATGAGTGGCTCGTTGAGCGATACGATCGGCAGGCTTGCCGGTTTTGGGGACGTCAATCGGATGGTTGCGGGATTCGTACTGGTATTCCTCATGTTCCTGGCGACCCTGGGCATGTGCAGCAACAAGATTGCGTGCACGGAGGTGTCGCGCGAAGGATCCAACTGGATACACATGAAGTTCATCCCCGTGCCCATTGCCACGCAGGTGCGAGCCAAAATCCTGCCGGCCTTTGTTGTGAACGTCTTCATTACGTTGGTGGTCATGGGAGGCGGCGGATACCTAGTTGCTTCCAGGGGGCATATAAGTCCCCTCATCGTGGTGTTCGGCACGGTGCTCATGATCGCGGGTGCTTGGCTTATGGTTTGCATTGGCGCCTGGAGCGAGAGCCGAGGCCCGAGAGTGGAGTGGGGCAACGACGGCGACGTAAACGTCAAGTCGCTCGGTGGGGGAGCAGACGTTCTGCGTGCTGTGCTTGTGGGACTTGCGTATTCTGCCCTGCCGCTGCTGGTAACGCCTCTTACCAACCTGGACCCGTTTGTGTTCATGCCCGTAATTGCCGTCGTCGGTGTTGTTGTGGCTATTGTGCTTGGCCGTATATTGCTTGCCAAGACGGCGCAAAATATCGCCGTGTTCGAATAGGCTCGAAAAGGTGCCGCCCGTGATCCCTTGATGGGGATTGCGGGCGGCATTGGCCTCGGCTCTATTGGCTGAGTTGATTGCTGTGGGCCAGACGCCGTGCGCACTTTTCGGTACGCAACTTTCCCCGCCGTGCGCACAAATCGGTCTTTTGTGCGCACGGTGGGGGCGTTTGTGGAGCGGAAAGTGCGCACGGCCTCTCTCGGCCCCTGGGAAAGTGCGCACAGCAAAAGCCCCGTGCTCAGTTCGCGAAGAGCTGTTTGAGCACACGGGGCTTCTTTTGCGCTTTGCCACGTTAGGTGACAAAGCACCGTTTTGGTTTTGTCTTCCTACTCGCCGTCGTACTCAAGCAGACCGTACACAACGGCTGCAACGGCAGCGCCCGCAAGCGGTCCCACGATGAAGATCCATACGCTCGCCAGAGGTGCGAAGTTGCCCGAGAACAGGCAGACAATGGCGGGGCCAATGCTTCGCGCGGGGTTTACTGACGTGCCGGTGAGGCCAATGCCCAGGATGTGCACGAAGGTGAGGGTGAGGCCAATAACGAGGCCTGCCAGCGATCCGTGACGGAACTTGGGTGAGGTGACGCCCAGGATGGTGAGCACGAATATGAAGGTGAGTACGAACTCAACCAGAAGGCCGGCAAGGATGTTGCCGTTTACGCCTGCGAGTCCGTTGGTGCCCAAGCCGCCCGTTAGGTCGGTAACGCCACCAAGCGCAAAGATGCCAAACAGGATCAATGCGCCTGCGAGCGCGCCAAGGATCTGCGCGATCACATAGCCAAGGAGGTCGCGAGCGCTAATACCGCCGCGAATGAACACTCCAAGCGACACAGCGGGGTTAATGTGGCAGCCAGATATGTTGCCGATGCTATAAGCCATCGCCACGATGGAGAGGCCAAACGCAAGGGCGGTAAGCAGGTATCCGCTGCCCGACGCAGCGTCGCATCCTACCAGCATGGCGGTACCACAGCCCATGGTAACAAGCACAAGGGTGCCAATGAACTCTGCGATGTACTTCTTCATTTCAGTCCTTTCTTCCGCAGTGAACATGACCTATAGTCTAGGCTACCGTGCGCGGGAGATGACAAACTCTCGGTAAATGGGTTGCAATTCCTGACCCTAAAGAGGAGCCACGTGTGGCGGCTCCGGACCCTAAGTAGGGGACAGCCTGACCAGTGCGCTGGGATACGGTATTTGATCGCCTTGGAAGGGGAGTGTTCGGTGCGTACGCGCAAAGCCAGGCTGTTCATACTGTTCGTGCTTGTCTGCATCCTCGTGGTGTTGCTGCAGCAAACCGTGGGCATGCCCTTTGCGACGTGGCTTCAGACGCTCAGCCGCTGGGTGGGGCAGACCGCAAGCGCGGGCGTTGAGGAACCGCCAGCTTGGAGCGAGCAGGCCGCACCCGACTACTACCAGGTTGTGGGCCCAGCCGTGCTTGACGCCGTTCCCGAAAGGGGAGAGGTCACCTATGCGCCGTTGGATGCGCTTGGGCGCGCGGGTAGGGTCGTCGCTTGTGTTGACGCTCAGTTGGCAGAAGAAGGCGCAATGCGGGAGCGGCAGAACATGTCGGACATCAAGCCCTCTGGATGGGGCTATAACGAAGAGGTGGACATCCCGTTGCCAGATGGGGGCACGTACCACGGGTATATGTGGAATCGCTCGCACCTCCTAGCCAAGTCGCTGGGCGGCCAAGAGATTGCGGAGAATCTCGTATGCGGAACGCGCATGCAAAACGTCGGCGCAAATCGAAGGGGCGAGGAAGGGGGAATGGCCTACGCGGAGAAGCTGGCACGCGATTGGCTAAACGAACATCCCGATGGTTGGCTGTACTATTGCGCCACCCCATGCTATGCGGGAAATGAGCCTGTGTGTCGCTGTGTGGTTGTTGACATGCGGTCGTCGGATGGATCGCTGGACTCCGAGGTTGTGGTGTACAACGCAGCGAAGGGCTTTCGCATAAACTACGCAGACGGAAGCTTTGCTCCCCAGAGCTAGCGTGCGCCTATGGTTGCGCCGCACGCTGCGGCTCGCGCCTGGGCGGCGCATCGCACGGTAACGTTATTTTCTTGTTGTGGCTCTCTTTTGCTATACGCGGTTGCGCTTTAGGTAGGATGACGATACGGGGAACGAGAAGTACGTGTTGGGATAGGGCTCGTCCTTAAGCGTGAAGTGCCACCATTCCCATTCGTAGGGCACAAAGCCGCTGCGTACCATAACCTTTTGCAAGAGCATGCGATTCTCGTACTGCTCGTCGGTTACCTCGCGGCAGCCAGGGTGGGAGAGCTTGCCGAAGTAATCGAAGGGGGTGCCCATGTCTACCTCTTTGCCAGTCTTCATGTCGAGCAGCGTGAGGTCCACGGTGCTGCCACGGCTGTGACTCGACTCCTTTGCGATGTAGCCGAGAGAGATGGTGTCCTGCTTGTCGATCTCGGGATAGAAGTAGGGCTTCATGCGAATGTCGGTGTCCTCAAGCGCCCATAGCACGAATTGCTTGACGGCCGATACGGGACGGTACGCATCGAACACCTTAAGTCGATAGCCCATAACGTTAAGCTCGTTGCTCGCATTCTTTAGCGCGCGTCCCGCCTCGGGCGTTATGATGGCGCACGGTTCCTCATAGCCGTCTACGCGCTCACCGATGAAGTTGTACGTCGAGAAATACCGAATCTCCTGAATTGCATGGGGAACGTAGTCAGACAAGAGCGCAAAGCCAGATGGGTCCAGCGTATAGTCGTAGGATTGCATGGAGAATTCCTCTCTCTTGGATGAATAGTCGTACGAACCCTGTGCCATACCCTATGTTACTCCTAACACTTGGCTTGGGTCTGCACCATTGTCCAAGAAAAGGGGTGCGTATGGACAGTAAGACGGGAGCTCGCATTGCTGTGTGCGCCAACGCCATCGGTGAGTGGCTGGGTGTTCGAGACATGCGTGAGCTGAGCGTCGAATCGCTTCAGCATGATGTGGGTGTAACTGGTGGTAGGGTCGATTTGTTCGTTCTATTTGGCGGTGGCGTGATTGGCTCTGTGGAAGTGCTGGCGCAGGCCATGGAGCGCGGCATCGCCCATGAATACGCCGTGGTGGGCGGTCGTGGGCATGCGACGTATGGCCTGGAGCGCGCGATTGAGCGATTGCGGGCTGAGTCTGGGGACTCAGCGTGTGTGCCAGATCCAAAGACGGCGAGTGAGGCGGAGATGCTGGCCGCCGTGTTGCGCATGCGCCACGGCGTTGCCCCGGACTTTTTGGAGACGCGTTCCACCAACTGTGGGAACAACATCGAGTACTTGCTCGATGCGTTGGACGAGCGCGAAACGGTTCCCAAAAGCGTCGTCTTATGCCAGGACGCGGCCATGCAGCGTCGCATGGATGCCACGTGGCGACGCCAGGTGAGGGATCGTCCGCGCTATGCTGGTACGCACGTAATTAATTGGGCTTCCTACCGCGTCAAGCTCGTGTGGCGCGACGATGCGCTTGTCTATAAGGCTGCGCCCGAGGGCATGTGGGATCCAAGGCGCTATTTGAGCCTTTTGCTTGGGGACGTGGCGCGCCTTACAGACGACGAGCACGGTTACGGACCGCGAGGCGCAGACTTTATTGACCACGTGGACGTCCCGGAGGACGTTCGCGATGCATGGCTTGAGCTAAGATCGCTGCTTCCCGACGACCAACGTCTTGTGCCTATAAGCCCGTGACCGATGGCAGTGCTGGATGGTTGCGCTGCCTATAAAATCGGACGTGAGCCGCATGACCTTGTCCCCGGCTCATGCGGCGCAGCCTAGCCAAACGTTAGGACAGGGTGTAGACACTTGGCTTGCGGTGGTCGAAGATGGGCATCGCCTCCCGAGCGGTGGCCACCTCGGAGGGTTCAATGTCGCAAAACAGCAGCTCGTCCCTTCCGCCAGCGAGTTCGTTTCCCAACGGATCAAACGCATAGCTGATTCCCACATAACGCTCTGCCCCATGACAAATGCCTGCCACAAAGCATTCATTTTCTATGGCGCGGGCGCGAAGGAGCGTTTTCCAATGCAACGCCTTGTTTGCGCCGTCATGCCATGCCGCGGGATACAGGAGCACATTGCACCCGGCAAGCGCAAGATGGCGCGCCACTTCGGGAAATCGCAAGTCGTAGCATATTCCCAGGCCGAGCGTGCAAAACGGGGTCCGAATGGGCGCACATAGTTTGGAACCCGCACTCATGCGGTCCGACTCGCGTACGTTGTGGGCGTCGTATAGATGACACTTGCGATAGGTGCCGGCAATCGTGCCAACGTCGCTTACGACGATCGCCGTGTTGAAAGGCTGACCGCCCGCAGCGTTTGTCTCGCTCATGGTAAAGGCAATCCAAAGGCCATGTTGTTGCGCGATTCGGCGTACGACGTCTACGAAGGGGCCATCCAATGGTTCCGCAAGATCTTTGAGCTCGGTGGCGGAAAGGTCGTGCGGGTACATGAGGTTTTCGGGAAAGGCAAGGAGCGCCGCTCCGCGTTTGTGGGCAGCTTTGGCACAGCGACGCACTTGATCGAGCGTGTTTCCATCTGCGGGGAATGCGGTTTGCGCAAGGCCGAGCGTAAATCCCATAAGCCACTCCTTCGTAGAGCCTACCATTCGGGTAATGCCAATGGTAAATTCCCTTTGAGGATATTCCAAGAGGAAAGGCATTTGCGGCACAAGGAGGCAACGTCATGCTGTTGGAGTTTTGCGCTCAGAACCTTACCAACGTGCGGGAGGCAATAGAAGCTGGGGCAAGGCGCGTGGAGCTATGCGACAACCTTGGGGTTGGCGGCGTTACGCCAAGCGACGACGTCATCGATGCGGCGGTTCGGCTTACGCATGGGCTGGGCGCTACCGTAATGGTTATGGTGCGACCGCGTGGGGGAGACTTTGCCTACGATGCATCCGAGATGGCCGCCATGGAAAGCGCTATCCAAGCCGCTCGAATGCATGGGGCAGATGGCGTCGTTTTTGGCTGTGTGCGCAACGCAGCGTTGGACGAGGAAACGACGCGCCGCCTTGCGACCGCCGCGCAGGGGCTCGACCTTACCTTCCACATGGCCTTCGACGAGATTCGAGAATCCGCTCAGCCAGGGGCGCTCGCCACGCTGGCGCGCTTGGGTTTCTCACGCGTACTCACGCATGGAGGGCCTCTTGACGTGCCCATTGAAAAAACCATGGCGCATCTGCGCGAGCTCAAAGCCAGCGCGAACGGACGCATCGGCATAATGCCTGGTGGGGGCGTTACCTGGCAGAACGTTGAGGCGGTGTGCCGATGCCTGGGCGTAAACGAAGCACACGGCACACGCATCGTGTAGGCAAAGGGGATACTCCCCATTGTCTGATGTTATAGTACTTGAGAAATGCTAGGGATGAGCTTCACGCTCGGCACAACGGGAGACGCAACATGCAGGTCGTCGTTATATACGGGCAAAGTCATAAGGGATCCACGTATCACATAGCGCATTCGCTGGCGAGCAAGTTGGGCGGCAATACGACGGAGTTCTTCTTGCCGAGGGACTTCGGCGAGTTCTGCGTTGGTTGCAACACGTGCTTCAACGAGACGGAAAAGAAGTGTCCGCACTACGCAAAGCTCGAACCGCTCACACGCGCGATGGATGCGGCCGACGTCATTATCTTGGCGAGCCCCGTGTATGTGTATCACGCAACGGGAGCCATGAAGGCGTTTCTGGACCACTACGGCTATAGGTGGATGGTGCACAGCCCAGATGCCTCCATGTTTACCAAGCAGGCCGTATGCGTTTGCACCGCGGCGGGTGCCGGCATGCGTTCCACGCTCAAGGACATGGCGGACAGCCTGTTCTTTTGGGGTTGCGCGAAGGTCTATAAGTACGGCATCGGCGTTGCCGCGGTGGACTGGCAGGGTGTGAGCGACAAGAAGAAGGCTGCCATAGACAAGAGGACAACAACGCTCGCGCGAAAGCTCGCAAGCAGGGAAGGCAGGGCAAAGCCAGGCCTAAAGACAAGAGCCGTCTTCTTTGCCATGCATCTTATGCAGCGCAAGGGCTTTAACCCACGCGACGTCGAGCATTGGAAGCGCCACGGCTGGACCGAGGGTGTCCGCCCCTGGCGCGCGATGTAACTGGGGAGCCTCGCGGCTAAGCCGTGCGACCGTACAGTTGGGTAATAACGGCAATTCGTGCAGCAAGCTCGCCGGAGAGCTGTTCGTTTTGCAGGCGCCATCTCCAGTTGCCTTCTGCTACTCCCGGCGTGTTTATGCGGGATGTAGCCCCTAGCTCTAGGTAGTCCTGCATCTGCGCAAAGAACAGCGACGCCGTACTGGACATGCCCTGACGTACCATGCCCCACGTCAGTCCCTCTTGCTCGTTCAGTCCAACGTAGCGATGGGCGAGGTCAATACACTCATCGCTTTCCTCGGCAAACCATTCGGCAAGCGGGGCGTTGTCGTGCGTTCCCGTGTAGCACACGCAATGTTGGGGGATGCCGTGCGGCAGGTGCTCGTTGTCTTTGCGGCCGTCAAATGCGAATTGCAGCTGCCACCTCAATGGGATTGTTGCGCCCGTCCAGCTGGTAATTCTTTGGGTGTGCCCATACGTCAGCCGAATCGAGTGCCACATATATGGGCATGTCGCCAAATATGCCTACACCATGATCGTGCGCATAGCTGCGAATTCGCTTCCACTGCTTAAAGAAAAGGTATTGAACGTAGGTGAACAGCCGTATGTCGGTTTCCAGCTCGCATGCGTATTGGAAGCATGCATGCTCCTTGTGCAGGCGAATGTCTTCGTCGGGCCATGTGTACCATGCCGCCATGGCTGGTGGGACCAACTGGCAACACCTGCCACCACGACTGCTTGGCGTCTGCCAAGAAGTCAATGAAGTCTTTGGCTGCTTGGCCCATCGTGCCAATGCCGTGTGGCGATGGCAACGAGAACAGGGGAAGGATTATCCCACTGGCTCTTCTCATAGGATACTCACCCCTCCCAGGCAAAGGCGCACCCCCATTGCCCAACGTGCATATGGTAAATTCATATTATAGGGAAGAGGAGGGATTGCCATGGCTGCAGCCACAGAGGTGGGAAGGGTTCACGCACCAGCTTGGGTATTCGTAATACTTATAATAGGCCTTATTCTTATGATTGTTGGGTTCTTGTTCTCGGCGCTTGCACCCAAAAGAGACCACCTTACGTCCGTGGCGGAAGGCGTCGTGTCAAGAGTCGAAGTCGACGAGAGCACGAGTCGCAAAGGCAGGAGCAGGCGCACCTACCTTACCTACGTTGAGTTTGAGGATAGTGACCATCGGGTGTTTGAGGCGCGCTCCGTCGTCAATGGCGGCACCAAGCGCCACAGCGTGGGTGATAGGGTGACGATTCACTTTGACCCCCGAGATCCGGAGGCTGGGTGCCTCATAGAGGGCGACGAGGACATGCTTGCCGTGTTCAATATCCTAGAGGGCGTCTGTCAGATTGGCGGCCCAGCGGCTTTGATCGTGGGAGCGGTGGCCTTACTTGTTTGCAGGAGAAAGACAGCAACGGCCTAAGAGATGCCATTGCTGTGCAGGGGTTGTTACAGCTCACGCCCCCGCGCCTTAGTCCGGACCGCAAGCGGCGACTCACGAAGCGAGCGTGGAGCCGCGTGCGGGACCGGCGAAGACGCGGGGGTGTGAGCTGTAACCAAGGGCTCCCAAAGCCGTTTCATTCGTATAACAGACGTTTCTATCGCTCTGAAGATAGCTATACTTTAGGTGCTTAACGGAAACAGGATGAACAAGAAATGGCGCAAACATGAAAAAGCTCCTCTCCAGCCTCGTATCGCTGCTGATCGTCGCACCGCTCCTTGCCCTTATCTTCGCAATCGTCGTTGCCGCCTTGGCATTTGCCTGTTCCCTTGCCCAGAGCGCGCAGGTTGCAGTTGGCGTGTTGGGCGCATGCGGCGTGGGCGCAGTCGTAATTTCGTTGCTGGTCTCGCGTCTGTGCTTGTCCAACTCTGCTCAGGCATGGCAATTGCTGCGCGAGAACATTGCCGTGCTGGTGGGTGTTGGCGCATGCATGCTTGCCATGGGGTCCGTGTGTTCGCTCGTGGCCTTTAGCTCGTTTGCCAATGTGGGCACAGCGGGTGCGGTTCATACGACGTTGCTGGCGATTTGTCTTATCCAGATGGTACTCTGCTGCATGATGGGCAAGCGACTGCACGACTATCTTAGGCAGCCAGACGCTCGTATCGATGCCTTGCGCAAGGAGATGCGCGTTCTTCTCTTCGTGTCGGCGCTTCTATCGGCGGCGGACTTTGCCGTGGCCTATATGGGAGTGCAGCAAGCCGGCGCCACGCTTGCCGAGGTGCTGTTTGAGGAGCTCACAATAACCTCTGCCGACCTCGCGTGGTTGGAGCTCATCCTTGCAACCGTAAAGGTCTCCGCGGCGGTGTCGGGAGTCGCATTGCTTCGCAAGCGGCGCGTCCGTCCTCAGGCGCAAACCTCCGCTTCCCCTGTATCTGTTACGCCACAAGACGAGGTGCAAGCCCTTGCGGTGCGGGAGGACGATCTCGTGCTTGCGGCGGACGAGACGCAGATGTTGAGCAAAGAGGCAATCGCTGCGTAGGCAATCGCAGCGTACGGCTGGCAATCACACGGTGCTTTCGCGCTGTTCGTTTTTGTTGGTGTACGCCTTAAGCGCCATTGACAAGAGCTTGGAAAGAATCAGGTAGACGGAGGTCGTAACAAACATGGCGGGAAGGGCCTCTGTCGTGCGAGCGCGTACGAGGTCTGCCGCGCGCGTAATGTCATTGACGGCAATGAGTCCTACCACCGAGGTATCGAATACCGTTTGCACGATTGCCGCATGGAATGAGGACGCATTGGTTTTGTATACGAGCGGAAGAATCACATAGTGGATCGTTTGCCAGCGCGTATAGCCCAACGACGCAGCGAGTTCCCACGGGTGGCTGCCCAACGACTCCACGGCCTCGCGAATGATGTTGGATACAGAGGCCGCAAGCGCGGCAGCAAGACCCACGAACGATACGACGACGCCAGGGACCGAGGCTATGTCGAACAGCAAATACCTTAGTATTAGAAGCACGATTACTATCGGCACTTCCAGCATGAGCGTCTCAAAACCAATCAGCACGGCTCTTATTATGTTACGAGTGTTCTTAACAAACCCTCGCCTGCCCTCCTGTTCGCCAAAGTCGAAGGGATCGGACAACAAAACAATATGAGAGGCCAAGCCCGTGCCAATGGCAAGACCCACAGGGATGGAAGTGGCTACCAACAGAAGCGTGATGAGCAAGCCAGACAAAAGCGTCTCGCCGTGTCCGTAGCGTGCGAATGACGACACGATCATGCTCGAAAGGCGTGAGAGCAAGTTGTTCGGCGTTGCGGAAACGTCGCGCGTAACCAACGTAACTTTGGCGGATCTATATGCGGGACTCAGATCATAGAGCTCCGACCGCTCATTGGTAATGGAGATGCCGGCGATCGCCATGTCTACGCTGTTGGTGCTGAGCGCAGACATTACGGAATCGAACGACATGGGTATGAGCACAAGCTCACAGTTGAGCTCTTTTGCAATGATGTTGGCAAGCTCGACTTCTAGCCCTACAAGCTCGCCTTTTTCGTTGCGATATGACATGGGTTCGGTGGCGTCGTCCACCGCGCACCTAATTACTCCGTTGGTGGTTGACCAGTCTTTTTCGGGCAAAGACCGATTTTGCTCGGGTGAGTTGCACCACTCCTGCTCCAGCTGGTCCATCGTGCCATCATTAACCAGCATGGATACAATCTCGCTCACGCTTTTGGTGAGGCGACTGCCCTTGGGCAACGCGACGGCGTTGGCATCCAATCCCGCATCCTGTGGCATAAGAGTAAGCCCCACGTTGCGGGAGACGGCAATGTCCGCAACGGGCTTGTCGAGGCAGCACGCTGCTATTCCGCCGCGCTTGAGCGCAATGAGCATCTCCGACATCTCGGAGTAATACTTGAAGGTGGGTCCATCTGGCACATAGTTGAGTACATCGCTATCGTAGGTGGTGCCAAGTACGGTGCCAACCTCCAAACCGGTGAGCTGTGACAGCTGCGTGTATTCTGGCTTTGCGTCGTCTGCGCGAGCGATGGCGGGAAGGACGCCCGTTAGCGCAAGTGCACACGCAAAAACGAGCAGCAGAATGTGTTTGCGCATTTCTTCCCCCCATGCCTAAGCCATGGAATAGCGATTGACTAGTTGATTGGGATTATAACCTGTAGCACAAGAATTGGTGCACAACGCCCTGCGTGGTTAGTTACTGTTCAGACTCCCGCGCCTTTGTCCGGACCGTAAGCGGCGACTCACGAAGTGAGCGAGGAGCCAAATGCGGGACCGGCGAAGGCGCGGGAGTCTGAACAGTAACCGTGGGCTATATTTGGAAGACACTGTTTGTTCTATTCTTCTTATCCTACCTTAAACAAATTGGTATCCTTATACTAACTATGGCAAAAACGGACGCTGCATCGGAGGTTTGTCCATGAAGGAAGCAGGCGACCGTGCGTTTGAGAGTCAGTTTCCCATTAGCGGGGAACAGGTGCCCGGAGGCATGATGGTGCATTACGCCGATGGCGATCAGGAGATCCTGTATGCCAACGGTTTTATAATGCGCCTTCTTGAGTGTGAGTCTGAAGAGGATTTTCTGAGCTTTACGCAGGGATCCTTCGCTGGTTTTGTATGCCCGGACGATCTTGAAGACGTGGAGCAGGAGCTTCGCGATCAGTGGAATGCGGGAGTTACCGCAGACCGTTTGCACTACCGCGTGCAGACAAGGTCTGGGCAGATCTTGGTTGTGGACGACTTCAATCGTCTGGAGCTTGACCCTCGAGCGGGAAGGCTCGTGGCGTACTCGTTCGTGTCGGAGGTAGTTCAGGGCGGACTGGCGGACTGGCTTACGGGGCTTCCCAGCATGACCCGCTTTCACGAGCTGTCTCGCGAACATGCCGCCTCGAACGAAGGCGGATCCAATCGACTGGCCGCAGTTGCCCTCGACATTATGGGCATGAAAGGCTACAACACGCGCTATGGGCGGGCAAAGGGCGATTTGCTTTTGTGTGAGTTTGCCAATGCCTTGCGACATAGCTTTGGCGGCAATGCCTGCTCACGCTTTTCGGAGGATCATTTCTACGCGTTTTGTGATGCGACGGAGGCTGAGGCAAAGGTACGCTCCGTCTTTGCGAGCTTTGCGGAGGCCCAAGGGGTTGCGGCGCTGCCGGTGCGCGTCGGAATCTACGTGTGCGACTCGGATGACGATATCGTGGAAGTGGGCTTCGATCGCGCAAAGATTGCCTGCGACTTGGATCGCCTTACCTGGCAGTCGCATATAACATGGTTCACCGATCAAATGCGCGCCGACGCGCGTTTGCACATTCATGTGCTGGGCAGTCTGGACCAAGCCATAGCCGAGGGTTGGATTAGACCCTTCTATCAGGCAATCGTGCGTTCAGCCACAGGCGATGTGTGCGGTGAGGAGGCGTTTGCGCGCTGGGTTGATCCCACGTACGGCGAGCTTCGTCCCGCGCAGTTTATTCCCGAGCTGGAAGAGGCGGGATTGCTGCAGCGGCTGGACATGTACATGGTGGACTGTGCTTTGGCCGATATGGCAACCAAGCAGAGCAACGGCATCCCTATCGTTCCTGTTTCGGTGAATATCTCATTGCGCGATTTGAGCAAGCTCGACGTTGCGCACGAAGTCACCAAACGCGCAGACGCCCTCAACGTGCCGCACGATTTGCTGCGCATTGAGTTTACCGAGTCAGCCGCAACGCATGACCCAGACTACCTTAAGGAACAGGTGGACAAGCTCCATGACGCGGGCTTTGAGGTGTGGATGGACGACTTTGGAAGCGGCTACTCCTCGCTGAACACGATTCAGGAGTTCGACTTTGACGTCGTTAAGCTCGACATGGGCTTCTTGCATGGCGGCAACTTCGATCGCGCGAAGATCATTCTTGAGGCGTCGGTGCGCGCGGCAAGCAAGATGGGCGTGGGCACCATCGCCGAGGGCGTGGAAACCGAGGAGCAGGCATTGTTTCTCGAGGGCATCGGCTGCGACATGCTTCAGGGCTATTACTACAATGGTCCCAACTCGCTGCAGACCATCATCAACAACATCCACACCAAGAACGAGCTTCAGCGTGAGCGCTACGACGAGTCCGCGTATTGGGATACCGTGAGTCTGCTGAGCTTTACGGAGCTTGGGCAAACCGAGGGGCAACAGGACATGCGATCGCCCGGGTGGATGCCGCTTACGGAGCTGCCCGTGGGTGTGATCGAGCGGAGGGAGGGGACGTGGCGCGTGTTGCGCGCGAATCGTTCCTACGACGCTTTTCTAAACAAGACGGGCGTTCTGTCGGCGTCTCACTCGAATCTACGGGCAAACGTTGTGCAGCGCGAACTGGACGAGGAGTTCCTGTTGGCGATAGACCGCTGCGTGGAGTCGGGGCTATGGGAGCGCGCCTCCGGACGCATGGAATACGGTTCGGGATACCAGTTCTACGTGCGTCATATAGCCTCTGTGCCTGACGCGCAGGCCTTTATGGTAGCCGCCATGCCCACCATGCTCGGCTCGGCACTTGGGACGTACGGCGACGTACCCGTGGCATATGCCGTGTTTAGGGTAAAGCTCAACGAATCGAAGGACGAGGTCGTAGACACGGAGTACGTGTACGCCAACAAGATGTACTGCGATTGGCTCCACTGTACGCTGGAAGAGATTATGGGGCGCTCGTTCCTGGGCATCAACGACGAAGCCAGCCGCGTGTGGCTGCCGTATTGCTACCGTGCCGTGGTGAAGGGCGAGACCATCCACGACGTTATATATAGCCCTGAGGTTGAGCACTGGCTGAGCTTCAACATCGTGCCTTCGCCCATTGAGGGATGCTGCGTGTATGCGTTTACCATCGCCGACGACGAGCAGCGCGAACGCGACGAGATCATTGCCGGACGCGATACCTCAGACTTTATTATTGGTGTGGCTGACGCCCTAAATGGAATACAGGGATACGATGAGGCCATGCAAAAGGTATTGGGCATGATAAGTAGCGCCATTAGCCCAGATCGCGTGTATGTGTATGAGCGAGAGGGCGATACCACGAGGAATACGTTTGAGTGGTGCGCCCCAGGCGTGGATTCGTTCATGGACGCGTTGCAACATATGGACAACGCGGAATTCAGCACGTGGGAGAAGTTGCTGGCCAAGGATTCGATGGTCCTTGTCTCTAATGTCGAGCAATTGGAGCGGGTTGACGCTGCAATGTATGAGCGTCTGAGGAGTCAGGGCGTCGCGCGGATGCTAGCCGTTCCCTTTTACGGCGGCGGCAAGATTCTTGGGTATTTGGGTGCCGACAACTACGCGCTTGCCGAGGGCCTGGACATCATGAGGCTGATGAAGACCGTCGCTTCGTTTGTGGGCGGCAAGATCGTGAACCATCGCCTGATGCTCGAGCTCGAGCAAACGAGTCTCTACGACGCGCTTACCGGCCTTTACAATCGGCGCGGCATCGACCAGGCGGTGGAAAAGGCACTCTCGAGTGACCCCAGCGTACCGTATGTGCTCGTTCTAATGGACGTGGACGACTTTAAGACGGTCAATGACCTGCACGGTCACGAAGTTGGCGACATTGCGCTTCGCACGTTGGCGCACATGGTCGTGGAGGTGTTTCCCGAGGGCACCATTTTGGGACGAAACGGTGGCGACGAGTTCTTTGCCATGCTGGTTGGCGACGAAGCCGCCAATGCGGCGTCATATTTGCAAAGCATCCAAGACAAAGACCTGTATTGCGTGCATGACGGTAAGCGCTATAGCCTCTCCATGTCAATGGGTTACGTGGAGTCTTCGCAGGTGGCCGACCTCAAGCAAGCATATAGCAACGCGGATGCGGCCCTTTATGCGGTAAAGCTCGCGGGAAAGGCGGGATTCCTTATCTACTCCCCGAACATGGACTCGAACTACAGGTCGCAACTTGGGTTTATGCCGCGTGACATTGCCGAAAACGTACCAGGCGCCATCGTGGTCCACAAGGTGCACAATGGGGAGATTCTGTTTGCGAATGACGAGCTCATTGCCCTCTTTGAGTGCGAAGACCTGGACGATTTTATGGAATATACAGGCGGGACCTACTCGGGAGTGGTGCATCCAGAAGATCGCGCGCGCGTATTGGGCCAAGTGGAAGACCAACTGGACAGGGTTGGCGTAGGAGGCAAGGACTACACCGATTTCCGCATACTCACCAAGGCGGGTAATGTGCGCCATGTAGCCGACAATGGCCGTTTGGTGACAGTGGACGGCGTGGGAGAAGTGCTTTACGAGCTGATCATCAATCGCGACGAGCGGTCATACCGATAGGAACAGGAAAGGAGCTGGCATGGCACAACACATGGCACCCAAAAAGCGTCGCAGCTCTGCACTGCCTGTTGTGCTGGCTATTGTCCTCCTGGTGGCAGTAGGTGCTGGCCTTTGGTTTTTGGTAGGCCAACGGACGTTGGGCGTAGGTGCTAACATGCCTTTGCAGCGCGAGAGTCAAAACGACGGGGCGAGTTTCTCGAAGGCGGAAACGGGAGGAGCTGGGAATAGCGAGTCCGCAGCGGCTTCAAAACAATCTGCCTCCGACGGTGGCGTGGCACCGATTTCCGAATTCGCCCGCATGTTGCGCGACGGTGAAATAGGCTCCATTCGCCTTATCGGAGACAGCATCACGGCCGGTTTTGGCACCAACGGCTACGATCAGGCGGTCAGCACCATTGATACCGGCGTCATATACGACAATGGCAGCGAGCGGTGGTATGAGACCCCTGCGTCTGTGGGATGTTGGGCGAATGCCTTTAGGGACTATGCGCGTGGCAAGGGCGTCGATTCGTTTGTGAACGCTGGCATAAACGGTGCCTTTATGAGTCGCTTGGCCGATACCCCCGACGCTTGGCTGGGGCCTGGCGCCGACGTGGTGTTCGTGGCGCTTGGAACAAACGATGCGGGGTACTACGGCACGGAGGAGTTTCGCATTACGGCACAAGAGGCCTTGTCTGCAGTCGAAAAGAAGAGCAAGCTCGTCGTCGTGTTGGCGCCTGTATGCGACTTGCGTCCCGCGCAGCAGCTGGTTGAGCCGGCGGCAGAGTTGGGAGACGTGTTGGAGTCGATTTGTGAAGAGCGTGGCTACCTGTTCGTGGACCCACGCGAGGCTGTGACGCCCGAGATGTTCAACGCCGATGGTCTGCATCCCAACTCGCAGGGATCGATGGCCATCTGGCATTGCATACAGCAGACCTTGGGACTCAAGCAATAGATTCCGACCCCGAGTAAGGGACATTCCCCAAGTTAGGGTTTTGGAAAACCCTAACTTGGGGAATGTCCCTTACTCGGGGGTTGCAGGGCTGCTTAGCGCGGGGCGCTGTCGCCCTTCATCTGTTTCTTGTTCTCGTACATTTGCTCGTCTGCACGACGGAACACCGCGCTCACATTTGCGTCCAGCTCGGCGTCGTAGAGCGCGTAACCAATTGCCGCAGAGATGCGCTCCCATGGCTTGAGCTCGGAGGGATCTGTGTTTTGCAGGACTCTGATCTTAGACTCAAAGGTGTCTACAAGTTCCTCAATGTGCTGGTAATCTTCGTTGCGCAGCACGATTGCAAACTCGTCGCCACCGATGCGGAATACGGGGGAGTGCTCGAACGTGGTGCAGGTCACGAGACTCAGCTGCTTGAGGCTCACGTCGCCACAATCGTGTCCGTAGAGGTCGTTGGTTTTCTTGAGGTCGTTAAGATCGACGATTGCGATGCCGAATTCCGTTTTGCCCTCATCGAGTTCCCGCTGCAGGATGGTGGCCTCCTGGTCGTAGGCGAGCTTGTTGCGGATGCCGGTGAGCGCGTCCGTTCGTGCGAGGTCGCTCATGTAGTCCGCCTCCATCCTGGTGTAATCGAGCTTTTCTCTTGTTTCCACCAGGTTGTTGATGTAGGTGTCTACGTCGTGTTCCATCTGGACCATGGAGTGATAGAGGCTTTCGATCTCGTCACCCGTCTTTATATTGAGGTCCTCAAACGTCGAGCGCTGCTCTTCCTTGGGATCGCAGTAGCGAGTGGCCGCCTCCGAGAGCTTGTTTATGGGTTGTGTTATGAAATGTCTTACGAATAGAACGGTAACCACGATAAGAAGGACGATAAGGCCCAGTAGGTAGAGAGTGAGCAGCGTGAGGTAGTGCTGTTCCTCCTGCTTGATGGAATCCATGGATATGTCTGCGAGCGCAAAGCACACGACGGATCCGTTGCTGTCGTATACGGGCGTGCCAGATGTTACGAGCCAGCCGTATTCGCTTGTGTTGGTAATATAGGCAGGGAAGCCGACCGTGGGATCGACTAGCACGGGGCGATTTACTTCGAATATGGGATCGATAGTGCCAATGGGGCAAGGCTCATCCTCGGCTGCGTCTACGAGGTATATGAATGCCTCGTCAGCTGGGTCAACGTAGGCAAGGTAGAGACAGCTTACGTTGTTGTACTCCTGCAGGTTGCGCAGTTCCCCGAGCAACTTTTGGTATTCGGGCGTCTGCGCAAGCTCGGCGTATTGGCTCACATATGCCTCAAACTCAGGGCTGCCCCACTCTTCGCTGCCCACTTTTTTCTCCATGGATTTGTAGATCTTCTCGACGCTTTGCCTGAGGGTGGCAGCGCTCTGTACGTCCACCACGCGCGCGACCGTTGCTGACGTGTCGTCTGCCTTTTGCATAAAGTGGCGATTGTTCATGTTGTCCACGACCTTGTAGCCAATGGCCAGGGCGACTCCGCTTAGCACGAGAGCAAACACCACCAAGAGCAGCGTGATCTTCTTTCCCAACGAGAGCCTCAAGCGAATCTCCTCCAATAAAACAATCGCATGCAAGTGTAATTAGGCCGCCTGCGCGAGTTGTGCGTTCTGATCGGCGGGGAGTTGCGTCTTTGTTACTCCGTCTCCGTAGATCGTCGACCAGTCGTTGGCCATCGAGAAGGTCGTCCAACCCTCTTCCGCTGCCTCGCCAGACTGCTTGGTCGCGCGCTCGGTGTCTCCGTATTCGCGGTTGACGTCGTCGCACAGTACCAGAAGGCCCATACCCTTGTGGTCGGGGTTGGATTGTGCATAGTTGAGCATGGCGTAATCGCCCGAGCTGTTGCCAAAGGCGAGTATGGGTCGGCGGCCGAGTTCGCGCTCTATGAAGACGACCTTGTTGAGCTTGGCGACCTCAAGATCCTTGGTGCCGTCGAAGAGCAGCTTGTCGTCTTGCTTGAAGGTGTACTTATTTACAGCCTCGTCGCCTTGTTTGGAGGCCTTGGTGCCCCAGTCGGTGCCGATGATGTGGTCTGGCGCGATTCCAAACTTGCTGCCGGCAATCGCCCGTGCGACCTCGCGCTCGCATGCCGACACGACGCGCACGTCAAAGTCGTTGGCCTTCAGGTAGTCAACAACTTCCTTCATGGGTTTGTAGATGGACTGGCCATAGGTCATACCGTCAAAGCCCTCGACCTTTACCGTGTCGATGAAGTTGTTCACATAGGCGCGAAAATCCTCGGGAGTCATGTCTTTGAACGCGTTGACGAGCATCTCGTTCTTTGCGTCATCGAGCTCTTCGGGCACGACGCCCTTGCTGGTGCTCTCGCGAATTTTGTTGCAGGTTTCCTTGTATTCTGCCGGGGCGTTATAGGTGGGATCGTCGAACACGCGATGCATGAGCATGCACCAATCAACGTAAACAGGGGCCTTCTCGCAGAGCAAGGTGCCGTCCATGTCGAAGGTCGCGATGCGCTCCGCCGGCTCAACATAGTTGGCGCTGTCTTTGTTCGTCACGTCCTTTACGTAGTCGACAAGTTTGGTAAGTGACTCGCTCTTGGGATTCCAAGAGGGAAATGTTGCCGCTACGTCCACATTGCCTGTCGCTGACGCTTGACTGCTGGTGGACGAAGACGCGCTTGCACTCTGCGAGCCAGAGCTCGAGCTGGCTTGCTGATTGCCTGGTGCGCATCCTCCCAAAATGCCTATGCCAAGCACCATAGCAACAAGAAGCGTAAGTACGGCAGATAAGCGCGGGTGAGTCCTCATTCCTTCCTCGCTTTCGGTAGGGGACGTAACCAAATACCAATTCATGATACGTCAGCAGTCGAGTGTGCCTTCTGTAAACTCGGTGAGCTAGGCCGACGGGACCTTAAATAGGGGACAGTCCCCTATTTAGGGTCAAGGTCAGGGGCACTCCCTACGGACGTAGGCATGGCGTGCGAACAATAGCGTTCTTGCACAAAGCCGTGCATTTATTGGGATGAGACTTTAACATCTACGGCGTTTCCGCTAGTATCGTTATGTTTGTGAGTCGAATCTGTGAGGAGATGTGCATGTCAGGACACTCTAAGTGGGCTACCACCAAGCACAAGAAGGCCGCGATCGATGCCAAGCGCTCGTCGCTCTTCTCCAAGCTTTCTCGTAACATTACCGTTGCCGCAAAGGTAGGTGGCGATCCCAACCCCGACAACAATGCCTCGCTTGCTGCTGCCGTAGCACGCGCGCGCATGGTATCTATGCCAAACGCCAAGATCAAGGCTGCCATCGACAAGGCCTTTGGCTCCGGCTCGGATGCCTCCGTGTTTAGCGAGATTACCTACGAAGGTTATGGTCCTGCAGGCGTCGCGTTTTACGTTGAGTGCCTGACCGACAACAAGAATCGCACCGCAGCGGACGTCCGTTCTGCCTTTACCCACTCTGGTGGCAGCCTGGGAACCTCTGGCTCCGTGGCGTTCCAGTTTGAGCGCAAGGGCTCCATCGCCGTCGAGAAGATCATCAAGAGCGACGACAAGAAGGTGCCCGATCGCGAGAACGCGGTGGACGAGGACGAGCTCATGATGGCCGTTGCCGAGGCTGGTGGCGATGACTACGAGGACGCCGGCGACGAGTGGATCGTCTGGTGCGCCTACGATGCCATACAGGAGGTCGTAAAGGGACTCGAGGAGCAGGGCATCGAGGTTAAGGGCTCTGAGCTCACGCGCGTTCCCACGACGCCCACGCAGGTGAGCGTTGCCGACGCAAAGAAGGTCCAGCGTCTGGCCGACCGTCTTGACGAGCTTGAGGACGTTCAGAACGTGTATAACACCATGGACGTAACCGACGAGATCGCAGAGGCACTCGACGAGGAGTAGCCTTGCCGCGTGACGATATGACCCGCGAGGCAGCCGAGGAAATCCTCGAGCTGCCTCGCCGCTATACAAAGGAAGAGCTTCGGCGCTCGTATACGGAGATTGCCCGTAGGTATCACCCAGACGCTGCGGCAAAGGGCCATATGGACCCCGTTGCCGCGCAGCGTCGCATGGTGCAGGCCAACAAGGCATATCAGCTGCTCAAGCGGCAGTTCCAAGACATGCCGAATCGCGTGGTATCGCGGGGGTACGGAGGCATCACGGGTGGCTTTTCGGGCGTCGATTGGCGTGCCGGAACAAGTGATTCCTTTGATCCCTCTGCAGACCCATGGGATTTTGCACAGGACTGGGACGCGGCACCACCCCCCGAGAAGGTTCCCCTTAGTGTGAGATCCGTGCTGTTGGGACCCGTGGTTTTGCGTGTGGTGTTCATCGGTCTGTTTGGCTGGCTGTGGTGGAACACGTTTCCGCTGCTCTTCCATAATATGTGGCGCTTCTTCCCGGCGGGGGATTGGTCGCTCATGGATGTGGCCAATCTTGTGGCGGCGTTCGTGTATCCGAGCTACCTGCTCATATACGAACTTATTTCTGGCTATTTGTCGGGTTTCGTGCGTGAGGTGCTAAACGGGGCCGTCTCGTGGATAACCAAGAAGTACGTGGACCTTCGGCCCAAGAGCTCGTCGTATGGTTGCGCACTCTATAAGATTGTCCATGAGCAGGTGTATGCACTCCTTATGGCTCCTTTGGTGCTGTATCTTGCGGCATTCTGCGTTAACGAGGACTTTCTGCCATTTAAGGTGGTCTATGGCCTGCTTGGTGCGGCGCTCGGCGTGGACACGCTCGCTGCCGTTGTGCGCGGCGGGTTTGTAAACGTATTGACGACGGCTCTTTCCGAGCGCATAGAGGCTTGGTACCTGCTGCTCCGCGCCCGCCTGCTCAAGCGCTGCGGAAAGTGGGAAGGCTAGCGCCCCGCCGCAGGCCGACCAAGGCGAGCGAAGCGCTGTTTGAGCAGTAGCCCCTGTGCCTGCGCCCACCCCGCATACGGCGACTCACGAAGTGAGCGAGCGAAGCGAGCGCGGAGCCGTAAGCGGGGTGGGAGCAGGCACAGGGGATTGAACAAGCGAGTGCCAGATGCACTTCCTATATGGCGCTCATTTTGCCCTCTAGCAATCGTTGCGTCGTTGTACAATGAAGCCACCTAAACACACTCCAAACGAACCAGAATCAGGTGCATGCCATGACCCCACGCAATCCCTACGACGATTATGACAAGATCGATCCCTGGGCCGCCGATTCCGACGACATGGACGATTCTGGGGACTTCTCATTCGTAGAGGATGAATACGATTCGATGGAGGATGGCGTAGGCGACGGCTTTACGTATGTTGACAGCCCCGTGGACATGACGGCGGTACAATATGGCTCAACAGAGTCCTTTCCCCAAACGCAGGTCCGCAAGGTGTACGGTGCGCCGGTGGAAAACGCGCAGCCGGAACCGGCAAAGGGTTTGCTAAGACGTCGTAGGCGCAAGAAGGAAGCCCGTGATGCCGTGCCCGCGTATCCGCAGAATGGCTATGGCGCGCAGCAGGCGCCAGATCGGGGGAAGCCACGCCTGCGGCGTAGGAAGCGCCATCACTTTGGCTGCCTGTTCATGCTCATCATGCTCATATTGGCGGTCGTGGGCATCTATTGGGTGGTGGCACACCCCATAGACGAGCAGCTGGCCTTCTCTCCGGCAGAGCAGGAGACGGTAAACGGCACACTTTCGTGGTCCTTCCCGGGCATGCCTTACTACGTGCTTGCCTTGGGATCCGACGAGCGCGAGGGCGATACTGCATCGCGAACCGATACCATGATGCTCATGCGCGTCGACTTTATTGGCGGAAAGATCACGATGGTCTCGATTCCGCGAGATACCAAGGTCGAGATAGAGGGCTACGGTCGCTCGAAGATAAACGCCGCCTATGCGTACGGCGGCGCGGGCGGTGCAGTGCGAGCTGTGAGCAAGCTTACGGGAGTTCCCATAAACCATGTTGCCGTAATCCACTTTGAGGAGCTGGTGGGGCTCATCGACTATTTGGGAGGCGTTACGGTAAACGTGCCGGTGGCCGTTAACGATCCCGACTACAGCGGTCTCGTATTGGATGCGGGCATGCAGACGATGGATGGCGAAACCGCCCTGTTGTGGGCTCGTGCTCGCCATGGCTTTGAAGACGGCGACTATCAGCGGCAAGCGGATCAGCGCATATTGCTTACCGCCATTATGAATCGCATCCTGTCGCTCTCGCCCAAAGAGATTCCCCAAGCGCTCAAGCATATGGGCGGACTGGTGGGGACCGACTTGCGGTGCTACGATTTGATTCCGCTCTTGGTGCGCTTTAAGCTCATGAGCCCAACCATCTATTCCTGTGCCATTCCAACCACGAGCGAAATGATCGACGGCTATTGGTACGAGATCGTGGACGAGCCTGCGATGCGCAAGCTTCTGCAGGTGGTAAACAGTGGCGGCGACCCAAGTACGGTTGCGTGAGCCGTTGCTGCGACCCTGACTTAGGGACAGGCCCCAAGTTAGGGTTGGGAGGCACCCTAACTTGGGGCCTGTCCCTAAGTCAGGGTCGCAGCAAAGATTCGCTAGCCGCCTGTTGGCTTGTTCCAAAACAATACGTGCATATGCGGGTCTCAAATAGTATCCTCAAGGGTAACGAATTGATGAGGAGGCCAAAATGAACTGGTTCAGGCGGCTGTGCTTGTTTGTGTTTGGGATGTGCGGAATTCTTTCGCTTGCGGCGCTCTCGCTCGTGTGGGTTGGGCCGTGGACCTCGCAGGCGCGAACTCTTATTACGGAGAACAGATGGTACTTTCTTGCGCTTGAGATAATGGTATGCGTCTCGGCGGTGGGCCTTCTGTTCTGTGTGCTCAAGGCACTGTTTACTCCGCGCAATCCAAAGGAAAGCATAGTCGTCATCCTCGATGGTGGCCAGATTACCATTACGCGTCACGCCATCGTGTCGCAGGTAAAGCACATTGTGGAGGCTGATGGTGCCTGCTCGCCCGTATCGGTGCGCGTGCGTGCGCGCAAGCGCGGCAACATTCGGGTTAACGCTCGTCTTCGGCCACATGCCCCCGTGGATGTGGTGGAGTACGGGCAGACCTTGCATAGGGAGCTTGAGCAGGGACTCGCAAAGGTGTGCGGCGATAGCGTGCGCTCCATTGACCTTGTGTTCCTAAACCCGGAGCAGCGTGGCGAGATCTCGGCATACGTTGACGACCAGACCGCAGAGGTGGCACGCGAAACAGACGTGCCGGAGGAAGCGCAAACTGGCTCATTCACGGTAAGGCTCGAGGGCAAGGACGTTTCCATGCATCCCAGCGCGGAGCAGAGCTTCCCCTTGGCACCCTCGGCTTTGGAGCAGGGCAACGAGGCGGATAAGAGCGCGAATGCAAGCGCAGACGCAACTCAGAACGAAAGCGTTCCAAGTTCGGATGTGTCTTCCTCCGAGGAGGTGTAGCGCATGGCACCACGCATGAAAGTGGAGACCGATCAGACGCCTGCCGAGTCAAAGGCGGCAACCAGCCAGAAGCAAGTCACTGCTTCGACGCAACAATCCGTAAAGGCGCCAAAGGCCAAGGTTGAGGCGCCCGCACCAAAGGTCGACGCCCCCCAGTCCCAGACTCAGCCCGCGGCACAGGCGAAGTCCCAGGCCGCTGCCAAGCCCGTCTCTGCGGTAAAGCCTGCGATTGCGGTTGAGCAGCCTGCGGCAGCACCCGAGCCAGCGCCTGCGCCGCAGGCACCGCCTGCAACTGCGGAGACCTCGTCTCCCGCTCCCTCGGCGTCGGCATCTTCCAGCGCGCCCGTCAAGTCCTCGCTTGCATCCAAAGTGCGCATTTCCTCTGCGACGTCTCAGGATGTGAGTGACGAAGCGCCATGGGACACCGGCACGGCTCCCGAGCAAAGCGCGCCAACGCAGCCAATGGCCGAGGCGGCGCCAAGCGAGCAGGCGCAAGGCCAGGCTGGTAAGACGCGCGAGTCGCTGTCCCATTGGTTCCATCGCACGTTCGCGGGTCATGAGCATGCCTTCTGGGGCGGGGCCATTGCCCTTCTGCTGGCATTGGCAGCGTTTATCTTTGGGCCTGGAAAGGTGTTGCTGGTATGTCTTTTGGTAGTCGTGGGTGTGGCCATAGGACAGATTTTTGACGGCGACCCCAAGATTATTCGCATGATTCGTGGTTTGTTCGACAACGACCGCGAAGAGCGATAGAGTTAGTTGATGGTTAGCGTTTGTGCGCATGGGCGCACAGAAAGGAGCTAGGCTATGAGTGACGAGACTAAGATCGTGGAAGACGTCGATGGCGCTTTGGTGACTGCTGTTGAGGAGACGCAGGATATTGTCGCCACCTCCGAGGAGGAAGACGTAAATAGCGAGGACTCCCTTACGTTCTCCAATGGTGTCATCGAGAAGATTGTGGCAATTGCCGTGCGTGAGGTTCCCGGCGTTGTTGGCATGAAGGGCGGCTGGGTCAATCGCGTGCAGGACGCCTTTGGCGCGCGCGACGTCCGCAAGGGCGTTACGGTTGAGGTTACGCCCGAGAGCACCGTTCGCGTAAACATCACCATCCTCATGGAGTACGGCGTATACGCTCCGCAGGTGTTCGACGACGTTAAGCGCACCGTGGTAAACCAGGTTACCGGCATGACCGGCCTGGACATCGCCGGCGTTAACCTTCGCATTGAGGACATCCTCACCGCTGAGGAGATTCGCGAGCGCAAGAGCCGCCGCGGCGAGCTCCCCGAGAGTGAGGAGACCGAGGCCAAGAACGATGAGAAATCCGAGGAGAAGGAAGAGGCCTAATCGCCTGATTGCCAGAACCTAGTCTCAATTGTCGCAGGGGCCTGCTTCCTTTGAGTGTGCAGGCCCTTGCGCATCTATGCACGATAGTAGCGAGTAGAGAAGAGCGTGTGTGCAACGAGCGGATCGTATAGGGTGGATCGATTGGGCACGAGCCCTTGGCGCTCTTGGCGTCGTGCTGCTTCACGTGTTTACCAGCACATCTCTGTGCATAATGAACGATATTTCCTATACTCGTCTTGCGGCATACAACGCCGTTGGCATACTCGCGGGACGATGGGCCGTGCCTGCCTTCTTTATGATTACGGGATACCTACTGCTTGATCCAGCCAAGGAGGTAAGCCCAAAGAAGGCATGCAAGTATGCTATGCGTATGGTGGGGGTCTTACTCACTTTTGGCGTGTTCTTTTCGCTTCTGGAAGAGGTTGCGCTGTGTAGGGAAAACGGTGCGCCTCTTGGGATGGCGGTCGTCTCGCGCGCCATCGTGGATGTTCTAACAGCTTCGTCTTGGGATCATCTGTGGTACGTGTATGCACTCGCGGTCGTATATCTTCTGGTTCCGCCAATCCGTAGGATATCGAATCGGTTGGGAAGCAGAAGGTTTGCATTCCTTACGGCCGTGCTCTTCACTTGCGTTCTTGTTGTGCCCACCTTCCTACGGCTCTGGCTGTTTTTAGGCGGGAATGATGTGTATGCCACCGAGGACGGACCGATTGCCTTTGTGCAAAATGTGACAATCGGCATAACGTGCTTTTGCGTTGGAGGGTGTATGCGGCAGATGAGGGGCAGCCTATTTGCGATCGTGACAGGCCTCTTGTCGCTGCTCGTTATGATGGCTTCGAGCATTGCGTGCACGATTGCCAAAGAGGGCGACCTTGGTTTTATTTTCTTGCAGGGGAGCTGCTTTGCGTGTACGTATGCGTTGGGAGTCCTGTCTGTACTCCAGCGCGTGCTTGGCAATACGGCGGTGCGAACCAACTCCGTAGTCGATCACCTTGCCAAGGACAGCTTTGGCATCTACCTGCTTCATCCCTTGTTCGTGCACCTCGTCCTTATGGTCGTCGATCCGCTCCTGCTTCCGCCAATCTTGTTTGAGGTGCTCTTTTACGCAGTGGTTGTCGTGGCCTCTATAGTGCTTACGCGTCTTTTGCGACACGTGCCCCTTTTGGGCGGCCTTCTCTAAGCTGTTTAATGGGGCGATTCCCCTTCGGCAAAACTATCACAATCTTTTGGTAAAGTATATCCACTAACTATGCATGGATGCGCTATGGAAGGATTGTCATGAAGATGAGAGTCGACGGCCTGCGTTCGTCGGCGTCTGAGCCCAAGCTTCAACAACGTCTCTTTGGATTGGCGCCCCTTATCGTTACGGTTTCTTTGTTTGTGCTTACATGCTGTGTCTTTCAGCCGATGTGGGCGAATAACGACGATGCCGTTATGGCTTCAATACTGCGCGACGGTCTTCCGGGCGGCATGTATATTGTGTTTTCGAATATTTGTCTTAGCGCTCCTTTGGCAGCTCTCTACCATGCTGCCCCGTCGATACCATGGTGGGCCTTGTTCCAAATCGTGACGATTGGTATCTGCGACGTAGTTCTGTGCAAAAGGGCTCTTGAGCGACTGCGATCTCGAACGGCGTTTATGTGGACCGCCTTTGTTGTGTGCCAAGTAATATGCATGGGGTTGTTGGTGCATAACCTTCAGTTTACGACGACGTCTGGAATAGCCTGTGGTACGGGGCTCTTTTTGATGTGCCGAACTACAGGAAGCAGGCGCGATCGCATGGCGGGGGCCGTTCTTCTTCTGCTTGGTTTGCTCATGCGTTTAGAGATGTGCGTCGTTGTTGCTGGGGCAGTGGGATGTCTGCTGATCGTTAAGGTCGTAGGAAGATGGTTGGCGGACCGCCGATCCTCCAAGGGTACCTCCCTCTTGAGCATTGCCACGTCGGGCGATGCTCGCGCGATCGCATCGCACGCGCTTTTGGTTTTTTTGGCATTTGCGATTTGCAGCGTCGTCCATATTGTGGCCTATAGCCAAGAAGACTTACGTAGCTATACCTCCTATAATGACGCGCGCTCATTGTACACAGACTATCCGCATGCAACGTACAGCGAATATCCCGCAGTGTTTGACGAGCTCGGGTGGGACTCCAACCTCGAGGTGTTAGCTAACAATTTTTATTGTATGGACGAGAATATCACGACCGAGAGCTTCAACAGGATCGTGTCTTTACGCGACTCTAGCGTTTTTGCCACGCCTCCAAAGGCCGATATTTGGGTGATGTTGTGCATCATGCCCTTGGCGTTCGTGCTTTCGTTGTTATGTGCGTCGAGCACTTCCTCTCGCGTGACCGTAATGGTGTTCGGCGCTATGTACTACGTGCTGGTTGTCGGGCTTATGGTCGTTGGCAGGCTGCCCACGCGCGTTACAGTAGGCATTTCGCTCACCTTTTTGGGGTTGTTGGGTTCGTTTATGGAGGAGTTTCCCCAATCCAACAAGAGTCCCTCTCCAAAAGCCGAACGTCTTGTTGCGGCGCTCTCTTGGGCGTTTATGGGAGCGCTTGTTGTGGGTTCAGCCGCGTTTGGTCGGCACACCTGGTCCCCTGCGACTCAAGCGCTAAAGGCGCAAGGCGCTCAGATCGTACGTGATGTGCACGAGGACGCCACGCGACATCCAGACGACGTGTTTGTTGAAGACATTACCGTGGTGACTAACGCTCGGTATAACGCTTTGACCACGAATGGCAACGAAGCGCAAAACGTCGTCTTTTGGGGAGGATGGGAATACGGGAGCCCACGTTACGAAAATAAGCTTGAGGCGCTCGGCCTATCCCGCGACCGCTCCCTTGCCCTACTTCGAAACAATTGCTACTTCTATACCTTGGGGACGATGGACGAGTATTCCAAGCAGTGTTTGCTCTCGTACCTGCAAAATAAGTGCAAGGGCAACATTGAGGCATCGCTGGTTAGGTCGTATCCCTCGGGCCTTACTGTTTACAAATTGCACCAATCCGAAAACTCGCAAGATTGAGGCAAACGTATGTGGCCATCGGACGGACTTAGTCTTGACCCACAGTGCCGGAGGTAGTGGAATCGAGTACCGTGGTGAGGCCCGCGGGGCCGCGCCGGTGATTACGGCTCGCCTTTCTGTGGCATGCCAAAATTTCTTTTCGAACACAGTCTTTAATTATCGAAATGATAGTTGGTCAGCTATATACGTATATACCGAAGGCCTGGATTGCATTATATAGTTGCGGTCGTTCCCAAACGTCAGGCTGAGCGCCAGCATTGCGGTGAGCACCGTGGCAGCAATGAGCAGCTTCGTCGGAAGGGAATCAGATTGATTGTTCTTCTGTCCAATATAACGCATGAACCCGATCGACCCCAGCAGGCAGAGTGTCGGGAGGATGTCGCATACGTACCTGATGTTCACGCCTCCGACGCAGTAGTCCATCAGTGCGCAGGCGAGGGCCGCGAGGAGCGCCATCGTCAAGACGGGTCGCGCTTTCGGCTGCTCGCGCACCCTCAGCACGAACAGGCCCCACGTAATCGGAACCACAAGGGCACCGAAGTTGAGGTCGTAGTACATGTAGTTTCCCGCATGGTTTGTGGCGTCTTTGGCAAGCGTTGCCCAGGGGAAGTCCGCGCTCGTGCCTATCCCGTCGCACAGGTAGTGCCACATCGCCACCAGCGCGTTCCCCACGTCCAGCGTGTTGTATCGAATGTCGCTCACCGTGAGCTGGTATGACTGCCCGAAGTCCAGCGGAGAGCCGAACCGGATCGCGTTGAAGTGGCATATGGCCGCGGCACCTATTAGTGCGGGGACAAGATAGCAGCCGGCCCTTGCCACTCGCCCCCTCCACGAGAGCTCCTTGTCTAGCAACACCCCCACGAAAAGCGGCAGGAGCCACCCCATGATTGAAACGAACCCGCTCGCGCGCGACCACACGAGAAGCGCGGTGAAGAGCCCGCTCAGCGCGAACAGGGGCAACGCCGTCCTCACCGGCTTCCTGCACGCGAGCAGTGCGGACCACAGCGTCAGGAAGAAGAATGCCATCATCGAAAGGATTGTCAGATAGTATCTATCCGAGCAGCTCTGAATCATAAGGATGCCGCTGCCTAACGTGACGGCTAGGGACGAGAGCGCCACTCCCAGGAAGCTGGTGTTGCTCGCAAATCGACGTGCCACCTCCCATACGGCAAGGTAGGCGCCGATTATCGCGGCGAGGGCCAGCACCAGGGCTGCCGTAATGTACGAGGGAAGGACCCCGAACAGGAGATAGTAGGGCGCGTACACGACGAACACCGGCGTCATCCCGAAGTAGGAGTACACGCGGCCGTCAAAGAGCGCGTAGTCCCAAAGGGTCTGATCGATACCCGCCGCCCTGCGCTGACTAAAGTCGTATGGGTTCTCCAGCTCGAGCAGGCCCGACGGCAGCTCGCACTGCACAGCCCCACCATGGAACAACGTATCAAACATGATTGCGTGCGCTTGGGAGTTAATCTCTTCAAAGGGCATTTGGAATGGGTACTCAATGGTTTGCGCGTTAGGGAGTCTTGCGGGATCCTTTGGGGTCGTGAGGACGTTGACGGCCAACGCGAGGCAAAGCATCGCTAGGCCGCAGATGGCGTACGCGACCCTCTGTCTGCGCGAGTCCGGGTCGAACCGGATCCTCCAAAGCCCGAAGGCGTATATGGCAAGAACGGGTAGTACCATTGAGCCAACTAACGCGAATCTGAGGTAGCCAGGCCTGTAAGGGATCGGTGCGTTTACTCGGACGGACGTCAGCTCCAAATCGCTCTTGCCAGGCTCAGCGCTGTCCTTCGATTCCCCAGCCGAGCCCCAGCATAGTCTCAACGCCCTAAGATTGCCTTTGCTTTTGAGCCTCAGGACTTCTGTCTCCCACGACTCGTATCCCAGAACCACGGTTCGCCGATCCGCAAGTACGAACTCCTCGCTGCTACCCTCATCTTTTAGGTAGGCTTCGACGTCATAGGCATCATGCTCGCCATTTGTCTTCCTAAAAGTTACCTCAACGGTTTTCGATTCCAGCGACAGACCGTCTATCTCCGCCTGACTGCCCTCTTGCAGTCCAGCTGTGTCAAAAATGTCCACAGGGATTAGCGAGGAAGTGCCGATTGCGTCGCGGTTGAACACGAAGACGTCCACCAGCACGATCGCGATCAAGGCTATTGCAGACCAAACGAGGTATTTCCGAATAAACTCCTTCTTTTGGAGCATGCGGCCAAGAAGCACACCGATTGCCGTGGCTGCGATCATGCCCACGGCCACCATAGCAAAGGATGCCAATATGAGCTGTCCCAGAATATCCAATATGCCGACCTCTCGATCTTATGAGAGCTGTCGTCTTGCGCCCGCTATCTGGATTCGGCAGCGCTCGCTCTGTGTAAGGCGATTATCGTTTACATAGAATCGATAATGCAGTGCTGGGTAGTTCATTCATGTCACTCAGCTTCGCTAATGCAAAATTCCTATAGCAACGCTGCTTCCTACTAGGTTAAGAGATTTTGCAAAGATGGTATCTTTTTTGCAGCTATAATGCAAGGTTCGCGCAGAGAAACGACCGTTTGGCCAACGTGCAATGTTTAGTGTTCAGACCCCCGCGCCTTTGTTCGGACCGCAAGCGGCGACTCACGAAGTGAGCGAGCGAAGCGAGCGCTGAGCCGCATGCGGGACCGGCGAAGGAGGGGGGTCTGAACACTAAACATTGCGCAGTCTTGGCTGGGGCCAAATTGCGCGGCTTGCCTTCTGGCGCTTCGTCGCTGTTTTGGGCGCTCGTTGAACCGGGTGATTCGGTTCTCTCACCTAGGTCGTGTTAGGTGAGAACGGTAGCGGTATCGAGTGCCGCGTCGAGCAAGACGTCCACGTTCGCGTTTGCAGCGTCTAGACCCTCGGCTACGACGCACTCCAGGTGAGGAATATGCCAAAATTGCTCGTTGAGCGTTCGTATGAGGCCAAACGCATGGTCGTCGCTTGGATTGGCAATGCGACCGCCCGAGGTCATTACAAAGGCGAGCCGTTGTGCGTGGCAGAGGCTGTGATAGGCGCCCTTCTCGTCCACGCTAAAGGTGAGTCCCTGCGTGCAAACGAGCTCCAGATAGTCGTGGAGCTTGGCGGGAAGCGAGAAGTTCCAAAACGGCGCCGCAATGAGGATGTGGCTGGCAGAGGCAAACTGCTTGGCAAAGCGGAACATGCTATGGTCGTAGCAACCCGCAGACACGGCATCACCGTATGCGACGATACCCATGTTGTCTAGGGGAGTGAGGTCTCCCATCAGACCAATGCGAAGCTCGCAAACAGAGGCAAAGCCTTGTCTCTGTATCCAGCGTCGAGCCAAAGCCTCGGTTCTGGATTCCTTTCGCATACAGCCGTTTACGAAGAGCAACTCCATGATGGTCCTCCAACAGGAAGCTAGGCCTTTTGACGGATATGCGTAATAAGGACCTCTTGGGCCACCGAATTGTCGAACGTGGCTGGAACAATAAGGTCGGCAAAACGCTTGGAAGGCTCTACGAACATCTCGTGCATGGGTCGCACGGTAGCGAGGTATTGGTCTATGACGCTTTGTACGCTTCTTCCCCGCTCCTCAACGTCTCGCTTGAGGCGCCGAAGGATGCGGAGGTCTGCGTCCACGTCAACAAAGATCTTTATATCCAGTAGCTTGCGAAGCCGTGCGTCGGCCAGCACCAGGATTCCTTCTACCACAATAACGGAGGAGGGCATAACGGTCGTGGTCTGCGGTGCGCGGTTATGCTGCGAAAAGTCGTAGGTTGGAACCTCTATGCTCCTACCAGCCTTAAGCTCCTCGAGGTGACGTACCAAGAGGTCGGTCTCGTATGCGTCCGGATGATCGTAATTGAGCTTTGCGCGCTCTTCGTAGGGCATGTCGTCATGAGCGCGGTAATAGCTGTCATGTGCGATGAGGGTCGCCTTGCCCCTAAGCATGCTCATGACAGCTTCCGCAAACGTGGTCTTTCCGCTTCCCGTGCCACCCGCAATACCCACGATCAAAACGTCTTGCATGGTTACTCCCATTCCTTCCACACATCGGGTGCGAAGCCCAAGGTTGCCAAGCGGCCGTTGCGTACGATGGGGGTGCGGATGACTTGTTGGTTCTCCAACAATACGTCCGGAAGCATTTGTGCGGGTGTGTGCTGCACAAGCGCGACTGCATAGGCGTCTTTGGCGTTTTTGTCTATAAGCGATTCGTATCCGCCCGTTGCGCGGGCAACCGAATCGAGCTCGCCCTTTGACATGCCCTTTTGACGCATGTCAATGTATTGGAAGCGTATGCGACGCTCCTTGAACCAGCGCTCGGCCTTACGTGAGTCGCTGCTCTTCTTGTTGCCGAAGATCTGTATGTTCACGTTGCCCCTCTCGTATGCCTGCCATTTAAGATGCCGTCGCTCGTGCCTTAGTTACCGATGCCGTGGTGAGGAACGCAAGTGTTGCGATCGATGGGTGCGAACTCGTAGCCCTCCTGCTTGAAGTACTCAATGATGCGAGGCAGTGCCTCTACCGTGGATTCCTTTGCCACGCCATCGTGCATAAGGAACACGATGCTCTTGTAGCCGTAGGAGGTGTCGGCCATCGTGGCCTCAACGAGCTCGTCTGCCGTATGTTCCGCGCCGTCTCCGCAGCTGGCGTCCCAGTCGTAGTACTGATAGCCGGCGTCCTGAACCTCTTGCGCGAGTTCGGTCATGATGCCTTTGGTGTAGTTGGCGCTAATGGTGTTGGAGGAGCCGCCTGGGAAGCGAATGAAGCAGGGTACGTAGCCAATCTGCTCGCGCACGACGTCCGCTATCTGGTTAAGGTCGTTCCAGTATGCGTCGACCGAGGCGTATACCTTGTCGTAGTCGTGGGTATAGGTGTGCATGCCTATGGTGTGCCCGGCCTCGTAGCATTTGGCAATCATGGGGAAGTAGTCCGGATGCATTCCCGTTACGAAGAAGGTGGCCTTAACGCCGTAGCGGTCCAAGACGTCCAGCACGCGCTGGGTGTTCTCGGACGGTCCGTCATCGAAGGTGAGATACACCGTCTTGGTGGCAGGAGCCTCATAGTTCCAGTCCTTGCGTGCGGGATCCACCGCAAAGTCCGCTGCGCGCGTATCGGGGGATTGCTGCTGGGTTGTTGTCCCAGAGTTGGAGTTGCCGGTCGCGTCGCTTGCGGACGCGTTCGTCTGGTCGGCCGACGCAGAGTTTGCCGCCTGTGGTGAATCGCTAGCGTTGCCCTCTTGCGAAGACGAGGCGTAGCTGCATGCGCAGAGGACGCCCAGGCATAGAAACACGGCGAGGGTCGTGCACAGAAGGCGCTTTGTCATAGCGTTTCCTCTCGTTCGGTCTTTTGGTCTCTGTCTCGTTGGTGCTCCGCCTCAAACACGTCATCGGTGCTTTGGCGAATGTAGTACTGCGGGGCGTTGTTGATGCTCATAAAAATGCGTCCGACGTATTCGCCAACCATGCCGATAGTCATCATGATCATGCCGCCCATGAGCATGAGCAAACACACGATCGACGACCAGCCGGCGTCAATGTCGTCTTGCAACACCAGCTTCTGAATGAAGACGAACAGCCCTATCAAAAAGCCAAGCACCGCAAAAAGACAGCCAACAAAGACGGCTATGCGTAAGGGCTTTACCGAAAAGGAAGTGAAGCCGTTGAGCCAGAGGCCAAGAAGCTTGCCAAGCGAGTAGCCGCTCTCGCCGGAAACGCGGCTTTTGTGCTCAACGGGAACGGGGACAACCGACGTGCAGCACTGCAGCATGAGTCCGTCAACATAGGGATAGGGCCCCTTGTAGGACAGCACGCGATCTATGACGTCGCGTGTGGTAGCGAGATAGCTCGAAAGGTAGATGCCTTTGGGCTTGCCAATGAGAATCTCGGCCATCTTGTCGTTTGCCTTGCTGCCGAGCTTGCGAAAGAGCGACGCGTAGGCGTTTTCCGGATAGGATGCGTATACCAGGTCCACGCTTCCGCCGAGAGCGTCGATGAGCTTGAACGCCTCGCTCGGGGGAGTTTGCCCGTCGTCGTCAAGAGAGACGATGATGTCGCCCTTGGCCTGCCCATATCCGGCAATGAGTGCGGCGTGCTGGCCAAAGTTGTGTGTCATGCAATAGCCATGGGCATCTGGATGCTTGGCGCAGATGTCCAAGATGACGTTCCACGTCTCGTCGGGCGGGTTGTCGTTTATCAATACGACCTCGGCGTCGTAGCGCCCGTCCTCCTTTACTACGGAGAATATGTCATCGACAACTGGGCCTACGGTCTCGTTGCTGTGGTAGCAGGGAATAACAAAGCTGATGAGCTGCCTCAACGCTGCTCTCCTCTCTGCAGGCCTGACAAAAGAGAGAGGACCTGCATGATGGTCTTGTCGTGCGTCTGTGTGTTGAGCGGAAGATTGAGGATGGAACGCTCGTTTTCCTCCGCCCCTGGGTACGAACCCATGTCACCCAGCATGGGGGCGATGCTGGGATACCAGTCTGAGATGGGGACTCCCTCTTGTAGGCACGCGTCGATGAGTGGGCGATGCAATTCTGGACGCACGAAAAAGGAGAAGCGCCAGGGGACGGAACCGGGGCGATAGGGGAACATGCGCGCCTGTTCCGGCTGAGCCTGCGACCAAATCTGTCCGCAGGCGGCAAGGAGCTCGCGGCGTCTCTGTACAATATCGCCGAGCTTGGCAAGCTCTTGGACGACGATCTGCTTGTCGGCGTTGTTGAGCCTAAACAGGAAGAGATCGCGCGATGCGGTGGGTAGCGCCTCGTAGACGGCCTTGTCCAGCACGCCGTCGGGATAAGAGCGCAGGGTGCGGTAGACCTTGCTAAAAAGCGTTTCCGTCTGCTCTGTCTGGCTGCTGCGTAGGGGAAGATCGTGTTCGAGCTCCTCTGCCCAGCCAAGGGAGTCAGACTCACTTGTAAGAAACCCGCCGAATCCCACGTCCACGACCTTGGCATATCCCGTGCTAAAGACCGCGTAATCACCAACCGTGCCTAAGGGGCGACCGTCGAGCGGTCCTCCCACATACGTGCCGCCCATGGCGCTGGCGCAGTCTTCAATCAGGATTACGCCCCGATCGTTGCAAAGCGTTTGGATGTCGTGCATGTCGGCCACGGGCTGCCCATACATGTGGGGAACGAGGAGCGCGTCAGGGCAATGCTCGTCGAACGCTTGCTGAACGAGGTCAAACGTGAGATTGCCATCCGTAGGCGAGACGTCACAGAGACGTACGGACCAGTTGGCATAAAGTGCGGGGTAGAGCGCCGCGTAACACACGTTTGCCGGGGCGAGCATGATGTGCCGCCTTCCGTCCCGGGCTTCCCTTTGCGAAGCGTGATGCAGAAGGACGAGGTAGATGGCCGTTGCTCCACGGCCCGTGATGATGGAGTGCTTTTGTTGCAGTTGCGTCATGTGCGTATCCTTGTAGCTGTGTGAGACGAGTATACCGCATGCAGGTTAGTGGCACCTTTTTTGCATAAGGTCCGAACGTAGGGAAACGACCATGCCTGCGCCTGCGCTGAGGCCCGCATGCGGCGACTCACGAAGTGAGCGAGCGAAGCGAGCGCGGAGCCGCACGCGGGCCTCAGCGCAGGCGCAGGCATGGTCGAGCGTCAGACGTTGGGCTTGCCAGAATGGGCATCGTGGCCTTAGGACCTACACTGCGCGGCGCCTCAGGACAAGGGCGAGCACCGCTAGCGCGACCAAACCGGCGCCCGTTACGGCACAGCCTGCCATGAGGTCAGGCGTCCGGTAGCGAAGCTCGATGTCGTGATGTCCTGCCGTAAGGTCAAGTGCCATAAATCCGGTGTCACCAGAAAGCAATGGAGTCTCCTTGCCGTCCACATAGGCTGTCCACCCCTTGCTATAGGCAATGGTGAGCAAGAGCGTCTGGTCCTTCTCGAGGTCTATGCTGCCAGTAAGGCGATTGCAGCCCTGCTTGACGTTTTGCAGCGTTGCCGCATTGCGCTGATTCATCCAATCGTCAAAATGTGCATGCGTCTGTGTTAGAACCTGCATATCGTCGAAGGTGTAGATACCTGGTTTATCAAACGTAATGGTTATGCTGGTAGCGGGCTGTTCCGAATACCCTATGTTCACAAGCCAAGTGTCTTTCCCTCCATACATATGATTGCTGGGAAGGCTGTTGGGCAGAAAGCCCGTCATAGTGCTTGCGTTGCTGCGCATGGATATCTCGTAGTCGATGGGCTCAATATATGAAAGGTCCTGCAGCAACAAGTTTGCTCGGTAATGCCACGGCAGGCCGTTTAGCTGCTCTTCGGGCACAAGTTTGGAGGGGAGTGCGTTTTCATACTCGAGGTTGGCAAAGTACACATACGTGTTTGCCTGCGCTACGCCTTTGCAGGAAAGCGTAACAGAAGAGTTGGCCTCGCTGACCACAAAGCGGCCTTCTTCAGCAATGGCGCCTGGCGAAGACACGACTTCAAACGGGATGGTGGAATCCTCGAACTGGAGCGAGGACGGGGAGACGAACTTCGCGCCTTCTGCCGTTTGATTCTGTCCATTCGGCACCCTTTCGCTGTCTTCGAGCACGACCGATTGCAAGAGTGCCTGTTGACGCTGTATGGGCGTAAGGGTTAGGTAATCGCTGTGCGTGAGCGCCTTGTCAAACGCGATTCCAATGGGCAGCGAGCTCTTTGCCTCGATTACCTGATGGTCGAGACCCAAAACGTCGCGCTGTGCGACCATGTTTTGGGCGGGGTATCCGTAGGGAAGCGAGTCGGTGCCGTCGTTACGGTAGACGTAATATCTCACTCCAAGCAATGCCATGAGGTCTGCACGTCCCTGCAGACTCACATACCTAAAGTTAATGTTGTCGCCTGCGATGGCAAGCTCGGTATGGAACCTGTCTACGCGGTCGTTGTACACGCTGTTATAGAAGTCTATGCCTTGCAGGCCCAATACCAAGCTGTTGTTGGGGATGCGATGGACCGTTGCTTTGGGGAGCCATCCCTCGTCGTAACGCCACCACTGGTCTTTTGCAACGTCGAGTGCGGGACTGTCGTTTGAGGCGCTCGTGAGCTTGGGATATGCCATGCCGAGGGGAGTTTGGGAAGCGCCAATGCCACCTTCTTGCGATGAAAGGAAGTAGAATCCATTGACGGTAAGCGTAATGCAGAGCGCAAGAAGGAGTGGCAGGCGGCTATAGGCATTTTGCGCGAGGGTGCCAAGGAGTGCGAGGGCGCAGATCATAGCCGCAAATCCGGCAACGTTTGCCTCGTCGCGACAATACGGAATCACAAATAACAAGGCGCTGCAGGCACATCCCAAGGCCAGTCGTCGCCAAAGCTTCTTGTCTACGGACAAAAGCATCGGCGTCGTACGAACGAGGATGATTGCCATGCAAAGGCAGTATGCCCAAGCCCAGCGGTTGGACGCATAGTTAAACCCGTTGAAGACGCTCCCGACCAGAGGGATGAGCATGAATGCGGTAAGTACGATAAAAATAAGCTTGAGCTCACCGTTTTTCTTCTTTTGCGAGAAGAGCGCGATGCACCCAAAGATTGCCAGACCGCCAAAGCCTTGGTAGGTGTCGCTGCCCACTTCGTCTATTGAGAGGAACCCCGTGAAAAAGTCCATGTAGTACAGAGGGCCATACAAAAGAGGCACGGTAGTTGCCTGGTCCGTTAGTCGGTCCATGCCCAAAAGCGCCGATATGGCCGGCACGATGGCAAAGCCAGCGAGTATGAGGCAAAGTATCACGAGACCCGCAAAGACTGCGACCCATTTGAGGAATCGGCTGACCGTAAGGTGTAGGCGCTCTACCATTCCCACGCGAACGGCGAGATATCCAACGAGCAGAAGACATGCCATGTAGGTGAAGTAATACGACATAATAGCCAGCGCGGCAAGCGACGCAATGAAGACCCAGGGCTTCTTGTGAGCGAGGATTCGCTCGGCTCCCGCTAGGATAACGGGGAAGAGCATGAGTGCATGGAGTCCGCTGCTCCACCGCACGCCGGTGAGTCCCGCACCGCAAAGGGCATACAGAAGGGCGCCCACGACGGTACCCGTCTTGTTTTCGCCGCGCGTGCGGCAATAGAACACAAACGCAAGACCGCTTAGATAGAGCCTTAACACAACAAGTAGCTGAAAGACCCATTCGCTCAGGGATGGCGGGGTAATGGCGGAGACGAGATTGAGCGGATCAAGAAAGACGTCGAACGTCGTGGGGATGTCAGCCCCGTAGCCGCTGCACCACTCCCACAGGGGAACCTGGAGGCCCTGACCCGAGAAAAGACCTCCCACAATGCCGCGTATCCACTGGCCTTCGTATATGAAAAACGGATAGTACTGGCCCAATCCGTCAATGTTCCAAATGAGTTCGCGGCCACTTGAAAAGAGTCCGAAGAACACAAGCAGCGCACATGGAATGAAAAGCGCCGAATAGGCCTTGTAGCACGAGCCGCGTCGTACGAATTCTTGTTCCTTGCGTGCCAGAAAGCCTGCCATCGTTGAACTTTCCACCTTTGAACTGCATGGGTAGACACGCGAATCAGTTTACCATCCCATGGATGTCATTTTGCGACCATGCCCAAAATGCGAGGATATACCGTAAGGGGAACCGGGGAATCGCTGCCGCTCGCGTCCTCCGCGCGCAGCCTGCAAACGGCTCCGCACTCGTTTCGCTCGCTCACTTCGTGAGTCGCCGCATGCGGGCTGCGCGCGGAGGAAGCGAGCGGCAGCGAAAGGGACCCGCGGGCAAACGTGCACGCGGGTCCTTTGGGCTCCTAAAGCGCTTGGGCAACCATACATACGTTGGTAGCCGTCTCGTAGCCGCTGTTTGTGAATGGCGACGAGAGAGGATCACCTGCCGTTATGACCACGAGCTCGTCGTCATGCACGAATCCTCTTTCGCGTGCAACCGCAAGCGCATCGTAGCACGTTTTTGCCAGTCCTTGCTGTTCCTCGGTTAGAAGTCCGACGACGCCCCAATAAAAGCAGGTGCGACGAACGACTTCGGGTAGGGGGGAGGTGGCAAGAATTGGCAGCTTTGGGCGGAAGACCGACATGGTGCGTGCGGTCTTTCCCGAGTTCGTGGGGCAGAGCAGGGCAACGGCGCCCACGCGTAGTGCCGTTTCCACGGCGCCAAAGCTCGTTGCGCCGCCTACGTTCTCCAAGCCACCCATGTCGTGGTAGTCATGCTTTTCGTCCAGATGCTCCTCGGCATCCGCGCAGATTTCGGTCATCATGCGAACCGACTGCAGCGGATAGTTTCCGGCGGCGGTCTCTCCACTCAGCATAACGCAGTCGCTTCCATCAAAGATGGCGTTGGCCACATCGGCCACCTCGGCTCTGGTGGGACGTGGGCTGTGCCTCATGGATTCCAACATTTGCGTGGCGGTTATTACAGTCTTGTACTTCTCGTTGCACCTGCGGATGATTTCCTTCTGGGTGTACGGCACCTTTGCAGGTGGTATTTCGATGCCCAGGTCGCCACGCGCAACCATGATGCCGTCTGACGCATCAAGGATTTCGTCGAAGTTCTTGACTGCGAGCGCGGACTCTATCTTGGAGAAGATGACCATATATGGTGCACCGCACTTTGCGCAGAAAGAGCGAATTTGGTTTACCGCATTGGCGTCGCACACAAACGATGCGGCTATGGCATCCACTCCCACTTCGCAGGCGAAGGCTATGTCGAGCTTGTCCTGTTCGGATACGGCGGGAAGGTTGAGCTTTAGGTTGGGGATGTTTACTCCCTTGTGCTCGTTCAGCTCTCCGCCATCCACCACGACGCAGTGGATGTCGTTTCCTTCCACGTACTCGACCTCAAGTCGCAACAGGCCGTCGTCTATGAAGATGACGGAACCTTGATGAACCTCGTTGGGAAGCGTTTTGTAATCCAGACAGAAGCGCTCGCTGGTACCCTCCACCTTGTCAGTAGTGATTATGGTGTGCTGGTTTGGCTGCAGCTGCACGGATTCGTGGCCCTTGGTCTCGCCCGTACGAATCTCTGGACCCTTGGTATCGGCCATGATTGCCACGTTTTTGCCGATCTCCTGCGCGATGCGGCGGACCCGCTCGATGTTCTTGCGGTGGTATTCGTGCGTACCATGGCTAAAGTTTAGGCGGGCAACGTTCATTCCGGCCTTGAGCATGCCTCGGAGGACGTCGTCGTCCTCCGTAGACGGCCCCATGGTGCAGATGATCTTTGTTTGCTTTTGCATGCTGTCTCCAGGCTAGGCGTTGCCAAGTACGTAAAACGCAGCCACGAGAGCATCCTGGGCATCGGACGTGTCGAGCGCCATGAGCAACCCCTCGCGGTCGGTTGGGGTGAGGCGCTCCTCTACGAGGAATTTGTCTATGGCACGCTTAACCTCGTCTTTGCTTGCGTTGAGCGGGTTGATTTGCGACACCTTAATAAAGTACCCAACTTGTACCAGCGCGCAAAGCTTGATGAGCTGTGGGGTCTCGAGCTTGTCTACATAGTGCATGAACAGCGACTTTCCCAGCCCTTCGCCGGACGCAAAGTCATCTGCGTGCATTTGCACTATGTCGCGTAGGGCCTTGCGCATCTTGCGGTCGAGTACGCGTTTGGTACGGCGCTTAATTGCCTTGATGATAAGTCCGGTGCCTGCGATTACGGCTACCCCCGCCGCGCCCACGAGTACGACTTTAGTCTTAAGCTTCATGTGATCCTCCCCATCGATCGAAGAACTTCTCTTTGCCCGACCATTTCTTGCCACATCCATCATACCGAACCGAGCGTGGGTTTGTCGTGCCAACTTGCGACTGTAGCAATCGATTTGTCGTCGAGATTACCCGATCGCGCAGCCGCCCACGCCGTCCCGTATGCGGCGACTCACGAAGTGAGCGAGCGAAGCAAGCGCGGAGCCGCATGCGGGACGGGCGCAGACGCGGACGCACGAGCGGGCCATCGGACCAGTCCGGTCGCAGGACAGAGTCGCTTACGTTTTGTATCATTGTATGTGCGGGTTACGACGGAGAGGGGAAGATATCCATGGCTCAGCAGTACTTGGTTCTGGACATTGGTGGAACGTTCATAAAATACGCGATCATGGACCATGCGGCGCAGTTTGTGCATCAAGGGAAGGTGCCTGCCGTTACCACGAGCGAAGAGGGAACGATTGAGGCGCTAGAGAGCGTCCGTGACGCAGTGGCGGACTACGAGGTAGAGGGCGTTGCCATTTCCATGCCGGGACGTATAGACACTGCCGCGGGGATTGCTCATACCGGAGGAGCCTTCAGGTGGGTCCACGACTATCCCGCGGCACAAAAATACGGCGCCGTGTTTGGCAAGCCATGCACCATCGCGAATGACGGCAAGTGCGCGGCGAGCGCCGAGAACTGGATGGGTGCGCTCGCGGACGTGCACAGCGGCGCAGTGCTGGTGCTGGGTACGGGCATAGGCGGAGGCATCGTTATAAACGACCAGGTTTGGATGGGCGCCACAGGTGGTGCTGGCGAGCTCTCGCTCTTCATTACCGAACACAGCGCCTTAAAGGGGGGACTTGGCTGGGGAAACGTCGACGCGATGTGGTCGGGAAGAATTTCCGCGGCGGCCATTACGGAAAAGTACGCGTTTACGAAGGGTGTGCAAGAGGCCGATGGCGTTATGCTCTTTGATGCGTATGAGGCGGGCGATGCGGAAGCCAAGGCTGTGCTGGATGAGTTTGCCTTCCAGGCTGCTGCAGGCATCCTGAGTCTGCAAAGCGTGCTTGACCTCGAGCGTTATGCTATAGGTGGTGGCATATCGGCGCGACCGGAGACCACGAAGCTTATTGCGGACGCCGTAGATGCCGTATTTGCCCCGAGCATGGATTTCCTGCCCTTCGGAAAACCGGAAATCGTTACGTGCAAGTTTGGCAACGAGGCAAACCTCATTGGCGCGCTTGCCTTCCATCTGGGCTCATATGAGTAGGCGGAGCGAGGCCTCACTCTTACACAAGCCCGCCAACAGCAAGACGAAACTGCGAGGAAAGCACTCATGACGCTAAGGGAATTGGAGATAGGGGAGAGCGCGATTGTGCGTTCCGTTGGTGGTGAGGGCGCGCTTCGCCAGCACTTCTTAGACATGGGAGTCATCCCAGGGGCGCGCGTTACCCTTACCAAGTATGCTCCCCTGGGCGATCCGATGGAGCTGCGCATACACGGCTACGCGTTGACGTTGCGCTTGGACGATGCCCAGAAGATCGAGATCGATCCGGTTCCAGACGACGTGGTTGCAGACAACGCGTCCGCGGCTGAGGTGACCCAACAGCCAAGTTCCGAGTTGCCACATCCAGGATATGGCGAGGAAGGCAAGTTTCATCCCAAGGGGAGTGGCGACCCTCTGCCCGCGGACACGGTCCTCTCGTTTGCCTTGGTCGGCAACCAAAACTGTGGGAAGACCACGCTCTTCAACCAGCTCACGGGATCGAACCAACATGTGGGGAACTTTCCTGGCGTCACGGTGGACCGAAAGGACGGTCCCATTCGGGGGCATGCAAATACGCTGGTTACGGACTTGCCGGGAATCTATTCGCTCTCTCCCTACTCAAGCGAGGAGTTGGTTTCTCGAAACTTCGTGTTGGAGGAGCATCCTCACGCGATCATCAACATCGTGGATGCAACCAATATCGAGCGCAACCTGTGTCTTACCTTGCAATGCCTCGAGATGGATGTTCCCATGGTTGTTGCCCTCAATATGATGGATGAGCTTACGGGCAACGGCGGCGCGGTGGACATAAACCGTATGGAAAACATGCTTGGCGTTCCCGTGGTGCCTATCTGCGCTTCCACGGGCAAGGGCGTTGAGGAGCTCGTACGCCATGCCATACACATTGCGCATTACCAGGAGTCGCCCAAGCGCGTGGATCAGTGCCTTTACAACGAGCACAAAGAGGTGCTCAACCGTTATCTGCATGCCGCGGCTCACCTCATCAAAGACCATGCCGAGCGCGCCGGATTGCCTATTCGCTTTGCAACGAGCAAGGTCATAGAGGGTGACGAGCTCATTGTCCGCCAGCTTGACTTGGACAAGAACGAGCGCGAGATGCTGGGACATCTTGTGCGGCAGCTGGAGACCGAGCGGGGGCTCGATGCGGCCGCCGCCATTGCGGACATGCGATTCTCATACATCTTCAGCGTGTGCGATGCCTGTGTGATCAAGCCACACAAGAGCAAAGAACGCGAGCGTAGCGGCCGCATCGACAAGATCCTTACGGGCAAATGGACTGCCATCCCCATGTTCGTGGCGATCATGGGCATCATTTTTCACCTCACGTTCAATGTGGTTGGCGCATGGCTGCAGGAGAGGCTGGAAGAGCTTATTGCCCTTGGGATAGGCGCCGTGGACACGGGCCTTACCAACGCTGGCGTAAACGACGCGATTCACGGGCTCGTGGTGGACGGAGTCCTTGGAGGCGTAGGCTCGGTACTCTCGTTCATGCCCATAATTGTGGTGATGTTCTTCTTCCTGTCGCTTTTGGAGGACTCGGGATACATTGCGCGCGTGGCGTTCTTCATGGACAAGCCGCTGCGCAGGATTGGCCTCTCGGGCAGAAGTATCGTGCCAATGCTCATTGGCTTTGGGTGTACCGTGCCGGCCGTAATGGCCACTCGCACGCTACCGTCAGATCGAGACCGACGTCTGACCATTCTTCTGACGCCGTTCATGAGCTGTACGGCCAAGCTTCCCATCTACGGCTTCTTCGTTGACGCATTCTTCCCGGGACGGGGCGGACTCATTATGGTCTGCCTCTATCTGCTGGGAATCGTGTGCGGAATCATTGCTGCATTCGTGTACCAGAAGTTCGTGTTCACGGGCGAAGCCGTGCCGTTGGTACTTGAACTGCCCAACTATCGCCTTCCCAGCCCGCGCAGTACGTTTCAGCTCATGTGGGAGAAGGCCAAGGACTTCTTGCAGAGGGCCTTCTCAGTTATTCTTATCGCGACCGTCGTGGTGTGGCTTCTCTCGCACCTTAGTATGAGCTTCAATTTGGTGAGCGATGAATCGGAAAGCATCCTTGCCATGGTTGCTGGTGTTGTTGCCCCCGTGCTCTCTCCTTTGGGGTTGGGCGATTGGCGCATTGCAACCTCGCTCATTAGCGGGTTCATGGCAAAGGAGAGCGTGGTTGCCGTTATGGAGAGCCTGTTCAAGAGCTCGGGCGGTGTCGCTGCCGCACTCACCACGTTGCAGGCGGCATGTATGCTCGCGTTCTCGCTACTCTATACGCCGTGCGTTGCCGCGATTGCCTCCGTCAAGCGTGAGCTTGGTGGCAGTTGGGCAATTGGCATGGTGGTTCTGCAGTGTGGCATTGCCTGGGTCGTGGCCCTGGTCGTACGGCTTGTGGGCATGGCGCTGGGATTTAGCTAAGGCTGGGTGAGAGATACCCTGCCTCTCGTCAAATCCGCGGGATGGCGATGGAAAGCAAGTCGCGCGAGTTTGCGAAGTGATGACCGAGGGGGAGACGGAAGTCACCGGCGCAGTTCGCGAAGCGATGACCGAGGGGGAGACGGAAGTCACCGGCGCAGTTCGCGAAGCGCTGTTCGAGCACGGGGACTTCCGCCTCCCCCTCGGCAAGCGTCGCGCTGTTCGAGCACGACGCTTTCCATCGCCATCCCGCGGGTTTGACGAGGAACTTTCCCTTGCTTGCTGTCCTCGCGACAGTGATCGGAGCTATTCCTAACAGACGCCAAACGCGGTAGCTAGGCCGCGCATGCGCCGCCGTTAGTAGTGCACTACCACGGGATCACCAACGCGGATGAGGTCGTATAGTTGCTCGGCCGCATAGTAGGGCAGGTTCACGCATCCATGGCTACCGTCATACTTATACAAGTCCTCGCCAAAGTAGCTGCGCCAGAGGGCGTCATGCAGGCCATAGCCTCCATAGAACGGCATCCAGAACTGGACCTCGTTCTCGTAGTCGGGCTCGCCATCACCGTTTTCGTCCAAGCCAACAAGAGTGGCGGGCGACTCCTTCTTCTCCAGGTAGAAAACGCCCGTAACCGTCTCGTTGTTCTCGGCCAGGTTGCCCGAGACGCACGACGACTCCATTACGATGTTTGAGTTCTCGTCGAACATGCGCACGTATTGCTCGGCAAGGTCAACGTCTACGTAGCGCGGACCCCAGTCTTGCTTGCCGTGTACGTATACCTCACCCTTGCTTTGCATGGGTATTTCGATGCTCTCCGTGGAACCGTTCGCTATGTGTTCGCATACGGACTGTGCTAGCTTGGCTCCGTCCATGTTCCAGCCATACGAGCCTCCACCAATGGCGTCTATGCGCTTGCCATCGTTTGTACGCGTATAGGTTCGTGCCGTTCCCACAGTGTCTACCTCACGGGAGAGGTCACTTTTCGCCCAGTCGGTAACGAGGTCAAGATCTGCCACGACGTTGTAGGACTCGTCCACCTTGAGCCACGGGTGAATGAGTTCTGCGTTCACGGTCTTTACCGTATTTCCGTTGACGGTGAGCGCAATCTCTTTGTTGCTGATTTCGTTTGCCTTTTGTACGGCCGCGCCCATCTGTTCGGAATCTGCCTTGATTGCCGGCTGCTGAAGCTCTGCATCGCCCAGGGTCACCTGGCTTTTGAGCTCTCCGATGCCCTTGCACACTGCATCCATGGTGTTTTGGGAGGAAACCGCGGTGCCGCCCTGTTCGTTGTTCACCACAAAAGTCTTCTTGCCTGAGTCATAAGAAATCGTGGCGTTTTTGGGTGCGGTGGCATTCTTGTTTACTTTTTCAATGGCTGAGTCCACGGCCGATTGCACCGCGTCGCGATTGAAGGTAACGCCGTCCAAGACGGCAAAATCCTTAGGCAAGAAAATGCCAACAGGCCACGCCCAGCCCAAAAGATGGCTTTTGGCGTTGCGCTCGTAGGCGCCCACGTCAAAGGCAAAATCTATATCGGAACTTGCAAGCGAGAAGTCCGCGCCGTCACCGCTCACGTTGAGCTTGTAGTCTTTGCTCGCCTCATCAGCCTCGGCCGTCAGTGCGGCAGCGCTGCGCATGGAGGCGTCGTTGCCGTTTACGGTGGTTCCGGGCAAATAGACGTTAGAGAAGACTAGAGAGCCGATTACGTAGATTACGAATATGGCAACCACGGCAACCAACAAGGGTAAGCGTCCCTTTTTCGTTGTCCAATCCTTTGCTTCGACCGCCCTTGTGCTGATCGTTGAAGGTAGCGCGCGTATTGTCTCGATTGGCGTGCGCTTGATTTCTGGAGCCGCATGGGCAGGTGTGCCCTTCTTTGCGGTGGACTTGGCCTTTGTGCTGCCGTTGGCCTTTGCCTTCGCGCTGCCGCCGGCCTTTGCCTTCGCGCTGCCGCCGGCCTTTGCCTTCGCGCTGCCGTTGGCTTTACCCTTGGCGCTACCGCTGGACTTCGTCTTGGTGCCGCCATTGGCCTTGGTTTTGGTGGTTCCTTGCGCCTTGTCTCCGGCTTTGGCCTTTCCATTGGCGTTGGTGCCTTTTTGGGTGCCCGTCTTGCCCTTGGTGTTGCTTTTGGCCTTTGCCGATGTGTTGGCTTGGGTTTTTGCGGTCTTTTGCGTTGCGGTCTTCGAGGCTTTACCGGCGTTGGACGTACTGGCACCACTGCCTTGCGCGGCCTTTTTTACGGTCGTGCCCTTTGAGCTTGTTGGGTTGGATGACGCAGCCTTGCTCGATGCCTTCGGTTGCTTTTTGGTGGCCGTCTCTTTGCCGTTGGCTGGCTTGGTGGCCTTTTTACCGTTGGCATTGGCGGTTGCCTTGCCCTTGGCTGGTTTCTTTGCGGCGCTTGTTTTGGATGCGGCGGACGCAGAATTCTTGCCAGCGGTCTTGTTGGCCTTCTTCTTTCCTGTTTTGCCCGCCCCCTTTGTCGAGCCAGAACCCTTTGACGGGCTGACGTCTCCAGGCAGGGCGGACCTGCTGGCTGCGGCCATTAAGCGTGCGATGGGCGTCGATCCAGCCTTGGCAGCCGGTAGAGCCTTTGTGGAGTTGGCCTTTGTGCTTCCTCCAAGCGCTTTAGTGGTCTTTTTTGCAGGCTTGTTCGTTGTTCTCTTTTTCTTCTCTTCCTTGTTCTGCATACCCTACAGTCCAATTGTATGTGCGTGAACGTCATTGCTTCACGCGTTGTTTGTTTTTGTAATAGTCGTAGAGAAAAAGACTAGCGGTTGCTCGTTAGCATCTTGTTTGAATCCGACCGATTTAGCACCAAATCCATAATAGCCGTCCGCATTCGACTTGACGTCAAAATGTTCGCTTGGCTGTTGCCCTCAGCAGCCGAAACTTAAAAAACTTTGGGCATGTGTGTGGTCTGGGACCTTATCCGTTCTTTAAGTTAAGTTAAAGCATGGGGTCGTAAGCTCTGTCTAGCGTGTGAAACAGGAAAACGGGAGGTGTTCACACCATGAACCAAAGAAAGAATAAGGCCCAAGCAGCGATTATGGCAGGTCTTCTGACCCTATCTCTTGCGGCATGCGGCGGAGCCGCATCGTCTTCGGGCACCTCTTCCACGGGATCTACGGCTGCGTCGTCTGGATCTCAGGTACAGGTGAGCGAGAGCTCCAAGGTGGCCACGACCAGCGTGAACGATGGTGTGATGAGCACGGCCGATCTATTTACCGATCGCGACATGGCCCAAACCGCCGATACGTCGGGTGCAAAGCAGATAACCGTAAAGGATGGCGAAAGCGTAAGCATTACCGAGGAAGGCGTTTACGTATTGTCGGGATCTGCAAAGAACGTGACCGTGACGGTGGATGCCGACTCCAGCGCAAAGGTACAGCTTGTCCTTAACGGGCTTACCATCCAAAACGATAGCGCGCCAGCAATTTACGTAAAGTCTGCCGACAAGGTCTTTGTGACGACGGCAGAGGGAAGCAGCAACCAGCTCAGCGTTTCGGGCAGCTTTACGCCAGATGGCGACACCAATCTGGATGCCACGATATTCTCTAAGGACGACCTCGTTCTTAATGGCCTTGGAACGCTTGCCATAAGCTCATCGGCAAACGGCGTGTCATCGCATGACGACCTTAAGGTTACGGGCGGCACGTATACGATCGACAGCAAGGCGGATGCACTCGAGGCAAACGACAACGTTCTCATTGCTGATGGCGACATAACCATTACGTCAGAGAAAGACGGCATTCATTCCGAGAACGACGAGGACAACACCGTGGGCAACGTGTATGTTGCGGATGGCAAGCTTACCATCACGGCCAGCGAGGACGCCATTCAGGCAACTGCTGCGGCACAGGTGGACGGAGGCGTCTTGTCGCTGAAGAGCGCGGAGGGCATTGAAGGGACCTACGTGCAGATAAACAACGGTACGATAAGCATCGAGGCGTCCGATGACGGCGTAAACGCAACGACGAAGTCTACTGCCTACACGCCCACGATCGATATTCGTGGTGGCGATTTGACCATCAAGATGGCCTCTGGCGACACCGATGCCTTGGATGCCAACGGCAACATAACGATCAGCGGCGGAACCGTGGACATATCTGCCCAGTCTGCGTTTGACTACGATGGGCAGGGTACGCTAACCGGCGGTACGGTGTACGTCAACGGCGAGCAGGTGAGCGAGCTTCAGAACTCCATGATGGGTGGCGGCATGGGCGGCCAAGGACGCATGGGTGGCATGGGCGGCCAAGGACGCATGGGAGACATGGGTGACCAAGGTTCCATGGGCGGCCCGGGACGTATGGGGGAAGAGTCAACGTCCACAACCGCGTAGGAATGAGCCCCGCAAACAGATGCATGCCCGCTAGGCCGACGTAAGTACACAAAAGTCCATATCCCGCCTTTGCCCAAGCGGCAGGCGTGGGTATGGACTTGCTTGTCTTTCGTGCTATAGTGTATCGCTCGCTGGGACCTGCTACCTTGAATGTGATTTGAGGGGCGCGATTTCGATTAGTGTGATTTTGGGGAAATGGATTTCCATTTATCTGGGGCTTTGCAATGCATGTTTCCCGAAAATCACACTGCATAAAATAGGCAGTGTGATTTTGGGGAAATGCGGACAATTGCCAACTGGGAAAATACCAATATTTATTTCCCAAAGACACACTATCGGACTTTCGCAAGAGCGTTGGGGAAGGGAAGAGTGTGTATGGGTGTCGTCAGCTACTTAGCGATGCCGGTTTCTGCCTTATGAAACCGCGATCGTTGAGTCGATCCGCTGATGACAAGTATGGCGTCGTACTTCGGCTTGCGAATGCGCGTTCGTGCCCTTTGTTGCCCGTGTTCACCGACAAGTGCTCGATGTAAGAGCAAAAATGCAGTACCAGTGTAGTTGCTATGGACAGATTCCGTTGAGGGAGGATTTAATGGCCACGAAGAAGGAGCCCACCAAGGCTGCGGCTGAGGAGAAGGCTACGCCGACAAAGAAGGCAACCACTACTGCCAAGAAGACAACCACTGCGGCGAAGAAGACGACGGCGGCTGCGGCAAAGACCACCGCCGCGAAGACTACCGCAGCAAAGAAGACGGCTGCGTCTGCCGCCAAGAAACCTGCGGCAGCTGCGAAGAAGACAGCAGCCGCCGCCACAAAGACCACCGCTACGGCCGCCAAGGAAACTGCTGCATCTGCAGAGAAGAAGGCCACAACCGCCAAGAAGACCACCACGGCCGCCAAGAAGACGGCGACTGCCGCCAAGTCGAGCGCGAGTACGACCAAGAAGCCTGCGGCAAAGAAGGCAGCACCCAAGGCCGCTGCAGCCAAGAAACCCGCTGCCAAGAAGGCAGAGGCCCCCAAGGCAGAGGCCCCCAAGGCAGAGGCCCCCAAGGCAGAGGCCCCAAAGGCAGAGGCCCC
>CADCPM010000013.1 GCA_902803315.1 uncultured Coriobacteriaceae bacterium
GAGGCCGTGCAGGTCGCCCTCAGGGCGCCCGGCCAGGGAGCCCCCTCGTCGTCCGGCCAGTCGACCTCCGCGGCCTACCTCACGACGGCTAACGTTACCTATGCAACAAAGAGTGGTACGAGTGGCTGGGCGGGATGGAAGGCCAATGGAGCGACTTCCGGAACCGTTGGTAGATCGTTGCCTATTCGCTCATTCAAGTCAAAACTAGAGGGAGACTCGCATGGGTCCATAGCATATAGTGCGATCTTCTCAGGTGAGGGATGGAGCGAATGGAAATCCAATGGCGAAGAGCTGGGTAGTGGCGCACAAAACATGGAAGCCATTCGTCTAAAGCTGGGCGGAGATGCGGGCAAGTACTTTAGCGTCTGGTATCGAGCTCATGTATCGAACATAGGATGGCTCTCATGGGCAAAAGACGGTCAGTCGGCAGGATCGGAGGGACTGTCTTTGCCAATAGAAGCCATACAGATCAAGATACTTCCGAAAGGAAGTTCAGCTGGATCCACAAATTGCGTGTGTGCGACTTCTGTAAGTGGCGATAAGGACTTGGACATTATTCTGAGCGTCATATACAGAGACGTGAGTGGCAAGGGCTCGGGAGCGCTTAAGCGGGCATACGACTATGTTTCCTCCTATCCATATACGAAGCAAAACGTTTGGCCTGCTGGTAGCTGGAAACAATGGTCTAAGTCGTATGCCAAGGAGTTTTATCGCAATCATAAGGGCAACTGCTATAGGTATAGTTCGCTCATGTGTTGGTTGGCCATTGGTTTGGGGTATAACGCATCAATCCATTGTGGTAGGGTACCAGCGGCGGCGGGAGGGCTTTCTCCTCATGGTTGGGTGGAAATCCGGCAGAACGGAACGGTGTATGTTGTTGACCCCGACCTGCAGGCAAACCTTCCCGAACGCAACTTCTTCTGGCAAACGTATGAGAGCGCACCCATAGACTACTACTTGTAGTCATATGTGCGCTAAGCAGCCGCAAGGCGGAGCGATAATACTCAGACATCACCTCTGCGCTGCCACCAGCAGCGAAGAGGTGATGTATGTGCAAACGTGCCTTGTACTTTTTGTGTACATGTGTGGCAAATGATAGTATTACCCACGTTGGTACCCCGTACCTAGCGGTGCGTCACTTTCAGACGGCCAGCTCGGTTCGGGGCGAATCTGTGAGAAAGGTTTTAGGTATGGCAGTATCGAAGGAACGCAAGGCGGAACTCATCAAGCAGTACGGCAAGGATGAGAACGACTCCGGTTCGGCGGCAGTGCAGGTAGCGCTTCTTACCGAGAGGATTCGTGGCCTGACTGAGCACATGAAGTCCCACAAGAAGGACTTCCACACTCGTCGTGGTCTTCTTATGCTCGTTGGTAAGCGTCGTCGTCTTCTTTCCTATATCAAGAAGCAGGACATCGAGCAGTATCGTGAGCTCATTAAGAGCTTGGGCATCCGCGATAACATCCAGTAACAAAGTGGTATCTGGGGGCGCCTGCGGGCGCCTCCTTGCAATGCGTTTCTCCTGAAAATGAACAGGGGAAACGCGTCTTCTGTGTATGGGTCACAGAAGACGAAGTGGCCCGTCTGCCAAGGGGGCGGACGGAGATAGGGAAATAGGAAACATGCAAAAAGTTACACACGAGTTCGACCTCTATGGAAAGCACTATGAGCTTGAGGCGGGTGAGCTAGCCAAGCAGGCAACTGGCGCCTGCCTGGTTAAATGCGGAGAGTCTACTGTGCTCCTCACGACAGTCGTATCTAAGGAGCGCAAGGACTATGACTTCTTCCCGCTGACGGTAGACTTCATTGAGAAGATGTATGCCGTAGGGCGCATTCCAGGCGGCTATCTTAAGCGTGAAGCACGCCCGAGTGAGAAGGCAACGCTTACCGCACGTCTTATCGACCGTCCCTTGCGCCCGTCGTTCCCCGATGGGTTCCGCAACGAGGTCCAGGTTGTGGCCACGCCGCTGGTGGCTGATCAGGTCAACTCGGTAGACACCATTTGCGTTATGGCGGCGAGTGTCGCCCTTACGGTGGGAGGGGTGCCGTTTGAGGGTCCTCTCGCCTGCGTTCGCATTGGACGTGACATCAACACCGGCGAGTTCATGGTGAACCCCACTTACGAGGAGCGAGACAACTCCGACCTCGATCTGGAGCTTGCGGGTTCGGCAACCTTCATCTCGATGCTGGAGGCTGGCGCACACGAGATTAGCGAAGAGGACATGCTCGCCGCCATGGCGTTTGGTCAGGAGGCCATCGCCGCATTCTGCGAGGAGCAGCGTACGTTCTTTGCCAAGTGGGAGGAGGCCAACGGCCCCATCGTGCAGCGCGAATACATTCTGGACGAGCCCATTCCCGAGGTGCACGAACGCATATTCGCGCACTTCGATCAGATGAGTGCCGCGCTCAAGGACGCAGATAAAGCATCGCGCGTCTCCAAGGTTGAGGAGCTGAAGGAGGCCATCCGCGCAGAGTTTAGCGAGGACGAGCAGGAAATGTGGGCGCGCCCCATAACCACGCAGCTCAAGGCGCTCGAGAAGCACGCTATGCGCCTCATGGTCGTCCAGACGGGCGAGCGTGTGGACGGGCGCGCTGCCGACGAGGTCCGTCCGCTTATGGTAAAGCCAAACTACCTGCCGCGCGTCCATGGCTCGGGCCTTTTCCAGCGTGGGCAGACCCAGGTTCTTTCCATATGCACGCTTGGCATGCTCAACGAGTGGCAGCGGCTCGATACCATTGAGCCCGTTGACGGCAAACGCTACATCCACCACTACAATTTCCCGCCTTTCTGCACCGGCGAGACTGGCCGTATGGGTGCTCCCAAGCGTCGCGAACTCGGCCATGGCGCACTTGCGGAGCGCGCATTGCTTCCTGTGATTCCCTCCGAGGACGAGTTCCCCTATGCAATTCGCGTCGTGTCTGAGGTAATGGAGTCCAACGGTTCGAGCTCCATGGCGTCCACGTGCGGTTCGACGCTGGCGCTCATGGACGCAGGCGTGCCGCTCGTGCGTCCTGTTTCGGGCGTTGCGATGGGCCTCATCCAGGAAGAGGGCGAGACAGTGGTGCTTACCGACATCCAGGGCGTCGAAGACTTCCTCGGCGACATGGACTTCAAGGTGTGCGGCACCACCAAGGGCATCACCGCCATGCAAATGGACAACAAGGCAACTGGCCTTACCCCCGAAATCCTGCGTCAGGCGCTCATGCAGGCGCACGAGGGTCGCATGTTCATACTCGACACCATGCTCGAGGCAATACCCAATCCGCGCGAGGATACCAAAGACTCCGCACCAAAGATTATCTCGCTCACCATTCCGCAAGATAAGATTCGTGATGTCATCGGTTCTGGTGGAAAGGTGATCCGTGGCATTCAGGACGACACTGGCGCAACGATTGACATCCAGGAGGATGGCACCGTGTTTATCGCAGGTGTGGCAGACGCCGCAACGGATGCTGCGGACCGCATAAAGGGCATCGTAAAAGTGCCTGAGCCAGGCGAGGAGTACATGGGCAGAATCGTGGGCATTCAGCCGTTTGGCGCCTTCGTTGAGCTGCTGCCGGGCAAGGATGGCCTGCTTCACATCTCACGTATGGCCAAGGGTCGCATTGACAAGGTCGAGGACGTTCTGTCGGTGGGTGACGAGGTTCACGTACGCGTGCTCGAGGTAGACGAGAAGGGCAAGGTAAGCCTCGATCGCATAGACAAGCCCGAGGCACCCGCATCCTTAAAGAAGGAACACGAGGCTCGTCCCGCGCGTCGTACGCGTCGTCCTGGCGACAACGGGGGAGAGCGCAGGCCCCGCAGGCGTCACGAGGGCAAATAGGACGCTCAACAACATAGGCATTTGCTAACAGCTACACCGAAGAACCACTGGCCAAAAGACCGAAGCCAGTGGCTCTTCAGCGTTTTGCGTTTGGGGTTACCGATAGGAGCCGTCGAGGGGGAGACGGGAGCCCCAGCGCAGTTCGCATAGGGCCGTCGAGGGGGAGACGGAAGTCTGCGTGCTCGAACAGCGCTTCGCGAACTGCGCCGCCGACTTCCGTCTCCCCCTCGTCGGCTCCGACTGCTAGGAGTTTAGTTGGCGTGAGCCATGAACGGTAGCCGTACGTTACAAATCGAGCCAATGCTTTGCCTCATCACCCCAACTGTCGTACCATGTAACGGGTTGTATTACGAGGAAAGGGTATTCTTATGAGTGAGTACTATTTGGATAGCACCGACCTCGGCGTGCTTAACGAGCGCGTAGCCGAGCTCTCACGCATTCGCCAGGACTTCGCCACGCATCTTGGATCAAGCCTCTACGAAGTCACCAAAGACGACGATAGGCTCCGTTGGGGCAGGGAGTCGCTGTATAACGGAATTGCAGATTGCGACAAGGAACGTGAGGCCATCCTGAAGCGCATTGCCGATTTGGAACCGGCTCCCGTCAGTGAAGTCGAGGAAGAGGAGCAAACAGTTTCCATGCTCGATTTGGAGTCTGACGCAACCATCGTTATGAGCGTACAGCCTGAGCCTGAGGTTACTGCGGAGCCTGTGACGGAAGTCGAGACCGAGAGCGAACCCATGACGGAACCCGAGCCTATGGTAGATCCCGAACCCACCATGGTGATGCCGTCCGTTTCCGTATCCGAGCCCGAGCCCGAACCGGAGCCGGAGCCAGAGGCTACATTTGTGCCCAAACCTGAGCCTGAGCCCGAGCTTTCGTTCACGCAGCAGCTCGAGCCCATTCCCGCGCCCGAACCGGTAACGGTACCTTCATTTGTGCCGCAACCCACTCAGGTGAATGCGCCCACGGGCATTGCCTGTCCCAACTGTGGTGCCATTGCCTCCGTAGGCGACAAATTCTGCATGGAATGTGGAACCGCATTGAACACGGGAGAGGAGCCAACGCCTGCGTACGCACAGCCAACTCCCAGCATCTGTCCCGCCTGCGGGAATCCCGTCGACCCAAGCTTTAAGTTCTGCATGACCTGCGGACACAAGCTCGTGTAACGTCTAATTCACTGCAATATATATGGCAAGGGGATGCCCCTCTCGCGTGTGGAGCGCTAGGGCCATCCCCTTACTGTTATCTTTATCGTGTAGAAGAAGCGAATACGCCATCCGAATTGTGTGGCCTCTGGCATCCAGCTTTGAAAGTTCCAGATAAGCAGTAAAATGGAGAACTCGAACAGTGACGTCTCGCGATGACGAGACCGAATATAGATTGCGCATAAGGAAAGGAACTCTCTCATAATGTCAAGGAAGAAAGCTGCCCTAAAGGTCATACCGCTCGGAGGCCTTGATGGTATCGGGAAGAACATGACCGTATTCGAATATGGCAACGACATGGTGTTGGTGGACGCCGGGCTCATGTTTCCTGATGACGAACAGCTCGGCATAGATCTCGTGCTGCCTGACTATACGTATGTCCTGGAGAACGAAGACAAGCTCAGGGGCATCATCATTACCCATGGGCATGAAGACCATACCGGTGCCCTGCCGTATCTGCTCATGGATTTGCAACCAAAGGTGCCCATATACTCGAGCAAACTCACATTGGGCCTCATTGAGGGTAAGCTTAGCGAGCATCGTATCCACTCGCCAAAATTCGTTGAAGTAAGCGATGGAACCGTGTTGCAACTTGGCGTGTTCGAGGTGCGCTTCTTCTCCATGACGCACTCAATACCTGCGGCATTGGGCGTATGCATGAGCACGCCTGCGGGTACTGTCATGCATACCGGTGACTTTAAGCTCGACCAAACGCCCATCGACGGCTGCGTTCCAAACTACCAGGCCATCAATGAGTGTGCGGCAAGGGGCGTAGACCTCCTTCTCTCTGACTCTACCAATGCGACGAACCCCGGCTTCACGCCGAGCGAGGCTGCGGTGGGTCCGGCTCTGAGGCACATAATCAAAAATGCCCCCGGACGCGTGTTCGTCGCGTCGTTTGCAAGTCACATTCATCGTCTCCAACAGATATGCGACGCAAGCGTGGCCGTAGGTCGCAAGGTGGTCGTAACCGGACGGTCCATGGTCACGAACACGCGCGTCGCCCGCGAGCTCGGCTACCTGCACATCGACAACGAGAACATCATTGACGCCTTCGAGGTGGATGACATTCCAGATCAGAAGATCGTGGTGCTCTGTACTGGTAGCCAAGGCGAGCCGTTGTCTGCCCTGTCAAGGATGGCAAACGGCGAGCACAAGTCGCTTTCGATCACCGAGCGCGATACCGTCATAATATCCGCTACGCCCGTACCTGGTAACGAAAAGAGCGTCGCGGGCATCGTAAATGCGCTCTCGAAAATAGGCTGCTCCATCTATGACAAGAGCCAAACGCTGGTGCATGTATCTGGACACGGAAGCCAGGAGGAGCTCAAGCTCATGCTCACCATGGTAAAGCCGACGTACTTCATGCCGGTCCACGGAGAGGCGATTCACTTGCGTGCACACGCTCAGCTGGCACAGCAGGTCGGCATCCCGCGAGATCGCGTGTTCGTGGTTGACAACGGCGATACGCTGGAAATGAGAAATCACCAGGTGAGAATCGGCGAACCCGTTGACTCCGGCGTGGTTTACGTGGATGGCCTCTCGGTAACTGACGCGGATCCCGTGGTGCTTCGAGATCGCCAAAAGCTATCGAAGGACGGCATCGTAACTTGCGTCGTTACGGTTTCTCATCGTAACCATAAGCCGAGGGACATAGAGATCTACAGTCGTGGCGTTTCGTTCTCGAACGACGAGGAGCTCAATCGTGACGCCCAGGAAGTTGTGCGCACCAGAATAGAGAAGAATGCTGCCGCTGACGTCGCCGTAGACCAATTGCGAAAGGGCGTGCGCAATGGCCTCTCGAACTTCCTATGGAACAGGACCCACACGCGTCCCATGGTCATACCGGTCGTGATGGAGGTCTAGATGCCCCAAAAACGCAAACCAAATGCAGCAGCGGGCAACCAAAGAGCAAAAGCGGGCGGAAAAGGGGCAGTTACCCTTGGCCGCGCATCTTTGCAGAACGATATCGTTGGCGTCGCGCTGGCAGTCATTGCAATCGCCATGCTCGTATCGTTGGTTGCCCCAAGTGGCGCCGTCATAACCCATGCTGTGGAGCGTGTACTTACGCTCTGCTTTGGGGTGGGTGCGATACTGTGCCCTTTGACCTTGTTCCTGTTCTCTCTCACGTTTTTCGTTGAAGGGGAGGAGCCATTCGGCGGTCGAGCGGCGCTGGGTCTGCTTATGGTAAGCCTTTCCATATTGTCCCTCATATCCCTCTTTGCGCCTGGCGCAGAGGAGGACCCGTCCTTGGTCCTGCAACAGGACATGCTGCAAGACTATGGCGGATACGTTGGCGGTGGAATCGCCAGCGTTTTGCTGCGGCTGGTTGGAAAACCAGTAGGCTTGGTGCTTCTGGTGGGGCTTGCGTTGCTCGGCGTCATAATCTGTGGCTTCTCGGTTTCGGGCTTCGTGGTCCGCCTTCGACAGGGTGCCGAGCGTGTGCGAGAGGTTCGTGCCTCCGCGCGGCAAGAGCGTGCGTCGATGCGCATGGAGGCCTTTCAGAGGGGCAATGCCGCTGCACCTGAGGCGGTACCGGAGGCTAGAAAGAGGAATGCCGGCGTGAGCGATGCAGGCAAGACGAGCTTCATCGGTGGTAGGAAGACGTCCGTGCTTACGCGCGTGCGCAAGCCGAAAGCACGCGAAGACGATCTTGAGGCCATGATAGAGGACGATTCAACTGCCATTGAACCAGAGGAATCGCAAGACCGCGATGCGCGAGGGGCGGCGACGCGAAAGCTGAAGCGGCACAATCAATCACCCAAGAAGAAGGGCGAAGACTCCGTCCCAAAGAGCACGAATGACAGCGAGAGACCAAAGAACGCCACGAGGGCCAAGAGCTCGCGCAAGGCCGCAAAGCCTGCGGCCACTGCCGGCAATGCTCAGGAAGATCTAGTGATTCCCGATTTCCTGCGCAAGTCAAAAACGGTCACAAAGCCAACGCCGGCGTCGTCTCCGCGACCTGGCGACGGTACGGAGGGCTATGAGCTGCCGCCTATGTCGATGCTTAGCTCGAATCCCAATTCGGCAGGAACTGCGAGCAGCCAAGAGGAGCTTGACGAGACGATGGATCGCCTCCAAGGCACACTTCGCGAGTTTGGACTCACGAGTCGCGTGGTTGATTACGTGTCGGGACCGATCGTCACCACGTTTAGGGTGGAGATGGGCGAGGGTGAGCGCGTAAGCAGGATCCGAAGCCTAGAGGATGACATCGCACTCACGCTTGCAGCCGAAAAGGTGCGTATCTTTGCTCCCATACCCGGAACCTCTTTTGTGGGAATCGAAATCCCCAACAAGGCACGGCAGGACGTGCACTTGGGAGACGTCTTGCCTGAGGCAAGCGGTGGGCCCCTTGAGGTTGCCATAGGCAGAGACTCGAGCGGGAAGCCGGTTGTCGCCGACATTGCCAAGATGCCACACATGCTCGTGGCAGGCACCACTGGTTCGGGTAAGTCGGTGATGATCAACTCAATGATAATGTCCTTGCTCATGAGGACGACACCCAAGCAGGTTCGCCTCATAATGATCGACCCCAAGCGCGTCGAGTTCAGTTGCTATAACGGACTTCCTCATCTCTATGTGCCTGTGGTAACCGAGCCTCGTCAGGCGGCGAGCGCTCTGCAGTGGGCGGTGTCCGAGATGGAGCGGCGGCTTAAAGTGTTCGAGCGTGCGGGTGCCCGCGAGATCAACGTGTACAACCGCATGATCGCGCAGGGCAAATTTGCGGAAGCAGAGAATCCACCCGAGCACATGCCATACCTCGTAGTAATAATTGACGAGCTCTCCGACCTTATGATGGTCGCTGGAAAGGACGTGGAGGCGTCAATCGTTCGAATAGCGCAGCTTGCTCGTGCTGCGGGCATTCACCTCGTCATTGCAACTCAGCGTCCGTCCGCCAACGTCGTCACCGGTCTCATCAAGTCAAACATCGACAACCGCGTGGCGCTCAAGGTGTCATCGGGCATCGATTCGCGCGTCATCCTGGACGAGACGGGTGCAGAGCGCCTGTTGGGCAACGGTGACATGCTGTTCAAATATCGTGGACTCAATATGCAACGCGTTTTGGGATGCTACACTTCCGATAGTGAGATAAACGATGTGGTCGAGTTCATTCGAGACCAGGCGGAGCCAGACTATCACGAGGAGATTCTTTCGGCCGTCGTCCCTGGTCAGCCTGGCGCCGGGAGAACCCCGGAGTCGGAGGATGACGACCCTCTGGTTTGGGAAGCGGCCCAGATTGTGGTCGAGTCGCGTCTTGGGTCGACTTCGGGATTGCAAAGAAGACTAAAGGTGGGCTACGCTCGCGCGGGGCGCATCATGGATATGCTGGAGGCCAAGGGCGTGGTTGGGCCACCAGACGGATCGAAGCCACGTGAGGTGCTTCTGGACGAGGAAGGTCTGGAGGAGCTTCGCGTGCAAGAGGCAAAGTATCGAGAGGTCGTGTAATGATGGAGCGACCATATTTCAGCGAGATGCTCTCGGAACGTAGAAGAGAGCTCGGATACTCCATTCGTCAGGCATCGCGTGTGCTTCGCTTGCGCGAGGACGTACTCATAGCTTTTGAAGAGGGCGACTTTGAGCAGATGCCAAAGAGCGGATACGCTCAGGGAATGCTCTCGTCGTACGCGCGCTATTTGGGACTCGATGCGAACGAGGTCGTAGAGGCGTATGCCAGCGACTATGAGGCGTACAAGCGCGATATGCGTCGGCATGGTGGTACGCGGTCTAGCGGCTCACGCTCATCTTCTGGCAGACGTGGGTCTTCACAGGTATCCGTGACAAAGCAGCCATATGTTGGGTCGAGGGGACTCCTGCCGACATCAGGCGGACTTGCGGGCGACATGGGCTCCTTTGCAACCACACGTGTGCACGCCCGTGCGGCCGCTAGTTACGAAGACGGCGACATCGATAATGGCGAGGACATTGACCAGAATCGCGCAGAGATGCGGCCATATACGCGTTCCGTGCCTTCCAGTGCAAGAAGGGCTTACAGGCAAACGAATGAGCGCACGCGTCGCGACATTGAGATGCTTGGAGTCGATGGATACGACGATGACTTACGGCTTGGCAGAGACGCGCGTCCCTATGAGGCTGCATCAACGCGAAGTGGCAGACGATCGTCACGAAACATAGCAAACTCTCAAAGGCCAAGAGTGCGAGGCAGCCAGGGACAGGCTAATCGAGGTAGGCGGAACGGCCGTGGTGGATCCAGGGGCGGGCGCGGAGGATCTCCTTTGTTCTCTGTGACATCACACGCCGGGCTTATTATCGCAATCGTCGCGGTGCTTGCCATATCTCTTATCATCGTTCTGTCTGTGGGATCGTGCGTACGCCAAGGAACGAGCTCGTCAAAGACCGTGCCCGTATCGGCCGCCTCCTCGAGCTCGTCCTCGAGTGCACATAGTAACTCTTCATCGAGCACACAGGGCAGCTCGTCAAAGAAGGAATCCTCGGGAAGCGGCAGCTCGTCCTCATCGAGCTCTGCTGCCACGAACGGGTCTTCAAGCTCAAGCAGTTCGGCGTCGGATTCCACCAAAGAGACAAGCGTGTCGGTCTCGGTAGCCGATGGGGCGGTAACCTGGCTTGAGGTGGAGTGCGATGGCAAGAGCGACGTTGCGGAGACCATAACCGGCCCATGGCAAAAGACGTATACCGTTGAAGAGTCACTTTCCGTGCAGGCAGGTGACACCTCCAGCGTCTCTGTCGTACAAAACGGGAAGCAGGTGCAATTCGAGTCCATGGCTTCCGGCATTGGAAGCATCAGAATACAGGGAACAAAGAAGAAGGGTAGTTCCTCGTCCAGCTCGTCGTCGAAGACGAACTCCTCTGCCAGCGACGGCACCTCCGCCAAAACAGGAAATGCGTCGAAAGGCAATCAGGAGGGGCAAGCAAGCGGTGGCAACGCATCGGACGCTGGTCAGAGCGGACAGAGCGGACAGAGCCAAACTGGCGCCACAGACGAATATGGCTATGGTTCAGACTATGGCACCGAATCGAGCTCTGGGACTGAAAGCGGATATGGATACGATTATGGTTACTAGGGAAGGCGCACATGTCTATAACGTGGAAGTGACGCCAACGGCATGCTGCCACTTTATCACCTTGGGATGTGCGAAGAACGAGGTGGATACCGACCGCATGCGTGCACTGCTTGACCATGCGGGCGTCAAAGAGGCGCAGGATGTCACGGAAGCCGACGTCGTTATTGTGAACACGTGCTCATTCCTCGAGACTGCAACGCGCGAGTCCATAGAGACAATACTGGAAATTGCCCAGGCGCGTGCAGAGGGACAGATGAACGCACCCATTATCATGTGCGGGTGCGTACCTTCACGCTACGGCGAGGAGCTGGAGGGGGAGCTTTCGGAGGTCGCCGCATTCGTGCCTGCGCAGGAGGAAGACGACATCGTATCAACCGTCTTCCGCGTTTTGGGGCTTGACGACGGACGGCGCGAGCAATCCGTTGCGTCGGACCATGGCGATGACGTTCTTAGAACGGTAGAAGGTGCCTCGGCCTATGTGAAGATCTCCGACGGCTGTGACCGTTTTTGCGCATTCTGCGCAATTCCCTTTATCCGTGGGGCCTACCATTCCAGAGATTCTCAAAGCATATGCGATGAGGTAAAAACCCTGATGGAGGGCGGGGTAAGGGAGATCGTCCTCATAGGCCAGGATACGGGCGTGTGGGGTTGCGACTTTAACGACGGGCGCGATCTTGCCTGGCTCTTGGAAGAGGTTGCGCGTGTGGTTAGACCCTATGACGGTTGGGTACGGGTTCTCTATTTGCAACCAGAGGGAATGACGCCACGACTTATCAATGCGTTAAGGGATATCCCTGAGGTGCTTCCCTATATAGACATTCCCATACAGCACTGCAGCGAGAGGGTGCTTGCACGAATGGGCCGTTCGGGCTCCGAGCAAGAGTTGCGCGAGCTGTTTGCAAGGCTTAGGCAACAAATCCCCGGCATGGTGCTCAGAACTACCGGACTTGTTGGATTCCCAGGTGAGACCAACGAGGACGTGGAAGAGCTCGTTAGATTCGTAGATGAGATCGGATTCGACTATACGTCTGTGTTTGCCTACTCCCGGGAGGACGGAACGGCGGCAGCCCTCATGGATGGACAAGTGGACGAAGACGAAAAGATCGAGCGTGCCCAGCATCTGACGGATGTGACCGAACAACTGGGATTCTCTGCGACGGCCTCGCACGTGGGAGAGACTGTGGACGTGATCATAGACGGCGTGGAAGAAGGGGATTCCGGAGTCGAGCTTATCGGTCACGCATGGTTTCAGGCGCCCGATTGCGATGGCGCGGTCCACATTCAGAGTGGAGAAGCCACTGTTGGGCAAAAGGTGCGGTGCAGGATTGTTGATGCCTTTTGTTACGAATTGGTCGGCGAGGTCGTAGGCGACTGCTAGGGGGCAAATGGCATGGCAGACAAACGCATGGGGAGCATCTGGACCCCCGCGAACATCGTTACCATGGTAAGGGTCGCACTTGTCCCTCTGTGGCTTCTGTTTGCCGAACTTACGGCAACGACCCAAGGCGACTCGTTCTCTTTAGGTGCCTTCGGGGTGTTCGTGGGATATGTGCTCATTTCCATTACTGACAAGCTCGATGGGTATCTGGCACGAAGCCGCGGAGAAGTTACCGCATTCGGACAGTTCCTTGACCCCATTGCCGATAAGCTTGCCGTTGTGGTGGCATTGGTGTTCTTGCTCGAGGTGCACCTTACCAACGCTTGGGTCCTTTTGGTTATAGTTGCGCGCGAATTCCTTGTGAGCGGACTGCGCATGGTGGTGGCAAGCGAAGGCGTGGTGGTTCCCGCATCAAACCTTGGCAAATGGAAAACGGCAGTCACCATGCTGGCGATCTGCGGACTTCTTTTCGTGCGCGCACTTCCTGTTGGCCAGGTTGCGAGCGTAATGCACATAGCGTTTGACGTACTCATGTGGGCAGCCGTCTTGCTTACGATTTGGTCGGGCGTCGACTACTTCGTAAAGTGCTGGCCCTATGTCTCGAAAAAGGCAAACTAGGGGATGACCAAGATAGACTACGATTTTTTGAATAAACCCCAAATCAGGTCACGCATTGCAAAGCACTTTAGATAATTTCTGGTCGCGCCAGCTAATACGGGCGTTGCGTGCACGTAGCAAAGGTATGCGGGTAAGAGCTACGTACTGTGTGCGCAATTCAAAAAACGTCTCTTGATAGAATCTTCTTGCGCGCGCTTGCAACGAACATGCGTTCGTTGTATTATGCAGAAGCCTAGAGAGAGGAATGCACATGGCACGGAAGAAGGACACAAGTCGCGAGATACGCCCCCGTACCTATGGCGAGGAGCGCGAGAAGGTTATTGAGTCAACGACCAAGGACATCGAGAAGAAGTTCGGCAAAGGTTCCATCATGCGTTTTGGCGACGGTGGACCTGAACTGGAGGTTGAGGGTATTCCCACGGGAGCACTCGCACTCGATGAGGCGTTGGGTATCGGTGGTGTGCCACGCGGTCGCATCATCGAGATCTATGGGCCGGAGTCATCGGGCAAAACCACGCTAAGCCTTGAGATTCTTGCCGAGGCACAGGCGCTTGGTGGCGTGGTGGCCTTTATAGACGCCGAGCATGCGCTCGATCCGGGCTATGCGGCGCGTATTGGAGTGGATATAGACGAGGTTCTCATTTCCCAGCCCGATACGGGCGAGCAAGCGTTGGAGATTTGCGACATGCTCGTTCGCTCTGGTGCCATTGACGTCGTGGTCATCGACTCCGTTGCCGCGCTCGTTCCCCGTGCGGAGATCGAGGGCGAGATAGGCGATACGACCGTGGGTCTGCAGGCTCGCCTTATGAGCCAGGCACTACGTAAGCTTGCAGGCTCGCTCTCCAAGTCGCGCACCACGTGTATATTCATCAACCAGCTTCGCGAGAAGATCGGCGTCATGTTCGGCAATCCGGAGACGACTCCCGGTGGCCGTGCGCTCAAATTCTTCTCATCCGTGCGCATGGACATCAGGCGAATCGACAGCATAAAACAGGATGGTCAGATTCTTGGATCGCGCGTGCGCGTAAAGGTCGTAAAGAACAAGGTTGCGCCACCATTCAAGCAGGCTGAGTTCGACATCATGTATGGAACGGGCATCTCCAAGGAGGGGTCCATCCTCGACATGGCGGTAAAACACGAAATCGTCGACAAAGCAGGCTCTTGGTTTACCTATGGGGACGACAGGCTGGGTCAGGGCCGCGAAGCGGCAAAGCAGTTCCTCGCCGAGCATCCCGACCTACGCGACGAGATTGACCACCGCGTGCGTGTGGCCTGTGGGCTTGAGCTTGGTGACGAGCGTGTGGGTGCTCCAGAGTTCGAGGAGAAGCCAGACGCGGAAGCGCCCACGGCTCAGGAAGGCTAACGCACCGTGGGCGAAGCAGTTGAATGGGAGGTCATTCCACCGAGGAGACGTACGACTCAAGGTGGCCCCAAGCCTAAGGGTTCGGTGCGCATGGTCGTCGGTGATGAGCGGGCGGAGTACATAAACGTACCCGCCTGCGTTTCTCGCTCTCTGTCTCGGCACAAGAAGGCCGGCGATATGGAACGCCTTACAAAAGACGAGTTTCTTGGCGCAATAGATCGCATTACTACCGTTTGCGCGAGGCAGCGCATTTCTCAACTCGTTTCGCGTAGGGACTACTCTCAGCTTGAAACAAGTCGTCGACTGAGGGACGACGGGTTTTCGGAAGAGGAGGTCCAGGCTGCAGTAGAACATGCGTCGAGCATCGGGCTTGTGAGCAACGAGCGTTTCGCCGATGCCTTTATACGTGGCAAGGTGTTCGCTGGATGGGGAATGCAGCGAATAGAGCGCGAGCTCGCAAGCCGAGGAATAGAAGCGCGTGAGCTCAAAGGGTGGCCCTACGAGTACTTAGACCCAGACGACGAGTTCGAACGAGCGATGCAGATAGCGCAGCGAAAGACGGTGCGTGAGCCAAACGCCTATGCCAAACTCGCGCGGTTCCTCATGAACAGAGGATTTACCTACTCGATCGCTTCAAGCGTCGCCAAAGAGGTACTCGAGTCTTAAACCGCACCAACCTAAAGGGGGCGGAAGTAGCTGCTGTGCAGTTCGCTATAAAACGAGAGTAGGCGTGCGCCGGGGAGGCATGCTGATCTCTGTGAGCGCAGTTCGCGAAGCGATGTTTGAGCACGCAGAGGTCAGCATGACTCCCCGGCACACGCCTACCTGTAGATATAGCGCTGTGGGAACTTAAGCATTCCTAATGCGTTTTTTGTTGAATTCCATTTGTTCCTCGTTGGTGCATTTGACAACCAAATGATTCGAAACTAGGATAAAAGAGTCATTTGAGTTTTCTCTGCCGCCGTAAGGCAGCTTTGTAATATTTGTCCTACTGGGTTTTTTGGTCAAAAAAGCATATGCTTGAGTGTGACGGCCCCGGTGAAGCCTCGGATGGCGGGCCCGACGTGCTTTGTGCGTCGATTCTGGAACAGATAGCAGAACATTTGAGGAGTCATCCATGGTACAGATCGTCATCGCGGCAATCGTGGGACTCGTAATAGGAGGATTGGTCGCATACTTTCTATCTACGAGCAAAAGTAACGCAAAGGTCTTAGAGGCAAACCAGAAGGTCGAGTCGGCTCGGGCTGAGGCAGATCGAATCACTGCGGAAGCCAATAGTGCGGCTAACACCGCGCGCAAGACCGCCTTGGTCGAGGCCAAAGAGGAGATCCTGCAAATGCGGCAGGAATCCGAGGCTGAGGATAAGAAGCGCAAGGCAGAGCTTCAGCGCATGGAAAACCGAATCCTGCAGCGCGAGGAGTCGCTTGACAAGCGCAACTTGGCTCTCGACAGGCGAGAGAGCCAGCTTTCGGGTATGCAGAGCTCAATCGACCGTAGGCGCAACGAGGTGGAGTCACTTTACGCCGAGCAGGAGGCGGAGCTCGAGAGAATCTCTGCGCTTACGCGTGAGGACGCGCACAAGGAAATCATCGATCGCGTGCGTGTAGAAACTGTGCGTGACGAAGCTCAGATCCTTCGTGAGTCCGAGCAGCGCGTTCGCGCCCAGGCCGACAAGACGGCGCGCGAGATCGTGTCTACGGCCATACAGCGTTGTGCGGCGGACCAAGCTGGCGAGATAACCGTAACGTCGGTGCATATTCCTTCCGACGACCTCAAGGGCCGCATCATCGGTCGCGAGGGACGCAACATCCGAACCTTCGAGCAGGTAACGGGAGTTACCCTTGTCATCGACGATACGCCCGAAACGGTTATTCTCTCAAGCTTTAGTCCTGTGAGGCGCGAGACGGCTCGCGTGACGCTCGAAAACCTCATAGCAGACGGTCGCATCCATCCCGCCCGCATCGAGGAGATGTATCGCAAGGCCGAAAGGCTCGTGAACGAGCGCATACAGGAGGCAGGCGAGCAGGCGGCCTTCGACGCGGGAATACACGACCTTCACCCGGAGCTCATAAAGACGCTCGGCGCGCTCAGGTATCGCACCTCGTTCGGCCAGAACGTCCTTCAGCACTCGATCCAGGTCTCGGCGCTGTGTGGCATCATGGCCTCGGAGCTTGGTCTCGACGAAGCACCAGCAAAGCGTGCGGGACTCTTGCACGACTTGGGCAAGGCCATCGACCATGAGGTTGAGGGACCACACGCCGTGCTCGGTGCCGATCTTGCTCGTCGCTATGGGGAGCGTCCTGCCATCGTGCACGCCATAGAGGCACACCATGCAGACGTTGAGCCCGATACGGTACTGGACGTGCTCGTCCAAGCAGCGGACGCCATATCTGCGGCACGTCCTGGTGCGCGCCGAGAGTCTGCCGAAGCGTACATAAAGCGTCTGGAGAAGCTCGAGGAGATCTCAAATTCGCACGACGGCGTAGAGCGCACGTACGCCATGCAGGCAGGCAGAGAGCTTCATGTTATGGTCGAGCCAAGCAAGATATCCGACGCGCAGGCTATCGTTCTCGCACACGACATCGCAAAGCAAATCGAGGACGAGATGGAATATCCCGGCCAGGTGCGTGTTGTCGTGATTCGCGAATCGCGCGCGGTCGACATCGCAAAGTAACCCGTGGCGCAAACGGAAGACAGAGCATTGGTTGAGTTCGTCTCCTCCCTTGGTGGGGGAGACGGACTTCGTGTTGAGGAGACCTTGGGCTCTGGCTACGTGCGACTGCGTGTTGCGGAGGCAGAGCGTAGGCAGGCAAAGCACGACATACGCTGCGTGGAAGATGCCGTCATTGAACTTCTGCGCAATGCGCGCGATGCGGGAGCCAGGCGCATCTTTGTGGCGAGTTGGCGCGATGGCGACATGCGGAGCATTGTCATCGTGGATGATGGCATGGGCATACCTCCCACGATGCACGAAAGGGTGTTTGACGCTCGAGTTACCTCTAAGCTCGATTCCATCCACATGGACCGATGGGGCGTCCATGGCCGGGGAATGGCATTGTACTCCATAGCGCAAAACGCCGAGGATGCCCGGGTTATCGAATCAAACGTTGGATTGGGCACGTCCATCGGGGTCACCTTCAACACAAACGACGTTGGAGAGCGAGCCGATCAGTCAAGTTGGCCCACAGTAGTACAGACGAAGGGCGATTATACTGTTCGCGGTCCACGCAACATCGCGCGCGCTTGCGTTGAGTTTGCGCTAGAGACTAAAGGAACCTGTGCCGTGTACTTTGGGTCTGCGTCCGAAGTGGTTGCCACCATGCATCGACGCGTCGACCCAACAGGCGCCGCCCCGCACTCTTTCGACGTGGAAGGCTTGAGCAACATACCGCTCTGTTGCCGGCCCGGCTGGGCGCATGACGCACGCGACATGAGGATGGCGGCACAATCTCTGGGCCTCGAGATGTCCGAGCGTACGGCTCATCGGATCGTGCGGTCGCAGATAGCCCCCCTGAAAAACGTTGTAATAACGACGACTGCCAATCTGGGAAGTTCGCCGTCAGCATTCAAGGAGCTTTCCATAGAGCGAAACCTGCGCCTTTCCGAGGAAGACAAACAGGAACTGGTAGAAGAGTTCGAGGATGTGCTGTCACGTGTGGCCGCGCGATACTATTACCAGCTAGACGGCAAACCCAAGATTCGCGTAGAGAAGAACGTCATTCGCCTGAGTGCCGCATGTAGGGAAGAGGAATAGCGAACGTACGCTCGCAAGGTGCGACCAGACCCACGAGCCGTATGTGGGTCGGTTGCGGGCGTTGTATGCGCATACGGTAGTGCATCGTGGGCTTCCCAGACTTTGCCACGAACAAGCATAATGCGACCTCCTACACCATATCCTGTACCAGTCAGGCGTGTGATACGCAATATTTCCCATTTTTAGCTTCTCATTTAAGGTAATCTTGGGTAAAATCTATCGTTAAGCTCTTAAAGCAAGGGAACTATAGAACGAAGCACCAATGTAGACGACGCGCATGCGTCTGGGAGTAGCGCTATGGAATTCTTAAAGGTATCAAGCAAGTCTTCACCGGCATCTGTTGCCGGCGCGATTGCAGGCATGGTTAAAGACGGTGTTGAAGTAAACATCCAGAGCGTGGGTGCAGGCGCCGTAAATCAGGCCATTAAGGCAATCGCAATCGCTCGAGGATTTTTGATTCCAACCGGCGTTGACATTTCTTGCGCGCCTACCTTCTCGGACATAATGATAAATGGCGAGGGCAGAACGGCCATTCGCATTGCTGTGTACGTTCATAGCCTTGGATCACAGGCCCCATTGAAGCAAGCCGAAGAAGAATAAGGTTTTCTCGGTTACATGTCTTCGACAACAAGCATCTCGGGCAAAACATATATCGTAAAGACGTTTGGTTGCCAAATGAACCTGCATGACTCAGAGCGAGTCAGCGGTCTTTTGGACTCATGCGGATGCATACAGGTAGCCTCCGCCGACGAGGCGGACATCGTTGTGTTTATGACGTGTTGCGTGCGTGAGGGAGCCGATACCCGATTGTATGGACAGGTATCGGCTATGGTAAGTGCTCCTACACCTCCATCGGGAAAGCGCGTCGTCGCCATAGGCGGTTGCATTGCTCAGCGTGATGGCGACCGCATACGTAAGAACATACCCAACGCAAACGTCGTCTTTGGCACCAGTGCGCTCGACGTGTTGCCTCAGCTTCTGGAAGATGCCTTTCAAAGCGACGGCAAAGAGCTTCACGTGGATGTTGGGGAGGAACAGAGGGGTTTCTCCACAGACCTGCCCATACATCGCGAACAGCCCTTCCATGCATGGGTCCCCATAATGACGGGCTGCAACAACTTCTGCACCTATTGCATCGTTCCATACGTTCGTGGGCGCGAGAAGAGCAGGCCGATGGAGCGCGTTATCGAGGAGTGCGATCGCTACGTGGCCGAGGGCGTGCGCGAGATTACGCTCTTGGGCCAAAACGTCAACTCCTACGGTCGCGATGTGTACGGCGAGCCGCGCTTCGCCGAGCTCCTTCGAAAGGTGGGGGAGACGGGCATAGAGCGACTGCGCTTTACCTCGTCAAATCCCAAAGACCTCACGCCAGAGGTCATAGATGCCATGGCATCCACTCCATGCGTCATGCCACATCTGCACCTTGCCGTCCAAAGCGGCTCCACGAACGTGCTCAAAGCCATGAATAGGAGCTATACGCGCGAAGATTACCTAGCCCTGGCAAAAGACCTCAAGGCCGCCATGCCAGGCATTGCGCTAACTACCGACATCATAGTTGGCTTTCCGGGGGAGACGGAGGAGGACTTCCTGCAGACCCTCTCGTTGGTGGAGGAAGTCGCATTCGCCTCTGCCTATACGTTTATCTACTCAAAGCGGCCCGGAACCCCCGCCGCGCGTATCGTAGACCCAACGCCACGCGAGGTCATACAGCATCGCTTCGACCGCTTGGCCGATCTTGTCGCACGGCTTGCATACGAGGCAAACCAACGGGATCTGGGTACGACATCAGAGGTGCTCGTTGAGGGTACGTCCAAGCGAAACAGCAATGTGATGGTCGGCCACAGTAAGAAGAATCAGACCGTGCACTTTGGGCTTCCGAGCAACATGAGCCCAAGCGACGTTAAGGGACGCATGGTGGATGTGCGCGTTAATGAGGCGCGTACCTGGTATTTGGCTGGCGATATGTATGGCGAGCCTCATTGATGGATGACTCCATGAACGTACTCTGCATCGTGGGCCCCACGGCGGTCGGCAAAAGTGCCATCGCGGAGGAAGTCGCACTCCGATTGGGCGGAGAAATCGTATCCACCGATTCCATGCAGGTGTATCGCGGTATGGACATAGGAACCGCCAAGGTACCCGCAAATGAACGTCGGTGCACGTACCATATGGTCGACGTCGCGGACGTCAACGAGGACTATTCGGTTTCCCGGTTTCAGACGGATGCGCGAAATTGCGTGAACAGTGTCTTAGAGTCGGACAAGGTGCCCGTTCTTTGCGGTGGCACCGGATTGTACTTGGATGCGGTCATAGACGACATGAGCTTCCCGCATGGCGAGGTCAAAAGCAAGGCGCGCAAGGACCTCGAAGCGTATGCCAACCAATACGGATCGCAAGCGCTTTACGATATGCTGAGAAGGCGCGATCCCAAAAGTGCCGAGCTCATCCATCCCAATAACGTGCGACGTGTTGTTCGAGCGCTCGAAATGCTCGACGAGGGTGTGTCGTACGCTACGCAACATGAGGGCCTACGCGATAGAAAGCAGTACTATCGCGCAAAGATCTGGGCACTCACGCTATCGCGTGAAACGCTGTACGAGCGTATAGAGCAACGCGTAGACGCTATGTTTGAGATGGGTCTGCTTGAAGAGGTACAGCGTCTCATGGGTCAGGGCATAAAGGATTCCGCCACCGCTTCAAAGGCAATCGGGTACAAGGAGATGATCAGCCATATAGAGGGAGCCTGCACGCTCGAAGAAGCGCGAAGGCAAATTAAACAAAACACGCGCCGCTACGCAAAGCGACAGCTATCGTGGATACGACGCGATGGACGCGCCACATGGATCGATTTGGATAACACGTCTTCGGACGAAGCGGTACAGATGATATGCGCAGATTGGGGGCAACGCGGCCAATGAGACGCTCTGATCGCCTGCATAGTACCAAGGAGCCAATAGAGCGTGCGCTTTTGGTTGGGGTGGAACGCCCGGGACTCCTGTGGCCAGTGGAGGAGTCATTGGCAGAGCTAGCGAGACTTGCGCAGACCGATGGTGCCGAGGTCGTACAAACGGTAACGCAACGCATGAGCAAGCCAGTGCCCAAAACGTACATAGGGTCTGGCAAGGCTGCGTCAATTGCGCAGATGTGCATAGACGAGAAGATCGACGTAGTCATTTTTGACGATGAGCTTACCCCTTCGCAACAGGCAAACCTGGAGCGCATATTCAAAGAAAGCGTGAAGGTCATCGATCGTACTGCGCTCATCCTCGACATTTTTGGGAAGCATGCCAAGACGCGCGAAGGACGTCTGCAGGTACAGCTCGCGCAGAACCAGTACCTGCTGCCACGTCTTAGGGGCATGTGGAGCCATTTGGTTCGCGAGCAGACGAGGGGAGGCATTGGCAGCAGGTTCGGGCAAGGCGAAAGCCAGCTGGAAGTCGACCGCAGGATGGTAAGGGCAAGGATAAACTCTCTCAAGAAGGAGCTCTTGCAGCTTGAGCGTCGTCGTGAGGTCCAAAGCAAGGCACGATGGGATTCTGGTGTATACCGCGTTGCGCTCGTAGGCTATACCAACGCTGGCAAGTCCACCTTGCTCAATGCGCTTACGGGCTCTGAGGCCTATGTGCAGGACGAGCTCTTCGCCACGCTTGATCCCACCACGAGAACGCTCGATTTGGATGACGGACGCAAGGTGACGGTAACGGATACCGTAGGCTTCATCCAGAAGCTCCCCACCATGCTTGTCGAGGCCTTCAAGTCTACCCTTGCCGAGGTAATGGCTGCGAACCTCATACTGCTAGTGGTCGATGCCAGTGACAAGAACGCGAGTAAGGAAATCGATGCGGTGAGGGCGGTCCTCTCCGACATAGGCGCATCGAAGATAGATACCGTGCTCGTATACAACAAGTGCGACCTACTTGATGACGAGCAGCGCAGTTCGTTGAGCTTGGAAAATCCAAAGGCAGAGCTCATTTCGGCGCTCAACAAGCAAGGGTTGCGTAGCCTGCGGTACAGAATGGCGCGCGAGGCGTCTTCCGATGACGTTACGATGACCGTGTGCGTTCCCTATAGCAAGGGAATCCTTATGCGTATGCTTCACGAGAGGTGCCAGGTCATACGCGAGCAATACGTGCAGGATGGACTCCAGGCAACGGTGAAGGCAGACACGCACATGGCAGCTACCCTCAAGCACTACGAGCTTGGGCAGGAGGCCTAGCTAGCGCTTCGCCAACCATGGCGGCCGAGGGATGGACGGGATGAGCTCCCCGTGCTCAGACAGCGCTCCGAGAGCAGCGTGGGACGGACGGAAGTCTCCGTGCTCAGACAGTGCTTCGCGAACTGCGCGCGTGGAGCTCATCCCGCCCCTCCCTCGGCAGCGTGAATGCGTCGCGTACTACATTCGGTCACATGATACGTGCTATGAGGGCGCAGAGGCCCAAAAGTATGGGTTGGTGCGCCACATAGATTTCCAGAGGGTGCCTCCCCACGAACTCCAATGGGGCGCAGCGAATGCTGCTGCATGCCTTAGGGAACCCAACGTCTTTCCACCACCAGCCAAGGGCGCTCCCCGAGAGAAAGAGCAGGAGATAGGGTAGGAGCGGATAGTAGTCTCCGGAAATGAAGTTGGGGCCCGGAAGACCCAACCACGACAGCCAGGGAGTCGAGTACCATTGCGGAGGTAAGGTTACGGTGAGTGGCCCCATGCCAACATAGCCATTGGGTAAACCAAGGAGCAATAGGAAGCAGGCGAACAGGGCTGCGCATGCCACTGGTCCCTTGGGCCGAATGTCAAGCACGGCGAGCAACCAGCTCACGAACGTGCAGGCAGCCATGCAGTAGATGATGCCAAAGGAAATGGGATAATCCACGGCTGCGATAAGGGTTACCACATATATTGCCAAAGCCAGCGCACCATATCGAATCGAACGCTTTAGATTGCTCCTTGAGAGGCTGCACATGATCCCCGCTATGAAGAGGAAGGTCCACGATATGCTCGCTCGCCAGATGTCCTGCAGAGGAGGAGCGAACCACCCCACGTTCAACCCTACGATGAACTTTAGGTCGTAGCAAAAGTGGAATGCCACCATAGAGATGACCGAGAACCCTCGTAAGGCATCGAAGAGATGAAGACGATCCTTCATATGCTAAAAAGAGCGCACCAAGGCCGTGACTCGTCCGAGGATAGTGGGATTGCGCACATAGATGGGCTCCATAAGGTCGTTTTCCGGCTGCAGACGAACCTGGCCGTCCTCGCGATAGAACGTCTTTACGGTTGCGGAGTCGTCTATGAGCGCCACAACGATCTCGCCGTCGTGCGCATCGTGCTGCTCTTTTACCACGATGTAGTCCCCATCGAAAATGCCAACGTTAATCATGGACGTACCACGCACGCGCAACACGAAGGAACTCGCGTCTCCCACCATGCTGGTGGGAAGCGTTATGAAGTCCTCCACATTCTGCTCCGCAAGTATGGGCACACCGGCAGCTACGCGGCCCACGAGTGGTAGTCGAATGGTGTTGCTCGAAAGATCCTGCTGTACCGCAACGAGGCCGTCTTTATTGCTTGCACCAGCAGGCGAGTCCTCTACGACCTCAATGGTGCGCGGCTTGTTTGAATCGCGATGGATATAACCTTTGTCCTCGAGGGACTTGAGGTGCATGTGCACGGTGGAAGGTGACGCAAGGCCTACGGCCGCCCCAATCTCGCGCACAGAGGGCGGATACCCGTGGTCCTTGGTGTAGGCACAGATAAATTCGTAAATGCTCTGCTGCCGCTTGCTGATCTTTGCCCTTGCCATGTGCTCCTCCAAATCGTCTTAACAAACAAATGTTCTTATTTGGGTTGACACGAACCTTTGTACGTACATAATATAACAGATGTTCGGGTACAGATGTACGACTTTCTTTTTTGTCCCGCCCAACGTGTATAAGTGGTCCCAGAAAAGAAGCCACAGAGGAAAGAGGATTGTATGACGTCCACAAACTCCTATGCATGCTCCGGTACGTCCGCATTGAATGCCCGTACATACCCGCACCTCAAGCTTGTGTACGATGGAGGCGACAAACGTCACAAAGTCAAGGAACGCGTCTCACGCAAGAACATCGGTCCAAAGCCAGTCTTTGTTTCCTCTACGCTCATCGTGGGCACGGTAATGGCGATTGTGCTCGTCGGGGTGGCCTATCTGTTCGTCGCAGGCGCAAGGGAACGAATGGTAACTCATGCCATCGAGAGCTCTGGCAGCCAAACGATACACGTTGCACCTGGCGACGACTTATGGTCCATAGCCACTCGTCACGGTGTCGAGGGTGTGGACACATACGATGTGGTTCGCTGGATTAAAGAGCATAACAACCTGAGTGTAAGCGCCCTGGCCCCAGGCATTGATCTTATGGTGCCTGGGAGCGTTCTCTAGGGAGCCGTCTGCAAACCACTGCCCATGCCCTCGCGCTCGCGCAATGGCCCGCAGTCGGCGACTCACGAAGTGAGCGAGCGAAGCGAGCGCGGAGCTGACTGCGAGCCATTGCGCGGGCATGAGGGACGTCTCGGGGGGCGAGGACGAAGGTAGCGTATCCGTAGCATTTGGGTTTCCATATCATCTTTCCCATGCATGTGACGCAGTGCGTATGCTATGGTTCCTACAGAGCATGTAGGGGGTATTATGCGTTGTCCAAAGTGTGGGTGTGATGAATCCAAAGTGGTCGACTCCCGACCATCCGAAAACAATGAGGCAATTCGCCGCCGCCGCGAGTGCGTTCGTTGTGGCATGCGATTTACCACATACGAACGGCGTGAGGAAACGCCGTTGATCGTCGTCAAAAAGGATGGTGGCAAGGAGACCTTCGATCGCCAAAAAATCATGCGTGGCCTTGTTCGCGCAACAGTAAAGCGCAACATACCGATCGGTACGCTCAATGCGCTTCTTGATGGCATAGAGGGCGACCTGCGCGACAACGGCATAGGCGAGGTCACGTCTCAGGAAATCGGAAACATGGTCCTCAAGCGCCTGTTGGTTATAGACAAGGTCGCGTATGTGCGCTTTGCCTCTGTCTATCGCGACTTCAAGGATGTGGACGAGTTTTCTGATGAGCTAAGGAGTCTGCTGCAATGAGCCAAAGAAACATAGTCGTGCCCATAAAGCGACTTGACCCATCGGTGGGGCTGCCCTCATATGCCTACGAAGGTGACGCAGGTCTTGACCTGCACTCTTCTGAGGACGTTACGCTCGAGCCCTTTGAGCGGCGGTTGGTGTCTACGGGCTTGGCCATTGCGTTGCCTGATGGCTATGCAGGGTTCGTCCAGCCGCGTAGTGGCCTTGCCATAAAGCAGGGCCTCTCCATCGTCAACACCCCTGGTCTCATAGACGCGCACTATCGTGGCGAGCTGAAGATCATCGCCATAAACCTCGACGCGCACGAGCCCATTCACATCCATAGGGGAGACCGCATCGCACAGCTCGTAATACAGGCCGTGCCAGCCGTGAGACTCGTCGAGGTGGATGAGTTGGACAGCACGGACCGTGGTGCGGGAGGCTTTGGCTCCAGCGGCGTATAGAATCCGCACACAGACGTCGCTGCCGACAAAGCTCCGTGCCTGTGTCGCTTTCTGCAGGCGGCGACTCACGAAGTGAGCGATCGAAGCGAGGGTGGAGCCGAATGCGGGCTGCGGCACAGGCGCGTGGCTTGAGCTGCAATTGCGTACGCTATGAATTCCTCATGCAGAGGTATAATTGGTGATAAACTAATCGTGCGCGATGTAATAGTACAAGCTTGAAAAGGGGAGTCATATGTCTTCAAAGATACAAAAGGACCTGGTCATAGTCGGCGGAGGACCAGCCGGTCTTTCGGCTGCGATCTACGCGCAAAGGGCGATGCTGGATACCGTGACGCTCGAGCAAGAGGCAGTTGGCGGACAGGTCGTCCTTACGAGTGACGTGGACAACTATCCAGGAGTTCCGCATACCGACGGATTTTCGCTGGTTGATGCCATGCAGCGTCAGGCAGAGGACCTTGGGGCGACCATCGTTATGGAAAACGTCTCATCCATAACGAAGGACGAGAACACCGGGCTCTTTACCGTAACGACCACCTCATGCGAATATGAGACGAAGACGGTCATCGTGGCTGGAGGAGCCACGCCACGGAAGGCTGGCTTCGGTGGAGAGCTTGAGTTCGCGGGCAAGGGCGTGTCGTATTGCGCAACCTGCGACGGCATGTTCTTCAGGGGCCGTGAGGTGTTCGTAATAGGTGGCGGCAACTCTGCTGCGGAGGAGGCCTTGTTCCTTACCAGGTTCGCGGAGAAAGTGACGCTGGTTGTGCGCAAGGACCACCTGCGCGCACAGGCCTCCGTGGCGGAAGAGCTCAACAATAACCCCAAGGCGTCCATTCGGTTCCTCACGTCCATCGTGAGCGTAGACGGCGAGAACGGCATCCAGAAGATCACATTCCGTGACAACACGACCTCAGAGGAGCATGTCGAGGAGTTTGACCAAGGCGTTGGCGTGTTCGTGTTCGTGGGCCGCGTTCCCGCATCGGAGCTTGTGGCGGATCTTGTGGAGCGCAATGGCGCCGGCTACGTTGTCGCAAACGAGCGCATGGAAACGGCGACGCCAGGGCTCTTCGTCGCGGGTGACGTACGTGAGAAGCCTCTGCGCCAGATCGTGACGGCCGCGAGCGACGGTGCGATTGCCGCGACGAGCGCCTCTGCGTACCTTGGCCATCCCGTGGATAGCTGATTCTTGTCCAAATCGTTCTATATGTCTGATAATCGCACTTATGTAAAGTAAGGGCGTGAAGTGTTGAGCGCATTTGTCTTTGGGGACTCTCCCCTTTGGCAAATGCGCTAACATATATATGTCACTCATGTAGTTGGAGGTGCATGCAGCGTGTCGCCTTGGTTCGTGATTCTGTTTATCCTCGTGATTGCGTCGTATTCGCTCATTTGGTTTGGCATGCGCCGCAGCCGCAACTTCTCCAGGGCAAGCATCTTTATGGCAACAGGCCGCGTTGTCGAACACGATGAGCTTTCGCAACGTCTCATATACATTGGTATGGGACTTGGTGCGCTTGCCCTCATTATTCTGTTGCTTCTCCTGTTCCATGTGCTCTAGGAGCTTGACGTGTCGAGCAAGTCCAAGGTCATACTTGTTGTTGCCACCTGTATTGTTGCCCTTCTCGTAATACTGTGGGCTCTTGTGACGAGCTTTTTTGAGATTTCTGTTGTGTGGAGTTAAGTAAAGCGAACTATAACTCTAAAGTGTAGCTAAATCCTCTTAATGGGCCTCAAAGAGGGCGTGTAGCGCGCGATCGGTCTCAGATTCCGTGGCCTCGTCCATAATTATGCTGACCTCACTCAAGGCGGTAAGGCGCGTGGATCCCTTTGGCACGAGCTTCACACCCGCCTCGCGTATGGTCACCACGAGTGCCTCCGTTGGCCAAGCCACCTCGCTTATGAGCTTACCCTCTGCGGCGGACCCCACTCCCACGACGTAGTTGTGCACGACCTCATGTCCTCGCATCACCCTGTTGCCAACCAGGTCCTCCTGGCCCTCGTCTTCGTTGCGTTTGGCCGAGAGCCCGAGGAGCCTCGCATACAGGTGCTCATAGAATGCCTCGGTGCCCAAAAGCGTCGAAACTACGTATGCCACCACCGAAACAAGCGTCGTCGCCAGGAGCGCTTCCAGACTACCCGTTAGCTCGAATACCAGCACGACGGCCGTTACCGGCGCCTGTATGACCGCCGAGAACATGCCGGCGACCCCCAGCACGATGAAGCCGTTCTCGTAAGCCGTTGCCGTGCCCATAATGGAGGTTGCGGCCATGCCGTAAAGCGCGCCGACCAAAGATCCCATTGCCACAAGCGGAAACAAGGTGCCGCCTGGGGCGCCCGAGCCAAAGCAAAGCGCGGTGAACACGTACTTACCCAGCAAGAGCGCCAAAAGTATGAGCGCGCTCTGATTGCCGATGTCCATTACGCGTTCCAATATCGCGTCTCCGCCGCATAGCAGGTCGGGCCACACGAACGCCACCACGCCTGCGAGCAAAAACGGTACGATCATGCGGACGAAGGGCGCCTTTAGCGCGAGGCGACCAAACAGGCGGTCTTGTATGAGAAACATCCCCTTGTTGTGCACAAATCCAATAAGGCCGCATATGATGCCCATGAGTAGGATCAAGGGATAGAGCTCGTGGGGCGCGGAGCTATACACCACCAAGTGTACGAGCGGCTGTACGCCAAGAAGGTGGGAAGACACGAAGTCAGATGCGGCCGATGCCGTCATTACGGAGATTATCAATATGGGCGAAAACGACTTGTGTATCTCCTCTACGGCAAACAAAACGCCGGTGAGAGGAGCGTGGAACGCCGAGCTCATGCCAGCCGCCGCACCGCATGTGACCAAAAGACGCTCGTGGCTTCTCTGCTCGCTCCCCTTTCCTACCAGGCGAAAGATGCCCTTTGCCGCCATGCCGCCCAATAGTATGGAAGGCCCTTCGCGTCCCAACGAGAGGCCTGCAAACGCACATAGGGTGCCTTCCACGAGCTTTGTGGGCAGTACGCGATACCATGGCATGTCCAACTGGTTGGCAACCTCGGCGTCAATCTGAGGTATGCCCGACCCCTGCGTATAGGGTTCGAATACCAACAGTCGGTCCACAATAAGGCATATGAGAACGAGAGCGAAAAACCAGATGGCCACAAGGGGACCATGCTGTATCAAAAACGACGTTATAGCCCTCAAAAGAGCCTCGGCGTGCGAGAGCAAAAAACGATAGAGGGCGATCACGAACCCCACGGCAACGCCTACCAAGGCCCCTTCCGCAACGAGCCTTACCCGTCCCGTACGCGAGAGATGCATCTGCTCGGGTACGGGACCTGCGGCGTTTCTCCTATGTGCTATTGCGAAGTGCACGACAGGATGCTTAGTCGACCTTTACGAGCGTGTAGATCTCTTGATCGAACTCCTTGCCAATGATCTGACGAGGGTTGAGGAAGGCGAGCTCGAGCACAAACGCAAAGCCCATAACCTTCGCGCCTGCCTTCTCTATGAGCTTAGCCGTTGCAACGGCGGTTCCAGCAGTTGCAACGAGGTCGTCAGCAATGAGCACGCGGTCGTCTGCACATAGCGAATCCTTGTGCATCTCGAGCGAATCGGATCCGTATTCCAAGGAATAGTTTTCGCTGTATACCTCACGGGGTAGCTTGCCAGGCTTGCGTGCGGGAACGAAACCGGCCCCAAGCCTGTATGCCACGGGCGCTCCAATAAGGAAGCCGCGTGCCTCGGCACCCACGACCTTGGTTATGCCCCTGTCCATAAAGTGGACGGCAATGTCATCCACGACGGCAGCAAGGCCTTGCTTGTCTGCCAGGAGCGGCGTTATGTCTTTGAATATGACGCCAGGCTCCGGGTAGTCGGGAATGTCCATAATCAATTTCTCGTAGTCTATGGCTGCCATGCCTACCCCTCTCTAGAAAACAACCGTCTCTCTTACGACTCTCTTGAATGATGCTAGGAGCCCTTCTTAAGGCTGCGCCGAATAAGGCTCTCACGAACCTCGTTCGTTAGCATTATCATACGTGACAACGCGTTGTCGTAGCGTTCGCGCTGCTCATCGGTAGGCTCTGCTCCCCCGCCCGAAGCCCTTGCCCCAAAAACGGTGAGCGCCTGCTCGAACATGCCACTCTCGCGATTGGCAGCTTGGACATACTGCCTGAGGTTCTTCGGAGCTATGCCAAAGCGACGGAGCTCCTCGCAGGTACGTATGAGGGGAATGTCGTGACCATCCACAAGGTCTCTGCCACGCGGTGAGCGACGCATACGAATCACGCCCGCCTCCGAAAGCTCACGCACAAACGGCACGCTCACGCCCAGAAGCTCGGGCATGTGGCTGAGCGGATGGTACTTCTCCATCATCTCTGCCTCTTCGGCATCCTCGATCTGCGAGCGCGGGATGGCTTGGGACTCCGCGAGGGTTGGAAGCGGCTTCTCGTCGGTATCGCTCAAGACGATGTTGTCGCCACGCGCAAGTTCCTCGCGAATCACGTGAAGCGGCATGAATCGATTCTTTTGCAGATACAGGATCGTCTCTAGCCTTCGCACGTCGTGTTGCGAGTAAAGCCTGTAGCCACCTGGAGTGCGAGAGGGATTTAGGAGTCCCTCATCCTCCAGGTAGCGCACCTTGGACACCGAAAGGTCGGGATACTGCGCCTGCAGCCGTTTTACGACCTTTCCTATGGTTAGATAACCGGCATCGGGCATGAGGCCTACCCCGTTTCCACGCGCATGACGCGTCGATTGGTATGAAACACCATGCGGAACGTCCCGATTTGGATGGTCGATCCGTCCTTCAGAACGGCCTTGTTCACGATGGCGCCGTCGACCCAGGTGCCGTTGAGCGAGCCAAGATCCTCAATGGTGGCGTATCCAGATCGTGCAAGACCGGAAAGGTCTATATGCGCATGCTTGCGCGAAACGGTCATGTCGTTGAGGAACACGCTGTTCTTTGGGTCGCGACCGAGCGTAATGTCGTTGCTATCGAGCTCGAACGTCTCTCCCGACATCGGCCCCTTTACGATCGTGACCGTGGGCTTGGCCATAACGGCGCCTCCCATGAGGTCCGGTATGGTCGAGTCGGACGAAGGCATACGGAATATCTCGGTTGCACCCATGGCAGTGCGTTTGGGTTGCATGTGCTCTCCCCTCTTCCTGTCGTACGTAACCATAATACTCCTAGCGGCACGCTACACAGTCCATTTCCACGAGTGCTCCTAAGGGAAGCGCCGAAACGGCGACAACAGCCCTCGCGGGGGCAGGCGCAGGGAACCTGCGTTCGTACACTTCGTTCATTGCGTCCATATCATCGATGCTGGCAAGATAGACCGTCGTCTGCGCCACGTCGGAGAGCGTACAGTCAACCTCTCCCAGAATCGCCTCAATGATATCGATTATTCGCTCGGTCTGTGCAGCCGCATCTCCATCGATAATGCGCTTCGAATCATTGGGCTCGTACGCTATCTGGCCTGAGGCAAAGACGAGGCGGCCTGCCGTGGTGCCTTGCGAGTATGGGCCATGGGCTTCGGGTATGCCCAAGCCATTGATTGAGTACTTCATGAGTGTGCGTCTCCCCTCTTGTTGCCATAGATTCTTCCAGACCCAACAAAGCTCGGTTCCTTGCGTATGACGCCCTGCTCCACGAGTTGCTCAGGCAACAGCTGAATGGCGTCGTCGCTGCGAAGGCACTCGAGAAGCGGGAGGTCCTTGCATAGCATGCGCGTGAATTGATCCAAGCCATGTACCGATACCTCGGTGAACGAGAGGAAGCTCCGCCAGAGCGCAACGCTGGCCTGTGGTGGAACAAGAATTAGGTAGCAGGGTACGCCACCCAGGTCAGGCGCAAGAATCACACAGGGTATCTTGTCAAGATGGCACGAGGCAACGTGGCCGGGCTTTGGGAGCGGCTCGCGGCTCACATAGTCCTCGAGCACGGCCTGCGCGCCGAGACCCCAAAGGGCAAGCACCACATGCGTCCCCGTCACGTTATCAAGCTCAAGTGAGGCGTAGGGCGCATACCCATCCTGCTCCGCCCCCTTGAGGAAGGAGAGCCAGGCTTCAAGCGCTTCCGATCGCTCCGAGAGGTCAAAGGCCACGTATTCCCTACTTCCCGTACGCGCAAGCAGCGGAATGGAGACCACCGAGCCGACGCCGGTGAGCACCGCCTCAAAAGCACACGATCCGACGCCTAGGCATTTGCCCGCAAACGCCGCCTCGGCAAAGGACTGCGAGGGGTCGTTTGCCATAAGCATCGTGAATACCTGCGAGACGTCAGAGAGAAAGGTCTCGCCCTCGGGCATCTCTTCGAGGCTCATATCCTCCGACTCATAGCGTCTTACGGCTCCATTCTTGCCAAATATGGCGCCCAGCAAAAGGTGCTCCGTGTAAAGCGGTGATGCCTGGCGTCCCTTGCCCGTATTGCCCAATACCGTCACCAACCCTTAGCTCGTTTCGAATAGCGGTGCCGAGAAGACCGGCCATGAGGAAGCGATGCGAGGGGTCTGGTCGCTCGCGTAGTGAGCCGTGCCCGCGTTCGCGTTGCTTTGTGACCATGTTGTCCAGCCGCACTCCGTTTGCGTATCGAGCAGTCGATGCGGCTTGCTCTGCGTGGTGGAGTACGAGAAGCCTCCCAGGCCCGGCCATTCCTGGACGTCGCAATCGGCCTTAGACCGCACGTACGTCTTCATTCCCGGGTTGTACGCGTAGGGGTTGGTTGCCACGATCCAGCCGCCGCGAGTGAGGGGACGCTGCCCATACTTTGCATATCCCCAGTCCATGAGCATGGCCGCGTCGTCGAATCGGCCCATGAAGGTCGCACACCCCAGCACGGACGTATACAGCTGGACCTCTCCTCGTCCAGACGCACCCAAAAACGTGTAGTTCGCAACGATGGCGCCCGTCTTGAGGCCACGGATGCCGTCATAGGTGTCGAGCAGACGGTCTGTGGAGTTGAGCGTTATGGCATCGCCGTGCACGGTCGTGTCCACCGTGTGCAGCAGTGCCGTTTGCCCGATGAATGGATAGTTCTCAAGCGCATAGCGGCCAATCTCGGCAAGGTCCAAGGCACAGGTGTAGTGGTTATCCTCTTCCAAGCCATGGCTGTTGGTAAAATGCGTGTGCTTGAGCCCAAGCTGTGCGGCCTTCTTGTTCATGAGGTCCACGAATGCCGCCTCGGAACCCGCAACATGCGTGGCGACGTTCCAAGCGGCGTCGTTTGCGGAATACACGAGCATGACGCGAAGAAGCTCGCCAAGGGGCACGCGGTCGCCGTTGGCATAGTCGCCCATCTGCGAGTTGTCTCCCAGGTCAGGCACCTTTATTTCCACGATCTCCGAAAGGTCGCGCTTTGAGTCGAGCGCAACCATGGCGGTCATCACCTTGGTCGTTGAGGCGGGATGTTCCTGCTTCATGCCGTTGAACTCGTAGAGTACGTTGCCCGCCTTGTCCAAGAGGGCCGCGGCATCAGCCTCGGCGAACACGGGGTCTCCCTGAGCCTGAGCCTGTTGCTGCTGCTGCGTTGGTGCCCCGGCGTTTGTCTCCTCGGCGACTGCCGTACCGAATATGAGCGAGGCAGACGCGAGGACGGCAACGAAGCATGCGACCACGCGCGTGCGGAGCGTGGGACGTGCGCCGCTTGCGTTCACTTGCTCGAACATGGCCATCACTTCTCTGCACCCCTTGCGAGGGCTTCCTTGCGCACGTTCCATGCCTTTACCGTATATATGATCGTGGCAATAAACGAGCATATTACACCGGCGTATACGAAGAATATGCCGATTGCGACCGGCTCGTGGTTGAGGCCAGGAAGCCAGGACGCGTTTACGAGTCCCAAACCGTTTACCACAGGCACTGCAAGGAGCAAGTCCACGAAACCGATCATCAGAAGGGCCGTTGCCGCCTTCCCTACGTAGATAACGTCAAGCGGGCGCTTGCGCCATCTCCTCAGAACGATGCCACCGATTGCCAAATAGACATCGCGAAGCACGACGTAGACGGCTACCCAAATAGGAAGTTCGCCGGTTGCCATGAGCCCCAGCACTCCAGTGAAGAGAAGGACCCGGTCCATGATCGGATCCATGACCTTGCCTAACCAGCTCACCGTCTGCGTGCGCCGCGCGACCTGTCCGTCCAAAAAGTCGGTTATGGCCGCGATGGCATAGCAGCAGAGGGCCGCCGGTCGCAATCCCGGATCGTGCTGCACGAAGAGCACGAGAAACACGATGGTAAGGACGAAGCGACAAAAGGTTATGAAGTTCGCAACCGTAAAGATCGCATTGGAGGGGTTGTTCGACGTCCCAACGGGATCGGTCGTGTTCCCTCTTTCCATACTATCAACCACATCTGGCGCTACCGCACCTTTAATGGCTTCCGTAATGTTGTCGCTTCGCTTGTTCAATATGGGGCCTTCCGCTCAACGCGAACGACTCATTTTAGCACCGTCTTTTGCTTTTCGCCAATCAATTGTGAGCCGATTGCAGAGCCGTGCACACAACTGCCTCACAGGCAGCGGTGTAGGCGCAGAACGGATTGCCGTTCCTATCACGTACCGCCACAATTCCCGCCTCTTTACCTGCTGCGGTTGGCTTCCATCCAGCCTTTGCGTCCTTACTTCTAACTCGCTCTATGAGCCCCGCCTTTGCAAGTGCCTTGTTTGCCTCGGTGGCAGTTGGCGCAGAAGACAGTTCGCCTCGCTCTGTGAGGGTCTGCACCAGCACCGTAATGGAAACAGGCTTAGACCTAAGCTTGACCTTTCCCTTAGAATTCGAGTCAGCTTTATCTAAAGTAGAGATTGAGGCTACTCGAGGCCTAGAGAAGAGCCTTCCCACGCGCGTAGCCTTGGCAAAGAACCGATGAACGGTATCATCCGAGCTTTTGATCCATGCGTTACCAACAAAGAGGAGCAATGCGTCCTGTGCCGCCGCAGCGCTCTGGGCAACAATGTTCGCTGCATTGGCGTAACAAAGACCTTCATACGCCTCTGGTCCGCACGTAGCGCATAGAATGACCAGGGGCCAAGACCTGCCGTTAAGGTCCTCAATAGAGATGGGCTCGACGATACGCCTGATCTTTTCTCCGAGCCGCTCCAATACCTGTTCGATTTCCTGGCTTTGGCTCCTATAGGGGCTCACGATGGCAATGGGAGCGCGCAACACGCAACGACCATATCGCGCTTCGATGTCCTGTGCATGGTTTCTGAGCCAGCGCCCAATGGCAAGCGCCTCTGATCGGCTGACCCTGCCTGCCCCCACTTTCCGCCACGAGGAATCCGGTACGTGCACATAGCAAAGCGAGGGTACGATCTCCCTCAGGGCATAGTCGTTGTCGTCAGCGCTGCTTGCTGGCATGCGGCCGGTGCGCAAAGGTTCGCGTGGAAAAAGGTCGCTACGAAGGTCGTCTATCTCTCCATACGACGTATTCGTATCGCAAAGAAGGCAATGCTCTATATCCGCCACATTGCTCGCGAAGGTATGGAAGGGCTGTCCCGAAGACACGCAGATGCCCTTGTCCACAAGCTTTGCCCATGTGCCGTCCCCGAACTTTGCAGCAGACCTTATTTGGTCGTATGTCTTGGTCATGGATACGCGAGCGCCAAGCGTGGCCTCGCTACCCAGAACCACCAGACGCTCGCTCATGGATGCGAGCGAGAGTCCCTTTGATATGCTTATGCTTCCCGCGTCGAGCACGAACGTAACGTCGACTCGTCCCTCGTTGCCGCATATCTCTTCCACAATTCCTGCGGATATGTCATCAGGAACCAAATTGAATGGGCAGAGGTTAGGTATGTTCTTCCATAGGTCGTCCGGGATGTCGGTGTGCGCGCGAGCGTGCTTAGATAGGTAGTTTGCGTATGAGATCCAGCGTGACTCGTATATGTGCATGGCCATCCAAAACTCGGCGGGCCGTATGGTCTTGTCGAGCACGTCCTGCAAATAGTAAAGTGAAACCTCTCCCCCGCGGCCGTCTATGGTCGCGTCGAGCAGGGCCTTTTGATCTTGGGTGAGCCTGCACAGGTCTGTGAGCGTCTCGATTATGCGCGTGCAGCGGCTTCCTTCGGGAGATGCCGCTCGTATGCGCGTAGACAGATTCGCTGAAGCGCCGCGCAATCGGTCGATGCTCGTTTCTATGCGTAGGAGCTCCTTGGAATATGCCTCTACGACATCCGCGATATGATTCTTGCCTTGCGCGAGCGATTCCCCGCGCTGGGCGTTTTGCGCGATGATCTTTGACTGGTCGTGGTTGACGGGGGCAAGGATCTGTCTGTATGACTTCTGCTCGTTGGCCAATGCCTGCCAGAACTCCAAGCGCTCCTTGCAGATGGTATGGCCCCTTCTTAGGCGACCTATGCGCGCAACGAGGCCATCACGCTGACGAAGGAGCTCCGAAGCCTTGCATACGATCGCGTATGCGTCAATGAGCTCGCATCTCTCCTGGTCCACACGGCGAAGGATTTCGGCTAGCTTCGCTCGTGCCTGTGCGATGGTGTGGAACCTTTGCTTGGTGAAGCCTGCAACGCAGTCCAGGAAGTAGGTGGTCGCCTTTGGCACGTACCACGAGTCGCGATAGAGCGCGAGCTCGTCATCCAGCATGTGCCCGTAAGAGCGAACGATGCAAGACGGTGATGCGGTGGTTGCGGTTCCGTCTGCGGTATGCAGGACGAAGAACGCAGGCAGGGCTCCGAGCGTCTTGCGGCTACTTAGCGTGTCCTGAGCGCCCTGTTGTAACGCTATGCGAGGAATCCACCTAGAGCTGAGCGCCACCTGCCCCGCCGTTGGGCGAGAAGACATGAGCCTGACGAGACTATCCAAGGTTCGCGTGGGGGCGACACAGCACATCAACGGAGCGTTGTCGCCACGCAAGGCGCATTCGGTAAGGAGGTTGGCCATGGCCGCTAGGGCTAGCGCATTGCCGTTCGTGCCCTCCGGTGTGCCTATCGAGAGTACGTCTCCCTTGCTTTCCTGCGCAAAGGACGCAAGCGCGTCATGCTCTCGAACGTCCATTTGCGGTAGATGGTCAATGACGCCGCAAAGGATCTTTGGATATAGAAGCGCCTCATCCGGCAACTGGTCGCCCTCGCCATACGAATTCGCAACCTTGCCCTTGTCCGCCGCTTCCAGGAGCTTGGATAAGGGGACGGACATCGAAGTCACTCCGTCCTCTTTTGAGCTGGTATTCCCGTTACGAGTGAGCCCCTCCAGCTGATGTGAGACGATGTGAGCGTCTGCCGGACGATCCCAAAGCCAGATGGCGCAGGCCTCGTCCTCGATGTGCGCGCCGAATTCCTGCAGCGTTTCCTCAGAAAGCGTGCAGACGCTTGCAAACAAGTCTTCGGCGCGCGATATCGTGGTGTTCCACGTGCCGTCGGCAGGCAACGAGTCCATAGCCTGCTGGTGTGCCCGATATGTATCCAGATCGCATACGGCAAAGCCCTCGCCGTGTAGGTCGTTGGCATCGATTACCCTGCGGGGTATCCACGCGCCATAATCCTCGCGAGGCGACAGGGTGCCGCTTGGATTGAGCATGGCGCCAATGCAGAGCAGCGGTTGAGAGACACTCCCGTCCGAGAAGGCGAGCATGCGTAGGCCACAGGCCACGGGAACGCTCTGCGACCCAAACGCGACGTCTTTGTGTCGTGTGGAGTAGGCGAGCAGGATCTTGCGCGTAAGGTGGCTGGAAAGAACGCCATCGCGCAGTTCCTCCCTTGGCGCACTCCAACCAGAGGCTATACAGTCCGCATTCACGTCGCAAATGTCACCAAGGCTTGTGGCTTGGGCCAAATAGGCAAGAACCTCCGCAGGCTCGAGCATGTGCCCCTCCTTCTTCGTTTGAACTACGTTTGTGCCAACAAGCTGATTGTACAACACGCACACGCGCACCGTAGACGCGACGTTTGTGAGGGAAGGATTTTCACACAGCCTTGGATGCTGGTCACGCCTCCGCATACGGTGCGATTCGCAGGTGGCGACTCACGAAGTGAGCAAGCAAAGCGAGCGCGGAGCTGCCTGCGATTCGCACCGCATGCGGGGGCGTGATCAAAACCTGCACGGCCCCTTATTCAAACGCCGGCGAGAGCTCGTTGTGGCGAGCCCACAGGCTGCGCGGAGGCTTGTACGAGGGGCACTGATCGAAGTCGACGTATTCGATGGTGTCCACGAGCTCTTGAATCATCGCTTCGTGGTCGAAGAGGTCCCAGGCCTTGTGCACCTCATCACGACGCGCGTGAGTCTCAGGCCTGCGGGGCATGAATAGCGTGCAGCAGTCCGGTGCGTCTTGGCTGCTGATGTCGTAGGTGCCGATCTCTTCCGCGCGCCTCATGATCTCCTGTTTGTCGGAGCCAATCAGCGGGCGCAACACGGGCAGGGATACCATCTCGTTCACCACGGAGATGTTCTCGAGGGTCTGCGAGGCCACCTGTCCAAGCGACTCGCCCGTTACCAGGGCCTTGGCCCCCTCGAGGTTGGCCACGCGTTCCGCCACGTCAAACATGACGCGCCTGTACATTATTATGCGTAGCCCTTGCGGTACCACCAGCGATATCTCACGCTGCTTCTCTCCAAAGGGAACGACATACAAACGTCCCACGACGCCCGATGGGGCCAGCGCCTCGATGAGGTCCTGGCAGAGCCACTCACTCGTATCGGAGGTCATGGGGCGTCCCGAGAAGTGCACGGGCACGCAAATGGCTCCCCTCCTGCCGAGCATCCAGGTGGCAACGGGAGAGTCGAAGCCACTCGAGAAGAGGCTCACGACCTTCCCTGCGGTGCCGACGGGAAGCCCCCCGACCCCAATGCCCGTGTCGGCATACACGTATACGTCGCCCTGTACCGCATGCACCACAACGGTTATGTCGGGCCCGTGCATAAGGACCTTCTTCGTGGGAAAAGCCGCGCACAGCGAAGACCCGACGATGCGGTTCATCTCTAGCGTGTGGCGTTCGTAGTTGGTGGAAGAGCGGCGCGCGTGCACCTTGAAGGACTGCCAGTCTTCACTTACCTCGCCAAGTGCCCTCACGGCGGCATCGCAATAGACTTGCTCCTCCTGGGGGCAGCGATAGGCAAGCGAAACGCGAGCGACGCCAGGGATGCGCGAGATCGCATGGGCCATCTCATTGCTGGCGAACCCGCTTTGGTCCTCCACCAGCAGGTGGCCGGAGATGCGACGCGCACGCTGGATGCTCGAGCCCTTGAGCGCATGGTTTATGTTTGCCAGCAGCCTATTCTCGAAGTTCGCGCGGTTCTTTCCCTTGAGCCCGATCTCGTGGTAGTGGACCAGGCATACGCGCTCGATCATAGGTTCTGCTTTACGCGCGTGTTCGCGCCGCGGATGGCCTCGTCAAATTCGTCCTGCTCGAAGCCCAGCACGTCGTCGTTGATCTCTTGCATGGCAATCGACACCGTGTCTTCGCCCGAGGCGATGGTGGTTATGTCGTCGAAGTCCTGAGCCTCCATAACGCGCAGGTGCTGCCCGCGAAGCATGTTGTTGATGTCGCATGCGCGCTTGGCGGTTACCGTGCACAGCAGAAACGGATTCTGCTCCGTCTTGGAAAGCAGCGTGTCGATCTCGGGGCTGGTAATGGACATGGCTAGATGCCCTCCTCTTCTGATTCGTATCTCTCTAACGTGCTCGCAAGTTCACTTACGGCAGCGTCCAAGTCGTCGTTCACAATGCGGACGTCGTAAGTTGACGCCAACGCGAGCTCAGACTTGGCCGTGCGAAGCCGTATGGCAAGAGACTCTTCCGACTCTGTCCCCCGGTTGCGCAGCCGATCCACGAGTACGTCCCACGAAGGTGGCTCTATGAATATGCGAACGGTATCAGGGTACATGTTATGCACGTTGATCCCACCCTGCACATCAATCTCCAATATTACCGACTCTCCGCGGGCGAGGCAAGCGTCTACCTCGCTCTTTAGGGTCCCGTAACGATGGTCGTGGACCTGCGCCCACTCAAGGAACTCTCCCCGTTTAACAAGCTCGTCGAACTTGGGGTCGGAAATGAAGTGATAGGAGACCCCATTCACCTCACCGGGTCTGGGGTCCCTTGTCGTAGCGGAAACCGGCAGGCCGAGCAGGGGACGCTTCTGTCGCACACGCGCAACGAGCGTACCCTTGCCGACACCTGCCGGTCCCGAAACGACAAAGAGTCTAGGTCTGCGTCCCACTATTTGGAAAGCGCCTCGAGCAGCTGCTCACGCTGGCGGGCGCCAAGGCCCTTTACGCGGCGAGAGGGCGAGATGTTGAGCTCCTCCATGATCTTGGTGGCCTTGGCCTTGCCATAGCCGGGAAGCGACTCAATAAGTGCAGAGACCTTCATGCGGTTGGCAATGGGATCATCGGAGTCGAGGACTTGCTCGAGCGTTACGTTGCCGGCCTTGATGTTCTCACGAAGCTCTGCACGAGCGTGACGAGCGGCAGCGGCCTTTTCCAGAGCGGCCTTGCGCTGCTCGTCTGTGAGTTGAGGTAGTGGCATAGTTCCTCCAAACATAAATTTACTGGTAACTCATGCAAACGAGCAAAGGTCTTATGCTCGTTCGCAGTGCAATAGTGGTGCATTGCGGCGTATTTATCAACCTAAAAACGCCTGTTTTTGCAAAACATACCATTCTTCCTACACATATACCTGCGTTTTTGCCCAAATATGACTCTTTTGAGACGGCATGTAGCCAATACGGTTCCCTTTTCCGCAGGTACGCGATGTCCGAAAAGGCGCCACTATTCGCCCGTAAGCTCGCTTACGATGTTGTCGAAGGCAAGCACCGGGTCCTCAGCCTGGGTTATGGGACGACCGATGACGAGCTTCGAGGCGCCTGCCGCTATGGCTGCCGCAGGTGTGGAGATGCGCTTCTGATCGCCTACGTCGGCTCCTGCCGGACGGATTCCCGGCGTCACGATAAGGGCGTCGGGACCCAGCAGCGCGCGCATGGCGGCCGCTTCCTGGGGCGAGCACACGATTCCGTCGGCGCCTGCGTTAACCGACAGGCTTGCCAGACGGCTCACCTCGTCGGCAACCGAATCCGTTACGCCGATGGACGAAAGGGCCTCCTGGTCCATGCTCGTGAGGACCGATATGGCCACGAGCCTCGTTCGCTCGGCCCCGCGGTCGAGGGCACCCTCCTGTGCGCCTGCACGACCCTCAGAGATCATGGCAGCGCCTCCCAAGCCATGGATGGACAGAATGTCGGCTCCGCAAAGCGACGCCGAGTATGCCGCCCCGTGAATCTGGAACGGAATGTCGTGGAGCTTGAGGTCCAAGAACACCCTAAAGCCGCGCTCTCGCATCTGATCGACGATGGCCGGTCCGTAGCGATAGAACAGCGTCATGCCCACCTTTACCCATATTGCCTTGCCTGCGAGCTTGTCGCAGAGCGCGAGCGCGTCCTCGCGGCTCATGTCGAGGGCAATAATAATCGCGTCGCGTGCCTCTTCCTGCGTCATCTTTATTTCCTCTCTTTTCTTACGAACCCTAACTTGGGGACTTCCCCTAGTTAGGGTTACGCCTCGAAGGCGCCAACCAGTTCGCCTATTTTGGATACGCCCTGCTGAGAAGCCCAAGCCTCAAGTCCCTCGACCACGCGCACGGCGCAGGTTGGGTCATAAAGGTTCGCCGTTCCCACGCTCACCGCCGTGGCGCCGGCCAGGATCATCTCGGCTGCGTCCTCCCAGCTAGCCACTCCCCCGATTCCGCAGAGGGGAATGGAGACCGCCTGCGCGCACTCCCACACCATGCGCACCGCAATGGCGTGGATGGCAGGTCCCGACACCCCCGCCGTGGGGCGTGCCAGGCGACTGCGCCGCGTGCGCACGTCTATGGCCATGCCGGGTATGGTGTTGATGAGCGAGAGCGCGTCGGCCCCCTCGGCCTCGAGCGCACGCCCGATCTCCGCCACGTCGTGCGGTGCCATCTTTACCACCACCGGCCGCTTGGTCCTTGGCCTAATGGCACGCATGACCTCTGCGGCGCTGGCAGGGGTTGCGCCCATGGCGGCGCCTCCGGCTGCGATGTTGGGACAGCTGATGTTTATCTCGAAGCCTGCGGCAAAGGGAGCGAGCTCCTCGAACAGGTCCATCGCCTGCTCGTACTCTTCGAGGGAGTGGCCCGCCACCTGGCATATGACGGCACAGCCGCGGTCGCTCAGCCCTTGCAGATAGGTGCCGTAGCGTTCCACGAACCCACGCACACCTGGATTCTGCAGTCCCACCGAGTTCATGATGGCTGCGCCGCCAAGCTCTGCGAGGCGCGGCGCCGGGTTGCCGTCCCACGGCTCGGCGGCCACGCCCTTGCAGGTGATGGCGCCCAGCGTGGCGCCCACGTCGTAGAAGCCCTCGAACTGCATCCCGTTGCCGAACGTGCCCGATGCGGTGTTTATGGGGTTTCTCATGGCAATGCCGCCCAGGTTGACGGCCATGTTTACCGTACTCACCACGCCACCTCCTCGGCGTCAAACACAGGTCCGTCCGAGCAGCACAGCGCATAGCCGCCACCCTTGAGCGCCACGTTGCAGCAGCTGCAGGCGCCAAAGCCACAGCCCATCATGGCCTCCAGGGATGCCTGGCATGCGATGCCGGACCCCTTTGCCAGGTGGGCGACGCCGGCCATCATGGGGTGCGGCCCGCAGGTGTAGACGCATGCGTAGGGGTTCTCGGCAAGCAGACCTTCCATGGCCTGCGTGGTGAACCCCGCGATTCCACGCGTTCCGTTATCGGTTGTGAGGACCACCTTGCGTGCGCAATCGCAACCTTCGTCCTTGCACAGCGTGCGCAGGCAGTCGAGAAGGTCCTCCACATGCTTGTCCGACGTCTGAGCGCCAACGACGGCATCGAACCCAATGCCCGCGCTTACGAGCATGCGCGCCGCGGCCACGATGGGCGGAAGTCCGATTCCCCCGGCCACCAGGAGCGCGCGTCCTTGCCTTGCGGGAAGCTTCCAACCGACCCCGCAAGGTCCCACAAGGGTGGAGCGGTCGCCGGGTGCCATGGCGGCGAGCCTTTGCGTTCCCTCTCCCACGACGGCGAAGTAGAGCTCGACGACGCCGTTCTTGCTATCGGCATGCGAGAAGGAAAGCGGCACGCGCAGGATGTGCGCCCCGTCGCCTGGCACGTGGATGTTCACGAACTGGCCGGGCTCAAGCTCCGCAGCCACCTCGGAGTGGATGCTCATGTGCCAGACGTCCTGCGCCGCCTGCCCGCACGAAAGCACCTCGAAGTCGTGCTGTGTGGCGCTCATGCTTCCACGACCTTGCCGTCAACGAGGACGTGACGACCGTCCACGAACACGTCGCAGGCGCAACCCTTGAGCGTCAGGCCCAAGAAGGATGAGTTCTTGGACTTGCACTGCAGGTATTCGGGAGTCACGTGAACCACCATTTGCGGGTCTATGAGCGTGAGGTCCGCAGACGAGCCCGCCTCAAGACGCACCGGGTCGAGCCTCAGGATGCGGCGGGGGTTGATGGCCATGACCTCAACCATGCGCTCCCAGCTCATCTTGCCGGGCAAGACCATGTTCGCGAGCATGAGGGGAAGCGAGGTCTCGAGACCAACGCAGCCGAAGTAGGCTATCTCCCACTCGCAGTCCTTCTCGTGGGCTGCGTGGGGGGCATGGTCGGTAACGACGCAGTCGATGGAGCCGTCGAGCAGACCCTCGCGCATGGCGGCGGCGTCGGCCGAGGTGCGCAGGGGCGGGTTCATCTTGAGGTTGGTGTTGTAGGCATCGGTTATGTCGTCCTCGCACAGGAACAGGTGGTGCGGCGTCACCTCGCAGGTGACAGGCAGGCCCTCGGCCTTTGCGCGACGTACGTACTCGAGCCCTCGCGCGGTGGAGATGTGACACACATGGAAGTCGCAGCCGGTTATGCGCGCGAGCTCGATGTCGCGCATGATCTCCAGCTCCTCTCCGAGGGCGGGCCAGCCGAACATTCCAAGGCGCGTGCTTGCGCGTCCCTCGTTTATGACGCCGTTGGTCGTAAGGCTCTCCACCTCGCAGTGTGCGCACACGACGCGATCGAACTGGCTCACGTATTCCATGCAGGTGCGCATCATCCCGGCGCTCTGCACGCCGTGGCCGTCGTCGGAGAAGGCGCTCGCGCCCTCGGCCACCATGTCGCCGATCTCGGCAAGGGACTCGCCCTTCTGCTCTGCCGTCAGGGCGCCCATCGGACGCACGTGACACAGGTTAGCCATTTGCGCCTGCTCGATCTGATAGCGAATCTCCGATCCAGAATCCGTTACGGGCGAGGTGTTGGGCATGGTCGCCACGTCGGTAAAGCCTCCGTGGACGGCGGCACGTGAGCCCGTTGTTATGGTCTCCTTGTATTCGAAGCCGGGGTCCCTAAAGTGGACGTGCATGTCTACGAGGCCAGGGACCAGGTACTTGCCCGCGCCGTCGATTACTGTCGCGTCCGTCGCGTCGAGGTCCTTGCCCACCTGCGCGATCTTATCGCCCTCGACGAGGACGTCACAGATCTCGTTGAGGCCGACCTGCGGGTCTACGACGTTTGCTCCCCTAATCAGATATGCCATCGTTCTCTCCTCCCAAGAGCAGGTACATCTCGGCCATACGCGTTGCCACGCCCGCGGTTACCTGGTCAAGTATGCGCGAGCGTGCGCAGTCAGCAACTTCGGTGTTTATCTCCATGCCGCGGTTCATGGGTCCGGGGTGACAGATAATCGCGTTCTCCTTCATCATGCGCTCGCGCCGCAGATCGAGGCCGTACAAGCGGTTGTACTCGCGCTTGCTCGGGATTGCCGCGCCCTCCATGCGCTCGAGCTGGACGCGCAGCATGTACACCACGTCCATGTCTGCGATTACCGAGTCGAAGTCCGAGGTTTGCGGACACGCGTAGTACGTGGGGTCGTCGACCAAGAACGTCGGAGGTCCCACGAGGGTCACCTCGGCGCCCATGGTCTTGAGCGCTGGGGCCAACGAGCCACACACGCGGCTGTGCGCCAGGTCGCCGACGATGGCGACCTTCAGGCCATCCAAGTGCCCAAAGTGCTCGCGGATGGTATAGAGGTCCAACATGGCCTGCGTGGGATGCTGGTGCTTGCCGTCGCCGGCGTTTATTACGATGGCGTCGGTGTTCTCCGTGATCTTTTGGGGGGTTCCCGCCAGACGCGCGCGGACGACGAACATGTCCACGTTCATGGCGTCGATGGTCTGTATGGTGTCCGCGAGGCTCTCGCCCTTTACCACCGAACTCGTGGAGCCGCCCATGTTGAGCGTGTCCGCGGAAAGGCGCTTCTCGGCCAACTCGAACGAGCTGCGCGTGCGGGTCGAGGGCTCAAGGAACAGGTTCACGATAGTGCGACCGCGCAGGGCCGGGACCTTCTTTATGCCTTTTCGAGCGTTTATCTCGGCAAACGAGCGCGCAGTGTCCAAGATCTGCGTGATGTCGTCCGCCGTGAGGCTCGTCGTGTCTATGAGGTGTCGAACCGACAGCATGCCTTATGCCTCCTTTTTGTTGTGCGTCTTGTCCCAGATGGTTACCGAGTTGTCGCCATCGGTCCCCTTTATGTGGACGCGGATGTCCTCCGCATGCGAGGACGGCACGTTCTTGCCTACGTAGTCGGCGCGTATGGGCAGCTCGCGATGGCCGCGGTCCACCATCACGGCGAGCTGCACGGTGCGAGGACGGCCGATGTCCATGAGCGCGTCGAGTGCGGAGCGTACGGTGCGACCGGTGTAGAGCACGTCGTCTACCAGCACGATGTCGCGACGGTTGACGTCAAAGGGTATGTTGGTCGCATGCAGCACGGGCGCTATGCTGCGGCCAATGTCGTCGCGATAGAAGCTTATGTCAAGCTGTCCTACCGGCGGACGCGTCCCTTCGATATCTGCGATCTCGTTGCTTAGGATGCGTGCGATGGGCACTCCCCTGCTTACGATGCCCACCAGTCCGAGTCCCTGCGCGCCCTCGTTGTGCTCCAGGATCTCGTGGGCGATGCGCGTTACGGCGCGCCGCATGGCAACGTCGTCCATGATCGTTGCCTTTGGCCCCATGTTTTCCATGATGCCTACCCCCCTTTATAGAAAAAGACGCCATGCGCAGCGCGGCACAAGGCGTCCCCCTAAGTCTTTGAGTTTTGCCTTGCGGGCCTCTCGTGCCGCGCTTAAAGGTCATGAAATACTATAGCAAAAGATTGCGGTTGTCTGCAGGGGACGTTCGGTGTGCCCTCTGCCCGAACTCCTCGAAAACCTCGAAAACCCCATCGCCCAACGCAAAGTCTGTAGCTTTGCCCGCAAAGTCTGTAGCGACGCCGATAGAGTCTGTAGCCTGACCCGCAAAGTCTGTAGCGACGCCGATAAAGTCTGTAGCCTCTCACATAAAGTCTGTAATCCCCGGCTTAAAGTCTGTAGTGTTTTGACCGTTTGTAGAAGCAAGCAAGTCTCTGAGCTGGTGTTTTATAAAATTGTCAATATCGAGGCTACAGACTTTGCGCGGGGCGCTACAGACTTTGCGCGGAGCGCTACAGACTTTATGGGCAGGATTACAGACTTTGCGGACGAGGCTACAGACTTTGAGAAGGGCGTTACAGACTTTGCGGGCAAAGTCACAGACTTTGCGCGGGGCGCTACAGACTTTGCGAGAGAGGTCGTTGGATTTGTCTATGCGTCCTTGCGACGCTCCAGGTAGTCATCCCAAAACTCGCGGGACGTAAGGTAGGGCATGGCGTTGCGATACTCGGTGACAACCTCGTTGTTGCGCTTGCGGTACTCCGCCATGAGCACGTGCATGCGCTCGCGGAGCCTTGCCCACCGCTCACGGTCCATCGTGCGAATGTTGGCCTTCGTCCCGGTTTTGTCGTAGGCGACCAACACGGAACGACGCATGGTCTTGCACGCGGGATAGGCTCCCCTGCTAAAGTACATGGGCGCCGGCTCCTTGGCAAGAAGCGCGTCGGGCAGCACGTGTCGGTCGTGCGGCAGCATCTCGAGCGTCTTGAGGAGCATCCCCCGGTCACGCTCGGCACCCAAGTAGCGATGGTCGGGCTTGGCCGCGCCGACGATCTGGGGATCGAGCTCCTCCACATCCACCAACTGCTCGTTCTTCTTCCCGTTCTTCATGAGCAGCTTCTCTCCGTCGACCTCGGCAATGAACGACGGTCCCTTGAGGTAGTCGGAAAGACCGTCCAGCATGAGGTCGCACGTGTCGTAGTTCATGCTGCGCAGGAAGATGTGGAACGTGCGCCTAAAGCGCATCATGAATGCCCGCACAATGGATTTGTCGAGGTCGTCGCAGGCGGCCATAATGAGGAAGTTGCGGGTGAGCTGGTAGGAATCCACCGACCCCTTGAACCGTCCCTCAAAGCACTCGTGCCAGACGCAGATGCCGTTCATCGTCATGATGGTGGCACCACAGCGCAGGCCGTATTCCACGTCGTCGCATCGCACAAAGAGCGGAAGCGGCAAGCCCTTGCTTCGCACGACGCTGGTGGGAATGCAGCAGTACCACCAGGCTCCGTATACGCGCGGAAGCTCGACGTCCGTCGCCTCCACGGCACCCATGCCTTCAACAGTGTCTATGGGCACGCTACGATTGACGCTGTAGTACATGCCGTCGCGCTTTACCGTGGCCACGTCCTCGAAGAGTATGTTCGGGTCCTCCATGTTGAGCATCCCGCCCTCGATGAAGGCCTGCGCATAGCGCGCGTTTGCCAGGCGCAGCAAGTTGTAGGTGCGCTTGAAGCTCTCGGGAAACACCCGCACGTCGTCGTCCATAAGCAGCACGTGCGTGCAATTCGCGTCCTGCGCGGCCATCATGCCTCGCGCGAACCCGCCGGAGCCGCCGACGTTGGGGTTGGGAATCACGGTGACGTTATTATCCGAAAGCGCCTCCGCGTCAAGCGTACGGCCATTGTCCACGACGAAGAGGTGGAATTTGTCGTGCGCCTCGTCGCTGCCGCCAAAGAGCTCGGTGCGTATGGCCTCGATGTTGCGCGTGACGTAGGCCTCCTTGCGAAACGTGGTGGTGGCTATGGCAATGCGCACCTCGTTGACCGCGGTCTCGTTTACCTGCGTGTACCACGACCCGCCCTTAAGGCGCACCTCCCCCTCGCTCACCAGGGCAAACGACACGATGTGAGCCCCCTCGGGCACGGGAATGGAAACGTTTGCAACATGCCACTCGTCACTGGCCTCAATATGGGCTAGCGGTGCCGAGACGCGCTCGATCTCGCCGGACCCCGGGCGCAGGCACGTCCCATACACCGTAGCCTCATCGCCGCACAGCTCGAGCCGCAGACAAACCCCGCCGACGTTTGCGTACCGGCGCCACTTGCCAATGCCGAGCGCGTTGAGATAGGTGGTAAAGTCCACGTCGCCGTGGACGACAAGCTCTCCTTGCCCGCTGTCGTACGAAGCGGAACCGCGCACTGTCCTAACGGCGATCTGGGGATGCGCCTCGAAGAAGCCATCGTCGTCGAACACGAGATTTGCAAGCGTGTGGTCCCTCATGTTTGCTCCTTACCGCCTGCGCGCAAGCGCTAGGTTGTGTGCCAAAAAGCGTATGCCGTTGTAGTGCACAGCCCACGCCGACTCCTGTGCCAAATGCATGGCGTAGCGGGCCTTCGACAGCCCATGTATCTCGCGGTCGCCAAGCCTCAGCGCCTCCGCCACGACGCCAGGGCTAATGCAGTGCACGTCGCGCACAAGCCTTGGGTCCATGCGACGCGCCATGGCATGCACGTCCTGCGCGAGCGCATCGTCTTGCAACACGTCCATGCTAAGCATTGCCGACAAGAACCGCAGGCCCACGATCACGTTCGCGCGTCGGATGCCCTCGTCGGCGATGCCACGTGCGTCGAGCACGTCCTCGCGATCGTTCCAGCGGTCGATCATCATCCGCGAGGTGGCGTGCGCGCTCGAAGCACCGGCAAGGTCCTCCCTATAGCAGTAGTAGGCGTCGTCGGTGTACACGATGGAGCGCGCGGCCACAAGCGTCTCCACGCAGAAGGGGTTGTCGACCCAGCTGGCGCCGGGCACCTCCTTCATGCGTATGTGCTCGCGATTCAAGAACTCTCGCGCATAGAGGGCAGACCAGATCGCGGGATGGTATTGGATGAGCTGCGGCTCGTCCGCAAGGCGAATCCGCTCGTTTACCCGGCTCACCCTGCCGTGCAAGTATCCGTAGGCCCGCATGCCGTCGCCGCTGCCGTCCGAAAGCGTGCGCCAGTATGCGGACTTCACCACGTCGGGCATCGCGTGCGCCGAGGCGAGGTCAAAGAGGCAGTCGTAGGTGCGCGGAAGCACATAGTCATCGGGCTCCAGCACCGCCACGTACGTGCCACGCGCCTCGTCGATGCCGCAGTTCACCGTGGCCCCATACCCCTCGTTGGGCTTGTCGATTACGCGGACGCGGCGGTCGCGCGCGGCATGGGCGCGCAATATGTCCAGCGACCCGTCCGTGGAGCCGTCGTTGATGGCGAGGATCTCCATGTTGCACGACGCGTTCTGCTCGGCAGACACGAGCGCCTGGTCCACGAAGCGCTCCGTGTTGTAGCAGGGCACAACAACCGTTACGTCCACGTCGCTACGTCCCATGGCACTACCTTCCCAGGCTGCGGTATGCGGCGCATACCTCGTCGGTGGGACCTATCATGCGCTGCTTGCCCTTCTCGATCCAGCACACGCGGTCGCACATGCCCTCCACCATCTCGATGCTATGGCTCACCAGGAGCACGGTAACGTTGCCCGTGCCCACGAGCTCCTGAATGCGACGCTGGCACTTTTGCTGGAACAGGAAGTCGCCCACGGCGAGCGTCTCGTCTACGATGAGGATATCGGGCTCGGTAATGGTGGCGATGGCAAACGCTATGCGCGCGACCATGCCCGACGAGTAGTTCTTAAGCGGCATGTCCATGAAGTTCTCGAGTTCGGCGAACTCGATGATGTCGTTCAGATGCTCGTCGATGAACTCCTTGCGATATCCCAACAGCGCCCCGTTGAGGTATATGTTCTCGCGCGCCGTAAGGTCCAGGTCGAACCCCGCGCCGAGCTCGATCAGAGGCGCGATGGAGCCCGTTACCGTGCAGCTGCCCTCGCTTGCGTCAAGCACACCGGCGATGATCTTGAGCATGGTGGACTTGCCGGAGCCGTTCGTCCCCACGAGGCCAAACGCCTCGCCGCGGCGCACCGTAAACGAGATGTGGTCAAGCGCCCTAAACGCCTTGAAGTTGAGCTCGTGGCGCGCGATGGCGATGAAGTACTCCTTGAGCGAGTTGAACTGCTCGGAGGCCATGTTGAACACCATGGATACGTCGTCCACCTCGATCACGGGCTCCACCGAGTCGTCGGGAATGGGCGGGCGGGTGAATATCGGGCCGTCGTCCTCGCCGATGAGCACCCAATCCCCCACGTTCTGCACGGTTCCGTCGGGAGTGCTTACCTGGGCGCTCAGATAGAACCGCCCGTCGTGGGGCGGGAGAAAATTGAAGTTGGAGAGCTGCTGCTCCGGGGTCTCGCCCCGTTCCAGCCCGTCGCCGCTGCGCCAGTTATAGAGAAAGCGCGGCTCTTCGGGCTCAGCCCCCTCGAAGGATATGTTTAGGGCAACGTAGCCATCACTCTCCAGGGCCGAATCGTCTATGCTCGCAATTGCCACCCAAGGGTTCGATGCGCTCTCTTGGCTCAAGACTCTCCGCCTCCCTAGATGTACAGGATGAACTTGCGCTCGGTCTTCCTAAACACGAGCAGCCCCACGATCAGCATGCCGACGCCAAAGCCCAGGCAGGTGAGGTTGAGCGCGACGGAAGGCAGTTGCTGGTAGAGCAGGAGTTCGCGCATGTAGCCCACAAAGTGGTACATGGGGTTAAAGCGCTCGAGCGAGAGCATCCAGTCGGGAAGGATGCTAATGGGATAGAAGAGCGGCGTGGCGTAGGTCCATGCCGTGAGGACTACCGTCCACAGGTGCATGACGTCGCGGAAGAACACCGAGAGCGACGACAACAGCATGGAAAGACCCACGCAGAACATGCCAAAGTACACGAGGAAGAGCGGAAGGAGTAACGCGGTCCAGGTGGGATACACCCCCACGGCAAACATGACGATCAGGACGGCGATGAGCGAGAACGCAAAGTTCAGCAGGGCAAACAGGACCTTCTCAACGGGAAAGACCCAGCGGCGTATGCGTACCTTCTTAAGCAGCGACGCAGCGTCTATGATCGAATGCATGCCCTGACTGGTGGCGTCGCTCATTAGGTTAAAGGTAACGTTACCAAGAATTATGTACAGCGGATAGCTTGGTATGCCTTCCGCCGAGAAGCGCATCATGGTCGAGAAGACCGCGGCCATTATAAGCATCATGAGGAGCGGATTGAGAACGCTCCACAAGACGCCCAGGAAGCTGCGCCTGTACTTGAGCTTGAAGTCGCGGGTGACGAGTTGCCGCAGGATGTAGGCCGACTTCTTACGTTCGGGATACCATGCGGACAGCGTACCGTCTTGTTCACGTATTGGCTGTTCCAACCTGACTCCACAACAGATTTTGCATGATTGACGTTTAACTAGCGTTGCATTCTAGCATACGAGAAGGGACATGACTAAAAACCCAAAGAGCGCGCATACGGGCAGGATGGTCATCCGCACCGCATCCAGCATCCCTCGCCCGCGCCCGGCCGCATGGGGCTCCGCGCTCGCTTCGCTCGCTCACTTCGTGAGTCGTCCCATGCGGCCGGACGCGGGCGCGGGATACGGCTGAACACGAGCAATAGTGCCCAGCTCCCGGGCGCCGACAATTTCGGACGTTTGGGGGTCGATTTGCCTGCAATAACTTCCGATTTTATCGGCAGCCCGACAGCCGCCTATAAAATCGGAAGTTAGAGACCAATACACATCGTGCATTAGTTTCATCTGTATACGCACAAAAAAAGCCGGCATTGCCGGCCTGAATGATCTGGCTCCCCGGGCTGGATTCGAACCAGCGACACATGGATTAACAGTCCACTGCGCTACCACTGCGCCACCGGGGAATTGTGCTGCGCACAAGATGATACTTTACCCTATGTGATTGACGCGCGCAAGAAAAAATTTCGCTCTTGTCTATCCTTCATCAACGTAGGTAAGGGCTTCCTCAATGAGGCCCTGGTCGAGCATGCAGTATTGTATGGCAGACCATCCTTGCTGCCAATGCACACCCATTCCACGCTGCTCTTGTTAAAGTCATACGCAGACACAACCCCTTGGCCGCCTCCCACCCTACGCGCGCGTGAGTCGGCACGGCCCTTAGCCGCGTCACGGTCGTCCGTAAGGTAGAACCCCTTGCCAAGGTCCGCGTAGCCAGTATTGTGCGTGAGGTCGGGCTTTCGAACCGCAGCGTCCGATCCGTGATAAAGCCTCACGATATCCATAATGTCCTCCAATAGGTATTTGATATGTTTATGAATATAACATTGTGTAACGAGAGTCTGACAAGGGGACAGGTCACTTGTCATACTTTTGGCATGAAGAGCTGACAAGTGACCTGTCCCCTTGTCAGTTTTTAGTATCATTGTCTGTCAGTTTTGATAAGGCACACCGAAAGAAGGGAAATAGATTATGGGTAGATTCACGAACCCGCGCGACCTGTACTTTGGCGAGGGCGCACGCCATGAGGTGAAGAACTTCAAGGGCGAGCGTGCGATGATCGTAACCGGCGGTGGCTCCATGCGCCGCGGCGGCTTCCTCGACGAGCTCGAGGCCGACCTGCGTTCCGCCGGCATGGACGTCCAGATTTTCGAGGGCGTCGAGTCCGACCCCAGCGTAGAGACGGTCATGAAGGGCGCCGATGCCATGGCCGCCTTCAAGCCCGACTGGATCGTTGCCATTGGCGGCGGCTCCCCCATCGACGCGGCCAAGGCCATGTGGATCAAGTACGAGTATCCCGAGACCACCTTTGAGGACATGTGCGTGGTGTTCGGCCTGCCCAAGCTGCGTACCAAGGCCAAGTTCTGCGCCATCAGCTCCACGAGCGGTACCGCGACCGAGGTGACGGCCTTCTCGATCATTACCAACTACGAGCAGGGCATCAAGTATCCCATCGCCGACTTCGAGATCACGCCCGACGTCGCCATCGTGGACCCCGAGATCACCTACACCATGCCCGCCAAGCTCTGCGCGCACACCGGCATGGACGCGCTCACGCACGCCATCGAGGCCTACGTCTCCACGGCGGCCAGCCCCTACACCGACGCCAACGCGCTCTATGCCATGCGCGAGATCGTCGAATGGCTCCCCAAGAGCTACACCGGCGACAAGGAGGCCCGTCGCCACATGCACGACGCACAGTGCATCGCCGGCATCGCCTTCTCGAGCGGCCTTCTGGGCATCGTGCACTCCATGGCCCACAAGACCGGCGCTGCCTTTAGCGGCGGCCACATCATCCATGGCTGCGCCAACGCCATGTATCTGGGCAAGGTCATCCAGTTCAACGCCAAGGACGAGCGCGCTCGCAGCCGTTACGCCTACATTGCCAAGGAGGTCTTCCACCTGGACGGCGCCACCGAGGACGAGCTCGTGGCCGCCCTCGTGCAGATGATCCGCGACCTCAACGACAAGATCGACATTCCGCAGGGCATCAAGAACTATGGCCAGGCCGGCGTGAAGGCCGACGCCTCCATCATCGACGAGAAGGAGTTCTTCGAGAAGGCTCCCGAGGTTGCCGTAAACGCCATCGCCGACGCCTGCACCGGCTCCAACCCGCGCCAGCCGACGCCCGAGGAGATGGAGAAGCTCCTCGATTGCGTGTACTTCGACAAGGACGTCGACTTCTAAGCGACTCCTAAGCAGACCCTAAATAAGGGACAGTCCCCAAGTTATGGTTACAAACCCAAACTTGGGGACTGTCCCTTATTTAGGGTCTGCATACTGTGATTTGCGCCGTGCGTGTAGGGACAGGGTGACCAAAGCGATGCCACCGAGCGCCAACGCAATGGGCAATGCGAATGGCAGTGCATCTCCCGTGCTGGCGGTAGGTGGGCCTTCGTGAGTCGTCGCATTCGGGCCATCCGAGGGCTCGAGGATGCGAACAACAACCGCGCCTATCTTCAAACCGCAGGCCATTCCTCGAGCTTGACGTTGAATTGGCAGCATCTTATAATTTATTTGTCTTAGGGAATGAGCAGCTTGAATGCTCTGCCTGTTCGCGTCGGGTGGTATCGTTTGCGGAAACCCATTCTTTCCGGATCAGACAGGCGATCGCGGTAGAAACCGGTGCATAACCATTGCGTCTTTCGCATTTCTGTTTCCCTAAGACATCGTAGAAAGGGCTTTATGGTGAAAAAACTCACGTTGGCAGACCTAGACCCCAAGATGATGCAGGCTATGTCCGGCATGGAATCGACAAGCGAGATCATTGCCTTCTGCGAATCGGAGGGGTTCGAGATTTCCGAAGAAGGGGCGAACAGAATATTGGCGCAGTTCGAAAAAGTGGATAAGCTGTCGTTGGGCGACCTTGGTGCCGTTGCCGGCGGACGGCAAGTCTATAGTAGCAGCTCCTCATGATCGCAGGGAGCCATCGCCACTCATGAGCGATTTGATGGAAAAGCTTATAGAACGGGATCGCGCTCTGGCATCCGAACTACCGGATGCCTTTTTGCACGGCGCCCATCTGTCCCTCATGTACGCATTGGGCCATTGCGAAAACAGGCTGAACGAGATGGAAGTCTTTCGCCTCATTCGCGACCACCCGGAGCTCGAGCTGAACGTTCAGACGATTATTTGCCTCTACGACGTGCTTACGTCCGGGACCGAATATGGCGGGCGTGGTTTCAAGAGCAAGCAGATCTACGTCGAGTCAGAGGACTACTTCTACATCACCCTTCCGCCCGAGGAGACTCCCGATGCCATGAGGGCGCTCTGCGCCAGGTATTCCCATCTCAACCATCCTAAGCCGGAGGATTTCGACGACATCTTCCGCTTTCTCCTCGATTTTATCTGCATTCATCCCATGGAGGACGCCAACGGTCGGCTCTCGGTATTTCTCGTGCAACTCCTGCTCCGTAAGGCGGGGCTAGAGGCGGCCCCCTTCCTCCCCTTCGACGCGGTGCTTGGGAAGTTCCACCTGCGGCAGTACCAGCTGCACATTCTTAAGGCTTCCGGTTCCTTCTACGGACAGAAGCCGATCGAATACGACCTGTTCGTCGAATTTGCGAAGGAACTCGTGCTGGAATCCTATGACATTTTAGGAGCGGCCTGCAGGACCTACCCCTTGTAGTTGTAGACGGGGCGGAGGATCCGCTCTATCTCGACCGAATCCCCGATGGCGCTCACGATCGACTCCAAGGGTTTGTAGGCGTCCGGCGCCTCATCCAGGTTGTCCGCGGTCACGGAGCTTGTGTGCACGCCCCTCATGGCCTCCCGGTAGGTCTCCATATCGAGCCGTTCCCTAGCCTTCTTGCGACTCAGCCTGCGACCCGCACCGTGGGGAGCAGAGAAATTCCACTCCGGGTTTCCCTTTCCGGTCCCGAGGAGGCAGCCGTCCCTGGCATTTATGGGGATCACGACCCTCTGCCCGGGTCTGGCCGCGATGGCCCCGTGCCGAACGACGTTGTCGCTTTGGTCGATGATGTGGTGGCAGATGTCCGTGTAGTCAGCAATGCGATAGCCCATGCGAGAAGCTATGAATTGGGCTATGTGCCTGCGGTTTATCTCGCAAAGCTCCACGAACAGCGCCATGTCATGCAAAAAGTCCTCCATGTTGTTCCCGTAGATGCACGTATCCTCCAGGCATGCGTTCGCACGCGTCTTTCCCGCCCTTCCGAGTGCCACGTCGAGGTAATAGTCCACGGCTGGGCGCGACAGGCTGCCCAGACCGTTGTGGACGACCAGATAAAAGCGGCCTTCGTCATCTGTGTCCATCTCGATAAAATGATTCCCTCCGCCCAGGCAACCGAGCATGCGGGGCCATTCGTACACATGGCTGATCGCCTTGTAGCAGTTGAGCCTGGTAAAGTCAAAGTCGAAGGACGGTTCCCAGAAGGCGTTCCTCCCGGCTGGGACCTCATGGCAGACCTCGTCCAGCTTTTTATAGTCGGGCTCTGGCCCCTTCGAGTCGCTCAAAAGGCCCGAGCCAGGAACTTCCAGAGTGGCGCAGGAGACGCCGCAGCCGGATCCGAACTCGATTCCAAGGATGACCGGCTCCCGATGGAGCATGGTAAAGCCGGTGACTGTCCCGTCTCCGTTGGCGTGCACGTCCGGCATGATTCGGATGTGCCGGTCTTTGAACAGCTCGTGGTCGCAGAGGGCCTCAAGGCTGCCAGAGGCCTCCCGGTCCATGCCGTCCGTATGGCATAACGCCTCTGCGGCCTTTCCTTTTATCTGGATCATACGGTTCGCTTTCCGAATCGACGACTGACTTCGATTGAGCCATCATGCGCGCAAATGAACGATTACAATGTCGTAATCATACGCTATTTGGAGAGCTCTGTTATGGTCCTACCCGAACTGACCCCGCCCGAGGGCTTCGAACTCGCACAGGCCGTGCTGACTACCTTTGACCTGGACCTTGCGGTCCTAAAGGGCTTTCCAGGGTTCGCCGACGATCCGGGCAAGTTTACGGTCTTCAGGGGCGAGGGCGAGTTTGTCGATTTGCCAACGACGGATCCTGCCAGAGAGTCCGTGCTGGCATCGGTCGTGACCGTGCCGTTTCCAAAGGGGACGGACGGGCGGCCGACGGGATACGCACATGGAAAGATAGCGCTCTTCGATTACGTCCGCGCCGATGAGCATCTCTATCACCTTCTCATAACCAGCGCAAACGTTTCCTCCTACGACAACCTCGAGACGTCTGCGGTCTTTTTGGGTCGCAGTGCGGGCAGGGAGCAGATAAAGACGCTGCCGCTGGTGGACTATCTGGGCATCCTGAGCCCTTACGCCAAGGGCCGTCTGGACGCCATCATAGGGAGCCTGCGCGAGGTGCGCTTCGAGCCGCTGCCGGAATATGCCTGCCAGGATTACTCCTTCGCGCCTGTCATTCCGGGAAAGGCGTCGGGGGTGGACCTTCTATCGGGTCCTTTCGACGAGCTCCTTGTGATCTCCCCCTTCATTGACTGCCGAGAATGCCTGTCGCTGGTCGCCGAGGCCAATAGGGACGCGCGCGTGGTCATTCTTTCCCAAACGCCTGTGATCCGGCGCCTGGTAAAGGACGGGCTGGTAGAAGAGACGTCGAGGCTCCCGGTCCGCTTGCATCTGATCCCGCAGGGCAAGGCGCAGACGTACATTCACGCCAAGGTCTACCTGATAAGGACCGGCAAGCGATGGAACATCCTTACAGGCTCGATGAACCTGACGCCCTTTGCCATGACGAGGAACTTGGAGTTCATGGTCCAGCGCGTCAACCCGCGGGACATCAGCTCGCTTGAGGGTTTCCTGGCGTCGTTCCTTTTGGGCTCCATGTCGCAGAAGACCGTTCGTAGCTGGCTGTCCTCTGACGAGGACCGTCTTGAAAAGACTTCCGCGGCTTTCTGCCGCAGGGCGGCATCGTTGGAGTTGCGTCTGGCCCACCTGGCAGAGACTCTCAAAAGGGAAAGATACTCAGAGGACCAACTCGACCTGATCGCGGAATATCTGCTGTCGCCCCAATCCTCTGTTGACCTTGTCAACTTGCTTCACGGGAACGAGCCGGCATCCCTTGCCGTCCGCCGCCGCAGTGTGGTAAAAGGCAAGTTGAGGGAGACCTACTGGTTCCCGCTAAAGGAAAGGGTGCTTCAAGGCCTCATAAACCGCGCTTTGCATGAGGTGGACGGATGCTTTTCTCCCAGGCTCTATTCCCATGTGCAAGGCAGGGTGATGCAGGGCATCCTTACCGATATAAGGCAGTGCTCGAACTTCGGCGACCTCCACGTATTTAAGACCGACATCAAAGACTACGACGGCTCCATGGATGCGGACGTGCTGTCCGAGGCCCTCCGACGCATGCCGGAGCTGGACCCGTTATGCGTGGACTTCTTGGAGGCGTTCGTCCGTCGGCAGGCGTGCCTGGAGGATGGCGCTGGACTCAGCGACGCCCCAGCGGTGCAGACGGGCAGTCCCCTGTGCGGGTTCTTCGAGAACGTATATCTGCGGGAGACGGACTTTGTGCTGGCCAAAAAGGCCGAGTTTTACGCTCGGTACGCCGACGACATCCTGATCGCCGCCTCCACGCAGGAGGAGCTGGACGGGCTCATCCAAATCCTTACGCAGGAGCTGGACAGAAGGAAACTCCAGATAAACGAACGCAAGACCCTGCGCCTTGCGCCCGGGAGCTCTTTTAGCTACTTGGGTTGGCATATAAGCGGCAATCGGGTCGACTTCTCTCCCGATACGCTTGCCGAGCTAAGGGCGTCGATCCGCTCCGAAACAAAGAGGCTGCTGATAGCCAGCAAAAGGAATCGTCTGCCCGATAAAATGAGACTGTTCCTGGCCACATCTCGTGCGAACCGCCTGATCGACCACTGGGGACTCGCGGACGCCTTTCGCGTCGTTTCCGTCCCTGGCGGCCTGCGAGAGATAGACCACATGATGTACGACATGATACGAACGGTGGCCACCGGCAAAACGGGCAGAGGCCGCTACCGCATTCGACATAAGCAGATCCGGGAATGGGGATACAAAAGCCTGGTAAACCGCTATTACCGGTTCATTAAAGCCCAGAAGACGGGTGTTCCGGAAATCCCACCCGCGACGCCTGGCCGACCCTAAATAAGGGACAATCCCCAAGTTAGGGTTTTTAAACCCAAACTTGGGGACTGTCCCCTACTTAGGGTTCAGCTTCTCCTAGTCCAGATTCTCGCCGTTGCTGGCGATGACCTTTTTATACCAGTGGTAGCTGTCCTTAAGATAGCGCTTCATCGTACCCTGACCGTAGTTGTCTGCATCGACGTAAATCTGGCCGTAGCGCTTGGCCATCTCGCCCTCGCCGTTGGACACCATGTCCACACAGCCCCAGTACAGGTAGCCCATCAGAGGAATGCCATCCTGCTCAACCGCGTCCTTCATGCTCTGGATGTTGGCCCGCATGTAGGCGATGCGGTAGTCGTCGTGCACGGTATTGTCCACGAACTCGTCATTCCAACCGATGCCGCTCTCCACGCACCACAGGTCGCAGTGGTAGCGGTTGTACAGCATGTTGAGCGTTATGCGCTGCGTCTGCGGGTCGGTGGCCCAGCCCCAGGCGTTTGTCTCCAGGTAGGGGTTGGCAACCATGCCGGCAGCGCCGCCGTTGCCCTCGCCAGCCTCGAGGTCGTCCTCGGTATGCGTGGTAATGACGCTCGAGCCGTACAGAGAGAAGCTCAGGTAGTCGCAGGTTCCCTCCTTCAGGATCTCCAGGTCGCCGGGTAGGATGGGAAGCTTCACGCCCTTGCGCTCGTACTCGGCGAGCTTGTACTGCGGATAGAATCCCAGCATCTGCACGTCGGAGTAGAACAGCTTCGTGTCGTTTGCCTTCATAGCGGCAACCTGGTCGGTGGGATCGCAGGTGTAGGCGTATACGGGGCCAGCCGCGAGCATCATGCCAATGCGCAGGTCGGGCCAATACTTGTGGGCCGCGATGACGGTCTTTGCCGAGGCGAGGAACTGGTGGTACGTGGCGTTTGCCACCTGCTGGGGCTTGTCGCCATGGATGAGGCCGGCGGTGACGAACGGCGCCTCCTCTATGCAGTTGATCTCGTTGAAGGTGAGGTAGTACTTAACCAGGCCGTCAAACGCCTCGAAGCACGTGGTGGCGTACTTCACGAAGCAGTCCACCAAATAGCGGCTGTCGAAGCCGTTGAAGCGGTTCGCGAGGCTCAAGGGGTTCTCGTAGTGGTCGAGCGTCACCAGCGGCTCGATGTCGTACTTGCGGCACTCCTCGAACACGCTGCGATAGAAGTCGATGCCGGCCTGGTTGGGCTCGGGATCGTCTCCGTTGGGGAAGATGCGGCTCCACTTGAGCGAGAAGCGCAGGCAGTTGAAGCCCTCCTCGGCGCACAGGCGGATGTCCTCCTTGTAGTGATGA
>CADCPM010000014.1 GCA_902803315.1 uncultured Coriobacteriaceae bacterium
AGAGCAACGGCGCCATGAGCGGCACCTCCGGCCGGGGACTGCGCCTGGAGGCCATACAGATCAGGCTCACGGGCCAGATGGCCGAGCGCTATGACGTGTGGTACCGCGTGCATGCCCAAAACTTCGGTTGGATGGGCTGGACGAGCAATGGCGAGAGAGCGGGCACTGCCGGCTATGGATATCGTCTAGAGGGTATCCAAATCCGACTGGTGGATAAGGGCGGGTCTGCGCCAGGGACTACGGCACGTCCGTTCAGCCAACGATAGGGGTAAGCATGCGCTTTGCGTATGCCCTCCTTCGCATCGTTGCAGCAAAGTGATTGCATGTTTAATGTGTCGGGGTGTTTCGTTTTGGGCATAGTCCGCTGCCCTACGCCTTGCTGCCTATGAGCATGTGGAAGAGCTATCTATGTGCAGATGATTGCTATTATGGTTTGCAAGGGTCTATTGACCAAAACGCCTATGCGCACAAGGAGAACGAATGAGCAATCCGCTTGCCGCAGACCTCGATATGTTGCGAAAGATCGTCGAAAGCACCGCAAACCAAGGACGCTTTGCCCAGGCTTTCCATCTGACCCCTCCAGTTGGCTGGCTCAATGACCCCAACGGCTTGGCTCAGCTTGGTGATACGTTCCACGCCTATTTTCAGTATTCGCCATTTAATGCCGAAGGCGGAGTTAAGATGTGGGGCCATTCCACCAGTAGCGATATGGTGAAGTGGAATTACGAGGGCGCGGCACTCTATCCCGATCAGCCCTTCGACGTGGGTGGTGTGTATTCGGGCAGCGCCCTTGTGGAAGATGGAACCATGCATGTGTTCTATACGGGCAACGTAAAGCGCGAGGACGAAGAGGGCTACGACTATGTGATGAGCGGCCGTGAGGCCAATACCATTCACGTTACGAGCAAAGACGGAGTGCATTTTGAGCACAAGCGCTTGGTGCTCAGAAACGACGACTATCCGGCAGACGACACGAATCACGTACGCGATCCCAAGGTATGGCGCTCGGGAGACAAGTATTATATGGTGCAAGGCGCTCGTAAGAAGAATGACACGGGCGAGGTGTTGGTATTCGAATCCGACGACCTCGATGCTTGGCACTTGGTCAATCGCATTACCTCAGATGAGCCCTTTGGCTACATGTGGGAATGTCCCGATTACTTTGAGGTTTCGGACGACGCACGGCTCCATACCACTCCCATCGCAAAGGTTCTCTCTGTTTCCCCGCAGGGACTCAGTGGTGCCGACTGGGATCGACGTAACGTATACCAAAGCGGATATTTTGTGCTGCGTGGCGACATCCTCGGCGATTGCGAGCTTAAGCCATTTGCGCTGTGGGATGCGGGCTTCGACTTCTATGCACCGCAAACCTTTGAGACGGCAGGTGGAAGGCGCATCCTCATCGGTTGGATGGGAATGCCCGACGAAAAGTACTATACCAACCTAACGGTTGAGGACGGTTGGCAACACTGCTTTACCATTCCGCGCGAGATAACGGCACGCAATGGCCGCATCCTGCAGGCGCCCGTTCGTGAGCTCGAACGCTACCGTCGCAACGGCCGCTTCTCCAACGCCGCGTTGGAAGCGGAGAACACCAAGTGCTTTGACATGGAGGTCGTAGGCATCCAAAGCAGAGACTTTAGGGCTACGATAGCCGACGAGTTGGAGCTGTCTTGGGATAAGGGACGCTTTGCCATGAGGTTTGCCGATCAGGGCGATAAGTCGGTGGGCGCCGGTCGTATGCAACGCTTTGAGCATCTTGACTATCTAAATGAGGTGCGCGTGGTGGGTGATACCTCTTCCATCGAGGTGTTTGTTAATGACGGCGTACTTGCCTTCTCCACGCGTTACTATCCGAAGAACTACGGCGTGAGCGTGAATGCTTCCAGTGCGGAGATTCGTCTGTGGGACATTGAGGCATAGGTCGCAAGAGAATAGTTGACTGAGTGGCACACTTATACTTGGTATAAGTGTGCCAACCCATATCAGCCTATATGAAATAGATGAAACTGAGCAATGTGTAGGCAGGGATGAACGACCAGAAGCCCAGATTGGCAACGTCTTCGGGCAGACGCTTGAGCCACGCTTCGCGTGCGGGATAGGCGACCCAGGTAACAAGCGTTGCTGCGGTGGTATACACCAAAGAGTTTTGCAGGCATACCTGCCCTTGGAAATTGAAGGGCATCTCGCGATAGTCCCAAAGCTCGTAGTTTCGATTGGCAACCATACCGGTTAGATAGTCGATCGACGTACAAGCGACTTGGTTTACGAGGAAGCTTACCGCAAGTGCGGGCGCGAGGCGGCCACCAAACTTTCTGAGCAGAACATCGCGGAGTGGTAACAGCGCTCCAGCAATAAGCAATCCCGCGATACCCTCGGCGGGGAAGGGATGCAGCCACCAATCCCAGAGCATGGTATTGGATCGGTCGTAGTCGCCACCCACGACACCATATTTGATGAGCTGGCAGAAGAGCATCTCCAACCAGTGTCCCACTAAGGAATAGGCGGCATAGAGCGAAACCGCATTGCGCACGTGCTCGGCGGGGGCAAAGGGCAGCGAGGGGTCGCGAGGCGCAAGATTCATCGGCTGGTCGAGGGCCTCGCATACCGGGGGATTGAGTGCAATTGAGAGCGCGCCAATAGCGCTCGACATCACGTCCCCAATGCCTTTGACGATTTTGTCGCGCGTCTGGTCTGCCTTGCTCACGTCGTCATCGGTTTGCGGCTGTGGGTCAAAGCAAGCCGAAAGGGTCGTGAGGCCAGCCGTTACGGCCGCAGTTGCGATGGAGAGGGGTATGGCTATGCGCTTGTGCTTGTAGAGCGCCCAAACGGTTGCCCCTGAGCCCGCGACTTGAGCTAGGTCGCGTATCATTCGCCACCCGTAATGATAATCGGCGGCACGAGTGCTGGCTGCATCATGCAGGCGCTCCACAATAGCTTGTCCATTTGCAATTGCGCTATCGAATACTCTCTCGAACGGTAACATGCAATCTTCCCTTCGTCACTAGAGATTGTGGATGGAGAAGTGAGTATCGGGCTTTGCCTCTATGGCCTCCGCAGTGTCGAGCCGACCCTCTATCCATGATTTTGGATTGTCTATTTGCTCCTGAACGAGACGTAGGAATTGCGAGATCTGTTCGGGCGTGCCCTGCGCCTCACATACCACCGAGCCATCGTCCATGTTTCGCACCCACCCCGTTACGCCAGCCTCCTTTGCGCAACCATCCACGGTAAAGCGAAAGCCGACAGCCTGGACCTTGCCTACGTAGCGCAATCGCTTGCGAATGGCGCCTGCTGGTATGCTGGGCTCCACCCTAGGCCTTCTGCTCCATGGCCATCTCATGGCTTCTCCTTTCGGGGCGGTATACGTCACTAGCTTACCGTATGTGATGGATTTGCGTGCCGACACGTTGGCAATGTTTACGTATTTCGAGGCCGTTCCCACACTGCGCCATCACATGCATTCGGCCAAGCCCGCGATTGCTGCGCGACCCGCAGGCGGCTTCGCGCTCGCTTCGCGCGCTTACTTCGTGAGTCGCCGCCTGCGGGTTACGCCGCAATCGCGGGCTTGGCTGTTATCTGTGGCATTCAAGCGTTTTGTTACAGTGTAATTATCGTAAAGAGGATGCAACATAGAGGTTATAGAATACCCCCCATGTCAATACGGACTATTGAGCGCAGAGCGGCTGCTTTGCAAAGACGGGAAAGGCAAGGCGATGAAAAAGCCCCAAGATATACTTACGGCACCGCATGAGGAGCTGGAGGCAATCCAGCTTGAGGGTGTGAAGAAGACTATCATAAACTGCTATGAGAACGTGCCCTTCTACCACGACCTCTACGACGATGCCGGCTTTGATCCCTATGCCGTGGAGTCACTTGCCGATCTTGCCAACGCGCCTTTCACAACTAAGCAAGATCTTCGCGATAACTATCCTTTCAAGATGTTCGCCGTACCCAATGAGGACATACGCGAGATACATATGTCGTCTGGTACCACAGGCATAGCCACGGTGGGTGGCTATACCGAGCATGACTTGGACATTTGGGGCGATTGCTTTGCGCGCGGCGTATGGTATGCAGACGGTGGTCCCAAAGACATCATGCACGTTTGCTATGGCTATGGTCTCTTTACGGGTGGTCTGGGCGCGCATTATGGCGGAGTTAAAGCCGGTTGCACCACGATTCCCATGAGCGCCGGCAATACCGAGCGCCAGATTCGCGTCATGCGTGAGATGGGCTCCACGATCCTGTGCTGCACGCCCAGCTATGCCATGCACCTTGCCGATACTGCCATTGCCATGGGTATCGATCCGAAGAAGGACTTCAAACTGCGTGCGGGCATCCATGGCGCAGAGGCGTTCAGTGACAACTTCCGCCGTGACTTGGAGAAGAAGCTCGGATACAAGGTCTTGGATGTCTACGGTCTTACCGAGACCATGGGTCCTGGCGTTGCCATCGAGTGCATGGAGCAAAACGGTCTCCATCTTGCCGAGGACCACTTCTATGCCGAAATCATAGATCCCAAAACGGGTGAGATTCTGCCCGATGGCGAGTGGGGCGAGTTGGTGATTACCACGGTGGATCGCGAGGCGACGCCCGTGGTGCGCTATCGCACGCGCGACATAACGCGCATCCTGCCGGGCGAGTGCGCTTGTGGGCGCACGCACAGGCGTATCGATCGTTTGCACGGGCGTACCGACGACATGCTCATCATTCGTGGCGTCAACGTATTCCCGAGCCAGATCGAGGACGTTATGAAGACCTTCGACCAGGTGTCTTCCTGGTACCAGATCGAGCTTACGCGCAAGGGCCATCTGGACGTGGTCACGCTCAACCTGGAGCCCAATCCCGACTTCGACTTCGATGAGGTGCGTGCCATCGAGCAGCTGCAGCGTGACATCCAGGCACGTCTTAAGAGCGCACTTTCGGTGGGCATCCGCGTGCGCATAGTGGAGCCGCGCTCTATTCCTCGTTCCGAAGGCAAGGCCGTACGCGTTATAGACAAGAGGGGAGACGACCAATAATGATCGAGCAGGTCACTGTTTTTCTGGAGAACGAAAAGGGTCGCCTTTCGGCGCTTACGCGTGCGCTAGCCAATGCGGGTGTGAACATGCAGGCGCTTACCATTGCCGAGACGAGCGACTATGGCCTTGTGCGCATCGTGTGCGATAAGCCCGCGCAGGCGGTTGAGGCGCTTGAGGCAGCTGGCTTGCGTGCCATCGTGACCAAGGTGGTTGCCGTTGTTGTGCCCAATCGTCCAGGCGGACTCGCCGATCTTTTGGAGACGCTCGATGCGCTTGGCCTCAACATAGAGTATGGATACTGCTTCTCGGTTGCGGATGGCGAGGCCATAGACGTCCTAAAGGTAACCGATGTCGATGCGGTGTCACAGGCGTTGGAGAAGGCAGGGTATCGTCTGGCCAACATCAATTAGGAACCCGGACTAAGGGACAGTCCCCAAGTTAGGGTTAGCGTGCTAACCCTAACTTGGGGACTGTCCCTTAGTCCGGGCCCAGCTGGTCTACATGGCGGCAAGCAGCTGCTCGAGGAGCTGCTTCAGGCGTAGTGCGTCTTCGGAGTCCATGTTGATGCACCCGCCCATGCAGCGAGGAACGTCAAGAGCACGTTCACGCAAGCGTCTGCCTTCATCGGTGAGAGAGATGAGCACCGATCGCTCATCTTCCTTGGAACGTTGTCTGGTTACATAGCCGTGCGTCTCAAGTCGCTTGAGAAGTGGTGTAAGGGTCGCGGAATCTAAATACAGACGCTTGCCGAGGTCCTTCACGGGGATGTTGTCCTGCTCCCAAAGAGCCATCATGGTGACGTACTGCGTATAGGTGAGCCCCAAGGGATCTAAAAAAGGCTTATATCGACGCGTGAGCTCTTTGGATGCGGCGTAAAGGGGAAAGCACAACTGGTTATCGAGTGCAAGCGGATCATGCGAAGTCGATTGTTGCTCAATTGGGTCATGAGTACTCATATAGTTCCTTTCTCAATATAATCGTGCGCTATTATATCATGAATCAGTAAGATGGACGAGACACCATGGGGTATGATAGGGCTCCCGAGTTTGCAAATGTTGCTGTCCTCATCCCGCGGCTGCGTACGACCCGCAAGCAGCGACTCACGAAGTGAGCGAGCGAAGAGAGCGCGAAGTTACATGCGGGTCGAGCGCAGCCGCGGGATGAGGACAGCAACTTGCGTGTAGGCCCATTAGAGGCAGCGAAGCCCAGATGATGGAATGCGAGGTGGTGCGTATGTCTTGGCCAACAATTGAGGATGCTCGCTTGGTGCTCACCGATAAGTTCGGCTATCCTTCATTTCGGCCAGGACAAGAGAGCGTGATCGATGCCATATTGCGCGGAAACGATGCGCTTGCAGTCATGCCCACCGGTGCTGGCAAGTCAATCTGCTATCAGATTCCCGCAGTCCTCTTCGAGGGCCTAACCCTCGTGGTGTCACCGCTCATCTCGCTTATGGATGACCAAGTACGGTCGCTGAGGGAAGTGGGAATCCGCGGATCGTACTTCAATTCCACGTTGAAGCCTCGCGTGCGGCCTGAGGTTTTGCGTAGGGCTCGCGAGGGATGGTATGACATTATGTACGTCGCACCCGAACGATTGACGGACCCGCAGTTCGTGGAATTTGCGGCCTCGACCCGCATCCCCTTGCTTGCCGTAGACGAGGCGCACTGCGTGAGTCAATGGGGACAGGACTTCAGGCCTGCCTATAGACAGATCAGTTCCTTCGTGGAGCAGCTGCCGACCCGACCGGTGGTGTGTGCCCTAACCGCCACCGCGACCAATCGCGTTCGCCGGGATGTGACGGAGCTGCTTGCGCTGCACGAGCCCCATGTGCAGGTGAGTGGATTCGACCGACCAAACCTTCGCCTTGCCGTTCACGAGCTCACGCCACGCGAACGTGCCCGCTGGATTGTTTCGTACTTGGCTCGGCATAAAGGTGAGACCGGCATCGTGTATGCCATGACGCGCAAGCGCGTAGATGAGCTGTTTGACTTGTTGGACGCCCAGGGATATGCCGCGGTTGCTTATCATGCCGGCTACTCCAATGAGGACCGCACGGCAGCTCAAGAGCGCTTTGCAAACGACGACGTGCAGGTAATGGTCGCTACCAACGCATTTGGTATGGGCATAGACAAATCCAACGTGCGCTTTGTAATTAACGACGGAATGCCCTTGTCGCTTGAGGAGTATTACCAGGAGGCTGGTAGGGCGGGGCGTGACGGAGAGCCGGCCGAGTGCCATCTGCTGTGGAGTAGGGGCGATATTCGCACAGCCCATTTTCTCATAGACAACACGGAACTCGATCCGCAGCTCTCGCGCTTTGAGAGAGACCGCTTCTTGGACAATAGGAACAGACTCCTCGGCAGTATGATTGGCTATGCCATGAGCACATCGTGCCTGCGTCGCAGAATCGTGCGTTACTTTGGGCAAGATCTCGAGGGGGTTGACGAAGGTTGCCAGACGTGCTCGGTCTGCGGGTGGAAGGAAGAGCGACGTAAAAACACGGACGATTCAAAGGATTTGCTGCCTAGGCATGAATCTCAAAATGCATTGGCGGAAGAGCCGTATGTGGATGAGGAAGGAGAGAGGCTGTTCCAGCGCCTACGCTCTTTGCGTAAGCGACTTGCGGAGGAGAGGGGGCTGCGTCCCTACCTGGTGTTTAGCGACGCGACGCTTCGTGCTATGGTTCGGGCGCATCCCCAGGACGAGGAGGAGCTCCTCTGCGTCTCGGGTGTGGGGCAAAAGAAGCTCGAGCAATATGGCCAAGCCTTTTTGGACGAAATCAATCGATAGTGCTAAACGGGTGACTATTTGCCGATGGCCGCTAATCTCACTATAATTACTAAGTATGATCATGCAAATACGGTCATATCCCCTCAAGGCGGCAAGATTGGAGAAGCCTCGATGAACGCATACGACTTCGATGGCACCATCTACCCGTCGAATTGTACGATTGAGTTTGCCCTTTGGTGTATGAGGCGTCACCCAAAGCTTTGGGTTACCTATGCTCCGTATATGGTCAAGAGTGCAGTTTTATATAAGCTGGGAAAGCTGCCGAGCTACGTCATGTTGCGCGAGTTGTATAGCTTCCTAATATGCGTGGATGACTTTGACGTGCAGATTGAGCGTTACTGGGACAAGAACGAGCATAGGATTTCCTCGTGGTACCTCGAGCAGAAAAAGCCAGACGACCTTATTATTAGCGCGTCGCCCACGTGCATCATAGAGCCGATTGCGCGTAGGCTCGGCGTAAACTACGTGGGAACCGACTACGATCGTGAGCTTGGGGTCCTATTGAACAACCTCATGTACGCCAAGGAAAAGGCTCGCTATATTATCGACCATGGCTTTCCAGTGATTGAGCACTTCTACTCCGATTCACTCTCGGACACGCCGCTCGCGCTCTGTGCCGAGCAGGCACACCTCGTAAGCGACAAGGCACGTACGGTAACCGATTGGCCAGAGCTTGACGAAGCCACACGCAAGAGGGTCAAGAAGGAGATAAACACCGGCTGGACGATTCATATAGACGACTGAGCCGCGAGTGACAGGATGCGGGAAATCTGTATATCTACAAAAGGCGGTCGAATCCGCGAGGGTCACAGGAAAGCAAACCGCGCGAGTTCCCGCGCGAAGCGCGGGCTGTCCGAGCACGGCGCTTTCCTGTGACCCCTCGCGGATTCGACCGCTTTTATCCGCAACCGATAACGAAGTCTTCCTATGCGGGGGAGCGGCCGTCGCACAGATAGAACACGGCTAGCAGGCCAGGACCGCAGTGCGCGCCAATAACCACGCCGAGTCCGGTGATGGAGATGTTTCCAACCTGCGGATAGGCCGCCTTGATTTCGTCACGAATGAATTCGGCATCCTTTTGGCAGTCGGCGTGCAGGATGTGGACCTCTGTTCCCGTGGGATCGATCTTCTCGAAATCATGTAGGATTCCGTCACGGATGGCCTTGAGTGACGACTTGCGTCCGCGTGCCTTGCTCACCACTTCGAGCGTGCCCTCGTCGGGAACATAGAGAACCGGCTTGATGCTGAGCATCGTGCCGATGAGCGCCGAGGCGTTGGAGACACGCCCGCCAGCCTTGAGGTACTTCAGGTCGTCGACCGTAAAGCGGTGCGCGATTTTGAGTTTGTTGGCTTCGCCCCATGCCACGACCTCGTCAAAGCTCGCACCCTGTTCCTTGCGGCGTACCATCTCGTAGACGAGTGTGCCTAGGCCACCGGAAATGCAGCGCGTGTCCATAAGGTAGAACCGTTGATCGGGAAACTCGGCGCGTACCTTCTCGGCTGCGTTGACCGAGTTCGTGTAGGAGGTCGACATCTTCTGTGACATGTCGCAGAACACGACGTCCTTCCCCGTTTGAAGTAGCCCACGGAAGAATTCGATATAGGCGAACTCGTTGATCATGGACGTCTTGAGCAAATCGCCCGACCTCATGCCCGCGTAGACCGCTGCACGGCTCTCTTCCCTGCAGTCGTCTTGGTAGAGGGTTTCGCCAACGGTATAACCATAGGAGATGAAGGGAACCTGGTGATCGTCGAGCCACGTGCGTGGCAGGTCGGATGTCGAGGCGGTTGCGATTATGTAGTCAGACATAGTACTCCTTGCTGCTTTCTTGTTTTATGCCTATTGTTGTGTGAACGGCAGGTAGACACCCGTGCGGTATCTTGCAAGCGTATCAAATTGTAATCCTTAGCGCGCACAGTGCAAGGATGGACATGGTGCCAAACGTGATTCCATAAAGAAAAACAGGCCAGAGCAATGAGGCTCTGGCCTGTAGCTTTTGGCTAGTGTAACGAACGCAAAGCTCGCGGCTTCGTTTGTCTCTGCCAGACGGCCGTCTGTGAGTGAGCTCGCTGACGTTACGCGCGGACCGACTTGTTGGGATCGATCGTCATGGACTGGAAGCGATTCTGCATGTACTCATCGTTGAAGTTTTTGGCATAGAACTCCTCGATGCCAGGCTGCGGTACGTGACCTGCCCTGCGTGCACCCCAGTTGTCGAGTGCCTGAAGTGTCATGACGCAGTTAATAAGCATGAACGTTGCGCATACGAATGTTACACCGGAGCGTAGCTTCCATGGAATGAGGTTGAAAACCTTCAAGAACAGGGGCAGCAGCAGCTTGATCCACACGGTGCCAAGGAACCCGAACATGGAGGCGAACAGAAGGCAGGTGCGTCCGCCAAACAGGTCGCCGAGGAACTCATTGGAATAGTCCCAGGCAGTGGCGCCGAACGATATTTCCATGAACCAGCTGACGAAGTACTCAAAGGCGCCGCCGATTATGGTGCATACGATGAATATGAATATGATGTTGCGATCCTTGAAGCGGTTGAGTGCCATGGTCATGAGCACGGCACCGATGCCATAGATAGGCGAGAAGGGGCCCCAGAGCAAGCCAGCGCGGTCCTGGTAGACGCCCGGTTCAACAACGACCATATGGAAGATGATCTCAACGATGAGTCCCACGACGCAGCCCACCATAAATGTCCAGAACAGGTTGAAGAAATCGAGGCGTATATAGCCTTTGCCGGGATCGGCCAAGCCGAGTGTGCCTTGCTTCGCGTGGACTTCCGTATCGAGCTTTTCAAGTTCGTGTAGCAAGTTGCTCTCGTTTGTGAGCGAGGGGTTGAGGTATGTTGAGAGCGCAATTTGCACCGCTAGCGAGACGAAGTTGAACAGAAGCACCCAACCGATGCCATACAGCATGAACTCGCACACCAGCGAGATGATGCTTATGCCAATGTTTATGTTGATGAGCGAGCTGGCGGCCCCTCGCTCGCCCCTGATCAGGCGTACTCCCACGATGAGGGATATTACGGTGGAAGCGAACGAGCAAACCGCTGCCAGGATAATAACCAACGCTGTGGTTGCGGTTATCTTTCCCAACTGCTCCTCTAGCCATCCGTTGTTGAACATGGGCAATATGGCCATAACGCCTGCAACCAAACCCAAAAGTGCCGCAACGATAAGAAGAACGCTAAAAACGCGCAACGGTGTGGGAAGCTTGTCAAACGTGAGCCCCTTCATGCGGTCCCTTACGATTTTCATTATCTCGCTGCGCTCTTCAGAGGTGAGTGGCTGCTCCTCGCTTCGTTCGCGAGCTGCGGCAAGAATGGTCTCCACATCCTGCTCGTCGAGCGACCCATCGGCCACTGCGTCTCTGGTTACTTGTAAAACGTCGATCTCTGCCATGCGTACATCCAATCCTGTCGCGCTGAACAAGTTTTGGGCGCTGCCCCACTCTTCGAAAAGAGCTTGGTACCCAAGCCGAACCATTGTATCATTCAGGCTGTTGTCCCAACGTGCAAAAGGGGACTGCTCCTTTTGCATGTCTTTTTCACCGATCGTTACCACTGTGGATCGCGACTACGCCACCATTGGGCGGACGACGTCCAACGTCAGCCAGACCAAACTTGCGGCGATCTTGGGGTTAAGCAGAAACGGCATCACCAAGAACGTCGACTGGCTCAAGGCGAATGGGTATGTCGAGCGGGTCGGGGAGCCTAGAACGGGCTGGTGGCGCGTGCTCAAGTAGCATAATGTCAAAAGGGGTCTGACCCCTTTTGACACGGGCCTACCGTTCTGCGTGCATCCGCCTCTTGTCCTCATACATGGCCGCGTCCGCTCGGGCAAACACGGTGGCTATGTCATCGCCCTGCTCGTAGGCGGCATAGCCGCATGCAAGCGACACCCTCTGCCACGGTTCGCGGGAGCTGTCTCGCATGGTGTCCCATGCTCGCTTCCGCAGGTCGTCCGTGAGCTCTTCGTAACGGGCAAACTCTTCGTCCTGGACAATCACCGCGAACTCGTCACCGCCCACGCGGAAGATGGGCGAGTTCGCATACACCTCGCGCATCAGGGAGAAGGCGCTCTTTATGTATTCGTTGCCCTTGTCATGCCCGTAGTTGTCATTGATGCGCTTGAGGTAGTTAAGGTCGGTCACGACAATGGCGAAGCGCACATCTCCGGCCAAGGCGTCCCACTCTAGCCGCCCCGCCGCCTTCTCGTACGCCGCCTTGTTGCCCGCCCCGGTCAACGCGTCTCGGTACGCAAGGACATCCATCTTGCTCACATGCTCTTTCATGCTGATTATCTCGTTGTCCTTGGCGACAAGGTCGCTTGCGTATGCCTGGACGTCTTGCACCATCGAGACTATCGAGTCCGAAAGCGCCTGGATCTCGTCGCCGGTTTTGATGAGCGGGTCTTCCATGGTCAGCTCGCTCACGTCGGCTCTCCTGTGACACTTCTCCTCGAAGTCGCTCGCCGACTTCTGCAGGCGCCCGAGCGGGCCGGCTATGCGGCGCTCTATCCACAGGTTGATGAGGAAGAGCACCAATGCCGAGAACACAAGCGATATCAGGAATGCGGCCAGCGCGTACTTTTGCGCGGCATTGTTGATGTCGTTGATCATTATGTCGCCGCAGATGACGGCAATGGGCTCGCCCGAGCTGTCGAAGATCGGCCGGATTGCCGTGTAGATGTTGCCGAAGTCGGTGTCGTTGCGAAAGAAGGTGACGGTGGGGTCGTGGTCCATGCGCTTCATGTATTGGGCTGCCACGTCTGCCGGATATGCGTCGTCTGTAATCACACCAAGGTCCGTAAGGGTATCGGCCTCGTGTTCCCGTTCCCAGACAGTGGTGGCGGCCAGCACATCCATCATGTTGTGGGGCGGGTCTATTTTGAGCGGCTTGATAATATAGATGTACATCAGATCGTGCGTTTCCTTGAAGTCGTTGGCAAGAAGCTGGATGCGGTTGTATGCCTCCGACTTCGTACCGGACTCGATGCAGCGTTCCATATCGTCCCCGTCTATCTGCTGAGCTATGCACCCGATGGCATCCCCGGCATAGTTTTGGTACCGCTCAATCATGTTTGCTCGGTATATCTGATAGCCGGCAACGGCGAGCGTAAGCGAAAGCAGCACCACAACCAAAACGATCATCCAAAGCAACGAGGTTCGAATTCTTCTGGTGGCCATAGCGTTCCCTCCCATGCCATCGTCAGAGGCTTGGCGATACACTTACGGTACGAATATATTCCATTTTTTGCAGCCAAACTGGCCCAAAGAGGTGGAAGGGTTGATGCGTGCCCGGTTCGGTTGCGCCGAACGAGCGAACAGGACCCAGCGGGATAGCGACAGCCGGCATGTCAAAAGGGGTTTGACCCCTTTTGACATTCCTACCCGGTTGCGTGTCAAAAGGGGTTTAGCCCCTTTTGACATTGGGGCGATGCGAGCGCGAAGGGCCCTGCGCGGCGCTGCTGGCGAGTGGGGATAGAAGCCTCAACAGTGCCATGGCGAGGTCCCGCTCGACGGCAGTGCCCACGTTGAATCCGCGTAGATCGTCGTCATGCGCGAGCACCCTGAGAACGTGTAGAACAGGTTCGTGAGCATCGAGGGGTCGAAGCCCCGGAAGTCGATCGTCGTGAACGCGCAGGACGAGAACGTGTAGCGCATGGAGCGCACGCCCGAGAGGTTCCCCAGGCCGGAGACGCTGGCATCCTGTGGCCGCTCTGGCGCTCTTGGGAATCTGGTATCAGTCGCCAATAGCCGTGATCGCTGCCGTAATCCTCGGCATCGGCCACATCGGGATCCATCTGGAGCACCTGCGCGAGCTCTCAGTGCATCGGCAATAGGGGCGAGAAGAGCCAGCGTCACCAAGGCGCATGCCAGCAGCCGCAAGAACTCAATCAATGTGAAAATGCCGATAATGGCGAGGATGATGAGAAGGTGCTGCGCGTCAAGCTCCCGGGCGGACCTCTGCATCTACTCGCCGGAGAGCTACAGCCTGGACGAGAAGAAGGTGATCTGCAACGACATGATGGCAACGAGCAAGGCGGTGCTCGACGCCATGCGTAACGACTTCGAGCAACTTCCCCCCGTTGCTCGCACCAAGCTCCTGGACATGCTCTGTGCCTCCGGCGTAGAAAGCCCCCAGTGGTGGTGGGATGCTTCGAGCGTTAAGCGAACGTACCCTC
>CADCPM010000015.1 GCA_902803315.1 uncultured Coriobacteriaceae bacterium
GATAAGACTATCCATCTCATCGGCGGACACGTCGTCGAAGGAAAAGACGGACGTGTTCTGAATCTCACTCAAAAGTGGACCCCTTTCAAAACGGGGCCCCGGTCGTCATGATCGCTGCCAACAGATATTTGGAAACCAACATGTACTCGGGGGCCAACAGATACAGGTGCATGACAGGTAAAGTCATGCGTTCTTAAGAGTACGGGTTTGAAAGCATAATTTCAAGATGCGACACAGTATTTTTGTGAAGTTCTCGGGAGCCTACTGCCGGGCACGCTTCCCCCGAGGGTCAGGAGGCGCCGGGCGCACTTTTCGCTCCGCAGACGTCCCCACCGTGCGCACTTTTCCGGAGGCCGGAAGGCGCCATGTCCACTTTTCACTCCGCAGACATCCCCACCGTGCGCACAAATGGCCAATTTGTGCGCACGGTGGGGGAAGTTCTGGGCCGAAAAGTGGACACGGCAGACTCACGGGCTTGCTAGATGTCCGATTCTATCGGCAGCCCTCCCGACGCCGATAGAATCGGACGTTACGAATGCTCCACCCAAGCCAGAGGATAGATGGCGCCTTCGGGGCACACGCCCATGCACGCCTTGCATCCCACGCACTCGGCCACGTCGATCCTCGCCACGTTGTTCTCTACGGTAATGCACTTCTTTGGACAAACCTTTACGCAACGGCGACATCCTATGCAGGTGTTAGCGCAGGCATCCTTTGCCTGCTTTCCCATGAGCGTGTTGTGGCACAGGACGAACGACACCTCATCCACGTCGCTCTTAACCTGCAGGCTAATGAGGTGACGAGGGCAAATGGTGGTGCAAAGGCCACACCCTATGCAAACGGCGGGATCCACCACCGCCACGTGGTTTCGATTGAGCGTGATGGCGTTGTAGGGACATGCCTCCATGCAGTCGCCGTAGCCAATGCAGCCATCGGTGCAACCATCGGATATGTGCCCCATCGTGGAGTAGATTCGGCAGCTCTGCACACCCTCGTAACCTTCGCGCTCCTTGAGCACGATGCGGTCCTTGGTTCCCCTGCATGCCACGATGGCGCGCTTGACCACCACGTCCCCGGCATCCACACCCAAATACGAGGCGATCTTCTGCGCGGTCTCGGGACCTCCTGGCCCACATGAGTTGCAGGCAGCGCCCTCCAGCATGGCCTTGGCGTAGCCCTCGCAACCCGGATACCCGCACGATCCGCAGTTCGCCCCTGGAAGCATCTCCACGATCTCGCCCAAGCGCTCGTCCTCATCGACGGCAAGGACCCTTGAGGAGACAACCAATATGATTGCGCCAACGAGTCCGATTCCAGCAACCAGCAGTATCGTAAGCAACACGGTGTTCATGGACATCTCCCTATGCGCCAAACAAATGGTCAACGACGCCAGCGAATCCCATAAAGCTCATGGCCACGATGGCTGCGGATATGAGCGTAATGGGCATGCCGCGAAACGACTCGGGAGGCTCAGCTTCCTCAACGCGACGGCGAACGCCACTAAAGAGCACCATGGCAAGTAGAAAGCCCAATCCGGCGCCAAGTCCCGCCACCAGCGCCTCGGGATAGGTATAGCCCTCGTCGATGGCAAGGATCGCCACGCCCAACACAGCGCAGTTGGTGGTGATGAGCGGAAGATAGACGCCCAGCGAAGCATGCAGCGCAGGGATGAACCTCTTGATCGCCATCTCCAAAAGCTGCACCAGCGTCGCTATTACCAGGATGAATGCGATGGTTTGCAGGTACTCCAAGTGCCATGCCACAAGCAGCTGCTGAATGGGCCACGTTACCGCCACGGCCAGCACCATAACGAGCGTAACCGCACATCCCATTCCCACGGCAGAGTCAAACTTCTTCGACACGCCCAGGAAGGGGCAGATGCCCAGGAACTTTACGAGTACGAAGTTGTTGACCAAGAGCATGCCAAACAATATTGATGCATATGCGGCCATCAGCGCTCGCCTCCCCTCTTCTGTAGGTCGCGCTCGGTGAGCTCCTTATCCAAGCGCTCGTAGAGCTGCTCCCTTGCGCAATCCTCGTAGGTCGGTTCTCCGATTCCGCAGTCGAGCGGACAGGCGGCGCATAGGCTCTGCGAGGGTCCGGTCGCCGCGGCCGCGGCTTTGTTACCCTTGCGATGCTCGATCCACACCGTAAGCGCTATAAGAGCGCCCAACACCGCAAAGCCGCCAGCTGGCATGACCATAATGAGCATGGGCTCCACCGAGGAGGGCAGCACCTGAATGCCCATAAACGTGCCCGCGCCCAAAACCTCGCGTATGGCCGACATGAGCACGAGCGCAATGGTAAAGCCGGCGCCCATTCCCAAGCCGTCCAGCGCAGCCTGTGCCGGACCGTGCTTGGAGGCGAACATCTCGGCGCGTCCCAGCACGATGCAGTTAACCACGATAAGCGGCAGGTAGATGCCCAGCGCCTCGTCCAATGCAGGCAGGTATGCCTCCACCAGCATCATGACGAGCGTCACGAAGCTTGCTATAACGATAATATACGCAGGTATGCGCACCGTAGCGGGTATGACCTTGCGCAGCAGCGACACAACGACGCCGGAGCACACGAGCACGAAGGTAGTCGCCACGCCCATGCCCAACCCATTAAAAACGGCGGTCGTAACGGCCAGCATGGGACAAAGTCCCAGCATCTGCCTAAACGCGGGATTCTCCTTGAGAAGGCCCTTGGAGAAGGTGTCGAGCGGTCTCGGTTGCGCGGAATCACGCGTAGATTGCTCTGCCATGCTTAGCTCACCTCCGAATACGCCTGGACGGCAATGTTAAAGGCGGCGAGAGCTGCCTTGGACGAAATGGTGGCGCCGCTAATGAGGTCCACCGATCCGGCGTCAAGCGCCGCGGCAGGTTTGCCGATGTACTGCCCGATGTAGGACTCGTCCTCAATCTTCGTGCCGAGGCCCGGCGTCTCCTCGTCGGCAAGGGCTGCGACGTTGCGAACGGTGCCGACGTCGTCGAAGCCGACTATGAGCACGACCTCGCCACCGTAGCCCTTCGACTCCGCCACTACCACCGTTCCGACCTGGGCGCCCTGCGCGTCGAGCCCGCGCAACACGCCGGTGCACCCCTCCACGTCGCACGGCACCTCCTCGAACGTCGATGCCTCCGGTATGAGCTGCGCGTAGGTTTGCTGCGCCTCCTGCTCAATGCGCGCGAGGGCAACGGGCTCGCTCACGTTGTGTACCAAGCCCAAGAGCGTCCCCGCCACCACGCAGATGGCGACGAGCACCAACACGGGCTTGATCGTCTGGAACAGGGAGGGTTTGTCTGCGCCCTGCGCATGGTTAGCGTTGTTACTCATCGCGGCCTCCCCTCCTTTTGCCCTCTCCACCAATGGGCGTGTTCTTGGTATGGAGGTCGATATAGGGAACCAGCAGGTTCATGAAGAGGATCGAGTATGCGACGCCCTCGTTGAGGTTTCCGAAGAAGCGAATGAGGCAGGTGATGAGGCCGCATCCGATGGCAAACAGGACCTTGCCCTTAACGGTTGCGGGCGAAGTGGTGTAGTCGGTTGCCATAAACACGGCACCCAGCAGCAACCCGCCCGAAAGCGCCTGCGCCACGGGGTCGTTGCCGGTAAGCAGGCTCAGCACGACCACCGTCGCCACATAGGCGACCGTCGTGTGCCAGCGTATCGTCTTCGTCACCAGCAGATAGACAAACCCGATGAGGATGGCCAATGCGCTGGTCTCGCCCAGCACTCCCATGTGCAGGCCCAACAGCAGGTCCAAGTGAGAGAGCAGGTTTGTCATGGTGGAGGCAAGCGGAGTGGCGGAGCTCACGACGTCCACCGATGTAAGGGTAAAGTGCGGGGCCACGAATGTGGTCATGGCAACGGGAAACGCCACTGCCAGGAAGATGCGTCCCACGATGGCGGGATTCGCAAAGTTCTTGCCGATGCCCCCAAAGAGCTCTTTGGTCATGATTATGGCAACGAACGCCCCCACCACGACCATGTAGAGCGGTATGGTGGACGGCAGGTTGAAGGCAAGCAACACGCCCGTCACCGCCGCCGAAAGGTCACCGATGGTGTTTGGCAGCTTGCGAAGTCGACACCACAGGTACTCAAACCCCACGCACGAAACAACCGAGACGGCAGTGACGATGAGCGCGGGCAAACCGAAGAGCGCCACGGACGCAATGAAGGCAGGTGCAAGCGCAATGAGCACGTTGCGCATGATCACCTGCGTGGTAACGGGACTTGCGATTTGCGGCGCGGCAAGCAGCGCCAAAGGTTTCTTGGACTCTTCCGCCATGGCTATCCCCTCCCCTTCGCCTTGCGTTGCTCGGCGCGCAGCATCGCGCGCGCCAGGCGCGTGGCTTGCGCGAGCGGCTGTCGGGCCGGACACACATAGGAGCAGGTTCCGCACTCCACGCACAGATCGGCCATGAGCTCGTCGAGCTCGGCCACGTCGCGCCGCAGGTAGGCCTTCTGGATGTTTATGGGAGCCAGGTGTATGGGACATGAGTCGATGCACTTGTCACAGCGAATGCAAGCGGTTGTGTGAGGCGTGTACACGCCATCCTCGCCAAATGCGAGCAGACCGCTGTTTGCGCGCACGATGGGGCTGTCGAGCTCTACCTGCGTGACGCCCATCATCGGTCCGCCGATGACCACCTTGGCAGGGTCGCAGACAAGCCCGCAGTACTCCAAGATCTCGGATATGGGCGTGCCGATGAACACCTCCAGGTTTTGGGGCCTCTGCACGGCATCGCCCATCACCGTAATGCGCCGCTTGGTAAGCGGTACGCCATCGCGCAGGTAACGCCCAATCTCGGACATGGTCGTGACGTTGAACAGCAGCGCGCCCACGTCGGTAAGATGGCCCCCGCGCGGTACCGAGCGACCCGTAACGTTGCGCAGGATCACACGGCTCGCGCCCTGCGGATAGCGTGCGGGCAGGACGAAGACGTCTATGCGCTCGTCGTCCGCAGCGGCAGAGCGCAGCAGCTCGATGGCCTTGGGCTTATTGTCCTCGATGCATATGAGCGAGCGCGGAACGCCCGAAAGGTCCAGGCAGGCCTTTATGCCCTCGAGCAGCGTGTCCGGCCGCTCGACCATCTCGCGATAGTCGCTGGAGAGGTAGGGTTCGCACTCGGCACCGTTTACCAGCCACGTATCGATGTTCGTAAGGTCTGTGTCCATCTTGAGCCATGTGGGAAAGCCGGCACCGCCCAAGCCCACGATGCCGCTGTGACGCACCGCCTCAACAAGGCTTGCGTAGTCTGTGACCTCGGGCCGATGCAAGGACGCATCCATGGTCTGCTCGCCGTCTGGCTCTATGATTACCGCTTCGCTCGACCAGCCGTTGGAATAGTGGATGGTGCGTATCTGCTTTACCGTACCCGAGACTGGCGAAAAGATGTCGCAGGTCATTCGTGCGTCCGCATGTCCCACAAGCGTTCCGACGTCCACGTGTGCCCTGCGCTTAACCTGCGGCTTGCATGCCGCGCCCACATGCTGCTGCATGGGCAATATTATTTGCTTTGGCAGAGGCATGCGCTCCGTTTGCATCTCTGCCGTTGCTTTGTTGTGCGCAATATGTATGCCGCGCAGCTCAACGGAGCCACGCCGCGAAGGCGCACCTCTTCCGAAAAGTCCCATATCCTCCCCATGTGTATTCTTATTGCCCCGCTCGACACTATAGTAACCGCAGCATGCAGCCAAACCGTTCGAGATTCGTAGACGAAGTGAAAATTGCCTCCTCGACTGCTCGAGCGTCCGTGGCTCCGCGCTCGCTTCGCTCGCTCACTTCGTGAGTCGATGCTTGCCGGACGGGCGCCCTCGGCCCGCTCGTGCCCGCACCCGCGCCCGCACCGCAGGCGGCTCCGCGCTCGCTTCGCTCGCTCACTTCGTGAGTCGCCGCATGCGGTGCGGGCGCGGGTGCGGGCACGAGCCTACGCTTACCACACCGAGATGCGGTCCTTCGGAGCGAGCCACATGCCATCGCCCCCCTTGATACCGTAAGTCTCGAAGAACTTGTCGAACTCGCGTAATGGCACGTTGACTCTATCGCGGTCGAGGGGGTGGTTGTCTGTGGCAATGAGCTCCCTCGCCGTGTCGAGTGTGGAAATACACGCCCACGCTCGTACATAGGCCCTAAAAAAGGCATCGTAGTCAAAGTTGGCATTCTTAGCCGCCAGCTGCATGACGACCTTCAAGCCGCCGAGGTCCGATATGGCCTCGTCGCATACCACGGTGCCGTCGTAGGGACCTTCTCCCAAAGGATCGATGGCCGAGAAACACTGCCGCACCTTTGCAACACGCTCGTCAAACGCCTTGCGATCCTCATCGGTCCACCAGTTCTTGTATTTGCCGGCCTTGTCAAAATGCGCGCCCGTACTGTCAAAGGCATGGCTTATCTCGTGTCCCACCATGGTGGCGGTGCCAGCAAGAATCTGCTCATCAGTTGCCCCTTCGGGCCAATAGGGGCCTCCCAAGAACCCCGCGCCAATGACTACTGAGTTCGTGGTTACGGTGTAGTAGGCGTTGACTTCCATGCAGTCGCTCCAGTACGTGCCCTCGTCTGGGTTAAGGAGCAGATGCTGCTCCTGCTGCATCTCCAAATCGCGCAGGCGCCTGATTTCCGAGAAGAGCGTGCCACCCTCTTTGCGCGAGCGCACGGAAATTGAGCTGGTATCTGGCCATACTTCGGGATATCCCACCTGTATGTGAATCGCCTTGAGCTTGTCTATTGCGGCGTCGCGCGTCTTTTGGGAAAGCCACGTTTCGCCCGCGAGCATCTCCTCGTATTGGTCGACGACTCTCTGTACGAGTTCCTTGGCGCGCTCATTGAGCGATTCGTCATAGAAGTTGTCCACATACACCTTGGCGAAGCACGTCGGCAGCGTACTGTTCAACGTGCCCATGGCTGCTCGGCCGGCTTCGAGGTTGTAGAGCTCCTGCTCCTGGGCACTTAGCTCAACTGAGGTCTCCTCATCGCTCGTCGTCACGACGTCCGTCATGTAGTCCTCTGGCAAAAGGGAGGAGCCATCTGCGTAGAGCATGGCATCGTACGCATTCGAGTCGAGGATGGACGCGCTGTCGATGAGCAGGCCTATGAGCGCATGGGACTTGAACAGGTCAAGGTTCTCTTTGGTATACAGGCGATTGATGGAGTCGAGCCATGATGCGTCGTAAACGTTATAGGAGGATGCATCCTCATAGCCATAGGTCTGCACAATGCGCGCGAGCGGAAACCCCTTTGCATCGAGCGATTCCCACTGCTCGGGCGTATACTCCGCATAGCTGTCGGAACCATCGGAAAGACCTTCGCCAACGAGTTGCTCGAGTGCGACGGCGTTCGCGATCACATCGCCGGCCTCCTCTTCCGAATAGCCCATGAGCTCAAGCATCCACCAGGCAAGTTCCACTTTTGCCGAGGCCGCTCGATATTGCTCGAGCGTTTCCTCTTGCTTTAGCTCGCTCTCTTGTGTGTTGAAGGAAACGAGGTTGAGGCTGGGAGGGCCAACCTCCAACACGTAGCCGTCCTTTGGAGCGCTCTGATCGTCGAGGTTGGTATACGCCACGAGGCCAAAGAGCGCCACCCCGTCCGTCTGCCCCTCCTCGTTGAGGCGCCAATTGGCAGTCAGGCGATAGTCGTCGGAGCAGAGCCACTGTGTGAACTCGTCCAGCGACTTTACTGCCTGCAAGCGCTTTACCAAAGGAACGAGCGGCTCCAGGCCATCCACATCGCGGCCATCCCAGTCCTCGAAGAGCCCATAGAGGTCGCGAAGGTTCTGCAGGTCCTCCGCATTGCTGCCACCAGTTATGCTCGTATCCTCTATGAGCCCAAGCATCTGGTCGTTAATCTGATTCCCGCGCTGGACGGTGGTAGAGTCCTCAGTCACGCCCGACTCGTTTCGTTCCACGAGCCAATCGTGCAAGACGCCTGTATAGAAGTCGTCCTGTATGCGGACCTTGTCATTCGCGGAAAGCGTGCCGGCAATGAAGTAGTCCTTCCAAGGAGTACCCGCCGCCGCCACATGCCCAGTCGCCTGAGCACTCTCCTGCGAAGGCGCCTGCGTGCCTGCGGGAACGGCGCATCCCACCACCAAAGCGCACGAAATGAGCACTGCCATGACTCGGAGCAATTGCTTGGCCATCTTCGCTCCTCTCTGCTCCTTTTTGATTGTGTAAATAATGCCAGTTGGAACCATGCAAAAGATGACTGTTGCCTTTGTACCGCTCTGGCTATTCGTCCAGCAGCGTGAGCTCCACTGCCGCGCGGGTCGCGGCACATACCTTGGCACGCTCGTCGGCCCGTATGCCTGCCACCCATACCACGTTTCCGCGCGAATCCGTGCGCACCACAGGCACCCCACCGCGATCGGCGGCAGGGACCTTCGCATCGTTGAGAAGGTCCGACAAGAGCTTGGACTGCCCGTGCATGCCGAGCGGGCAAATGACCTCGCCGCGCTGAGGCGCATCCACCCACAGGCGACCTCCCGCCACCGGGTCCACCCCGCACGCCGTCGCATCGAGCAGCACGGACTCCCCCATCCACTCGCTGCCGTGAGTGCGAGCCAGCGCCACGACGTCCACGTCAGGCGATAGCCTGCGCACGCGCGCCTGCAGAATGCGGCCGTCTTCCAGCTCCAACGTTCCCGGAACGTCGATCCAAGCACCCGAGAGCCCCGGTTGCGCGTCATGCGCGCGCAGGAACAGCAAGCCATACTCCACACGCGCATCGATGGCCAACGGAAGCGCCACCGACCCTTTGCCAGCTGCCACCAACCGGAGCACCGACTCCACATGACGCGCCTCGAGCCGCACGTCGGGACACAAAAGCAGAAGCGCCTGTCTTACGACCCTGCGGGCAAGCACGACCTCCGACGCAGCCAGACGCACGGCGTCGAGGGCACGCATCCCGTGCGCGCTCCGTCGCGTAAGGTCGCGCAGCATCTTGGCCGCCTGGGCATGTAGGTACGAGTCCTCATCCGAAAGGATGTCGCAAGTGGTGGAGAGGCTCGCGGTAACCCGCGAGTTCTTTTGCTCAACGACGGGCATCACCTCATGGCGCACGAACGCCCTCAAGTAACGCGTATCCTCATTGGTGGCGTCCTCGCGCCATACGATGCCCCTCATGCGAAGCAAATCGCACAGCTCTTGATGCGTACGCTCGAGCAGCGGCCGAACGATGCGGTTCCTGCGTCGAGGAATCGACGAGAGGCCCGCCGGTCCCGTGCCGCGTATGGCATTCATGAAGAAGGTCTCGGCACGGTCGTTGGCCGTGTGCGCCGTTACGATGCGTGCCGCGGAACGCGGGGTGCCGAACTCCTGGCTCAGCTCGTTCGCCAGCTTCGCGGCAGCCGAGTAACGAACTTCTCGGCCCACGTTCTCCTCGTTCCCCGCTGCCCCTTGTGACGCGGCGAGGGCGGCAACGTCGACGCGCTCCACGCTGCAGGGAATGCCATATCGCTGGGCCAAAGAGCGCACGAACTCCTCATCCTCCTGGGCATCCACGCCGCGAAGCCCATGGTTCACATGCAGCACGTGCAATCGCTCCCGCGCAATGCGAGCCTCACCCCGCCCGTCGTCGATGTCGAGCGTGGACGTAGCGGCAAGCACCAAAAGCGCCGTTGAGTCCGCGCCTCCCGACACCATGAGCACCACTGGCGCACGCAACTCGGGATCGGCATAGCCAGAGGGGCGCTCGAAGCGCTGTGCACCCGTTGCATATCTGCGACTCACGCTCGGCATACAAGACCTCCTTCACGTTTTCACCGCTTCAGTTTACGGCAAGTGCTATTGTTACGAAACCAGCGAGAAAGGCTTTCGGGCGATAGGGGCAACGCATGACGCCGCAAATGCATCTTTACGTACTTGCCAGTGGATCCAAGGGGAACGCTGCGGTGGTGGCAGGCCCAGACGGCTCGGTGCTGGTGGATTGCGGCATCTCTCGTAAGGCGCTTCGCGAGCGCGCAGACGAGGTTGGCTGCAACCTCGAAGATGTGCAGGCCATCCTGGTAACCCACGAGCATAGCGACCACACCTCCGGATTGCGCGTGATTTGCAACCACTTCGATGGCCCCCTGTACGCCACGGCTGGCACCGCAACCGGACGCAAAGGCCTTTCCGAGCTTTCCTTCACCTTGGTGGATCACGACGCGACGCTCGATCTGTGCGGCATGCGCATACAGGCGTTCCCCACGTCCCACGACGTCAACGATCCCATGTGCTTTAGGTTCGAGGTCCGCGGGAACACTCAGGCGGGCGACGATGAGGTGCTTGACGCCCTGGGTTGGGTCAGCGACACCGGCTACCTTACCGACGAGGCACTCGACGCGCTCTATGGATGCCGAATCCTCGGGCTCGAGGCCAACCACGACGAGCGTATGCTCGCGACGGGGCACTACCCGGCCTACCTCAAGGCCCGCATTGCCTCGGAGGCCGGCCACCTCTCAAACGGACAGGCCGCAAGCGCCCTTCCTCACCTCGTTACGTCGCATACCGAAACCGTCGTCGCACTTCACATTTCACAGGAGAACAACCGGCCGAGCCTTGCCGTGCGCGCGTTGGCGAAGGCCGTTGGCGCTCAGCCGGCAAACGACACCTTTACCGAGGCACGCACGGACGACGGACTGCTCTCCATATGCGCAGCCGCGCAGGACAAGCCCCTTATGGTGTGGTAGTTCCGTGAGACAAAAGTGCAGCAAAAGATCGCCAAGTGACTATATGACTGAGCAACCACGTTCCAACAACTCTGTACGAGCGGCTACCAAGCTGAGGCCGAAAGCATCTTCTCAAGTCTAGGCATAACCCCTACTGAAGCCATCAATGTTTACACAAGTCGGTTACGGAGAAGAGCCCGCCATCCGACGTTCGCCAACAGCATTACAACGCTAAAACCAAAGTCGCCATACGGGAAGCTCATGATATCATCAACGGAAAACCCGCTATATGTTACGACTCGGCCACCTCCATACTCGCATCCCTTGATGAATAAGATTCTTACATGCATTTAGGCTCGTCATAACATCCCAAATCAAAAAGGACTTCCTGAAGGCCAGCATTCTCGCGCCTTCGAAAGTGCTTGTCCAGGACTGGCGTGCGTGAACCTGAAGAATTGCATAGACTTCTAATGCGCGAACGACGAGTTCAACAACATCATGAATGGGAGAGACGCCATGACGACTGGTCACGATGGCATACAAACGCAAGACACCGATGTCCTCCAAAAAAACCTCCAAAAGGCCTATGCAGGCTGGGCGGAAAATGGCTTAAGCGAGCATTTTGCCAGCATGTTCAATCGCGTAGGGAGCGACGAGGCGTTCAAGGCAGCACAAAGGTCAATCGAGAACCAATGGGCGCAGACCGGAAAGAAAGTTGCCAGCGTCGTAGGCACCAGCACATTGTTCAAACACACCTCCCCCGAAATCGAGGCGGCGCTCTCAAAGGCCTTGGAGCAGGTTCCGCGGATGGATACCTCGACCATCCTGCCCCGCTTCGAGCTCCCAACGTGGACCGAACGCTACGACGAGACACTGCGATCGTTTGCCACTGGCCTGTCTCCGTTGCTTGAGGTATCCAAGCGCGCATATGACGCCATCGACTGGGAAGCGTGGAGGAGGGTCTACGAGACCTGGGGTGACTACGGCTGGATCTTCGTCGATGGCTTGCCGCTATACGAGTCTGAAATGCCTCCGGCAAGCGTGGAGGAGGCGGACCGGATTGCAATGTCTCTTCTTCGGGACGATCTGCTCGTCCAGATCATGACACGCGTTTCCGGGAAGTCCGAAGAGGACCCCGACTTTGAAGAGGCCGCGTGGCTGTTCGACAACGGTCACTACAAGCCATGCGCCATGATGGTCTGTGCGCTCGTAGACGGAGCGCTGATTCGCCGAGACGAGCCTGGCACAACAGCGGGAGAGAAGGGCTGGACTTGCCGCAGAAGAAGTGGCGGGCATTCGGCCCAGCTTCTGGTGGACAGGCTGCCAGCGGTCGGTTTCTCCGTGCTCGACTATGCGAACGTGGCCAGAGTGTATAGATACTTTTTCAAGGACGGCAGAGACTTTGAGCCTACGCGCGAAGGCGAGCTGAACAGGAACTTCCTCTCCCACGGCATGGCCACCAAGCCAGTGGGTCGCGTCTCGTGCGTAAAGCTCTTCCTGCTGCTTGATGCCATCCTAGATTGCGTATCCCAATCGCCTTCTGGTCAGCCGGCCAACTTTTGACGTGGTACGTCTATCTAGATAGCATGGCACTCACGGGCAGAGCGCCTGTCTGTCCTACGCAACAGTGCTATTGAGAGCTTTCCTCTTCGTCATCCTGCGGTCAATCGTAGACCACGTTCCCCGTCTCCTCCCAGTGCGGCAGCATCGCGTCGTAGACGTCCGTCTTCGACGTCCAGTCCCACTCCCGTACCTCGTCCACGCTATCCAGGCGCCTGCAGTCGGGAAAGAAGTCCAGAAGGACGCCGGTGACGGCGTTGTCCAACCGCATAAACAACCGGCGACGCTCGCTGTCGTCGAGCTCTGCGAACTGGTTCTCATCCACGCCATGCATCATCAGGGTGTTCATGACATGGCGATACGTGCCGAGCTCCTCCTGCAGCTTCATGGAGTACGGGTGTTTCTCGGGGCTGAGGTACGTCGAGCGCAGGTATTCCCGGTCATCCTCGTCGTCCAAATATCCGAGCGCCGGAGCGTACTCGGTGCCGGAGAGGTAGGGCGGGTACACGTCCAGCTTCCTCGCTATGGCGTCGAGCAGCTTCGGGGATATTGCGCCGTCCAGCATCGCCCTCCTGATCGTCCTCTCGTGCCACCCGACATAGTTGACCGACCCCTCGTCCCCGAGGCTCCTCACGCTCACCCTCTTCTGCCTGAGGACCCACTTGAACCACTCCGGGTCCAGGGGCACCTTCTCGACCCTTCTGTTCGCCATCTTCACTCCAATTTCATACATGATAATTAATGTCATTATTAAGTTGACAACAGTATCGTCTTCTGACACTATCATAGCTGAATAGCGTGCCATTGTGAACCTATGTCACGCATCGTGAGAGATACGACAAAGAAGGGGGCGTCATGGACAGAAAAGAGAAGCTCGAAAAGAAGGCCGTCATCGGGGAGTCCATCGACCTCGCCAACGGACGGTTCAAGGACGACGAGGTTGACACGCTCTATGATCTCGTGACGAGGCGGGACGAGTACGACGGGACGTCGCGCACCTATAGAAGCAGCCACGACGACTGGTGCTCCGAGGGAAGGTACACCCGCCACACGGAGGACACGTACACGCTAGTAAGCGACGAGGACGGGATTCGCATCGATTGGCACGAGCACTATTGGGACGATGACGGAAGCGGCTTTGGCGACTACCACGAGACCTATAACACCGGCAGAGGCATACTTGGCGCGTTGGGCAAGCTCTTCGGCTAACTGTAGACACGCCGAGGCGTCGGTTGCCACGGCAATGCCCTCTGGGTGCGGAAGACGGGTTAGAGAATGCGGACGGACGGAGATGGTGTTCATGGCTACTAGGAGGCTCCCCATGCAGGAGATTAGCGGATCTCTGGAGGACTTCGCCGATATTCCCGAGAAGACGCTGGGGTTCCTAGTCCGGAACCTTCCCGAGGGCTCGGACCCGCTGGAACTCGTGCTGTCCAGTTGGGACGAGGGCTGGCGGGCAGGGAGGTGGACCGACTCTGGCGGAAAGGTCACCTTCCCCATCATCGGAGGCGCTCGTGGCGACCTCGTCGGCGTGCTAGTCCCCAACCGCAACGATGGCCTGCCGTGGCGGCTCCACTATGCAGGCGTAGACAAGCAGAACGCGCTAGACGCCATATGGCGCAAGTCGCCCGTGCCGCCATCGCTATACCACTTGGCGTACATCGATTGGAGCAGGCTATGCTCTCCGACTGGCGGCGCGCTTCCCGAGACCGGTACACTGCACGAGAGCTGGGGGTTCTCGAGGGGGGACATCTCCGTCTTCAAGTCGTATCTCTACCAGACGTATACGCGGCTAGTCTACGAGGGCAAGGTCCTCGTGTCGGACAAGTATGGACTTCTCGTGTTCAACAGCGGGCTCGTGACACCGTCCTACGACGACGTCTACCTATGCTTCGAGAGGGACGAAGACAGCAGGTCGGGATGGAGCTACGCCGGGAGCTGTGTAGCCGGCGAGAGCGGACTGGGCAAAAGGTTGCTCGACGCGTTCCACGACCTCCCAGGGCGTGCGGAGTACGTCTCCGACATCGCGGACGTAGTGTTCGATGGGTCGCGTGCCGTCGTGCCCGACTACCGGCACATAGTCGCCGACAGGATCGGCCGCTTCCCAGCTGGCTATCTCGACCGGCGTCTCCTCGGCTTCCCCGACCTCGCGCAGGAGCTTGACGACGCACGCGCGATGAAGGAAAGGGGCATCCGCGGCGCCGATGAGGCATTTCAGCGCATAGGGGCCTTCGTGTGGGAGGAGAACTCCCTTAGAAACGGAATACGCGGCGATTTGGATGCCGCCCTCAGGAAGGCGTCTCGCCGGGCGCAGTGGAACTTCCGAACGGCTATTCCGGCATACTACCCGAGACGCAACTCCATGGGGTTCCTTCTCCCCTTATGCATGGAGAACGAGGACGTCGCAGACCTCGTCATGGTGACAAGTCTCAGCCGTGCGGGAACGTATATAGGCGAGACCGTCCTCGACATGAGGATGGCATACACGAACGCCCGCCTCGTGAATCGTCTCGAGAGCGAGTGGCTTCACGCATAGGGAAAGATCGCTGGAGCAAGAGGCACTCTCGCGAATGAAGACGAGGCGCATTCCTTTTGATCGCGCGCCTCTTTCCAGATTCGCGGCAGACGCGGGTCTCCGCGTCTGGCAACTGCCCCATTGCATCTACCGCCACGGAATCGCAAACCAGGAAGATCGGCTACATCCCAACCTTTGGTAACATGGTCATGCAAGGTGGCGAGTAGATACGCCAATTCGCAGCGGACACACATGGAGGCCTAGCATGAAGCCTAACTCATACCTCATCCGAGCGGGACGCGGCGGAGTGCTCGCAGGCGAGTGGCTGGAGATGTCGATCGTCTCCATCGGCTTCGGAGCGGGCGGCATCGAGCTCGTCGGCAGAACGCACCAGGAGATCAAGGACGACTACGCGAGGACGCACGACGGACTCTCCCCGCAGATGGTGGCGAGCCACGCAGGCATGCTCTACCGCTTCGCCAACGAGATGCGGGTGGGCGCGGCCGTCGTGACGTACGACCCCAGCACCCGCCTCTACCACATCGGCAGGGTCGTCGGCGAGTGCGAGCCCGCGAACGAGGCACTGCTCGACAACGGCGAGATGCACGTCCGCAGGGTGGTCTGGGAGAAGGAGGCCCCGCGCGACCTCCTGTCGAAGTCGGCCAAGGCGAGGCTGGGCAGCATCTCCACGCTCTTCTCGGTCTCTGACGAGGTCCTGCAGGAGCTCCTCGCCGCCGCAGACGCTCCCGAGGGCTCTGCGCCCGCGACCGGCCCGGACGACACCGAGGACGAGGCGGATGACTCCACGTCCATAACCGAGGACGAGGCCATCGAGAAGATCAAGGACCGCGTGCGCGAGTTCTCATGGGAGGACATGGAGCTGCTGGTCGCGGGTCTCCTGAGGTCCATGGGCTACAGGACGCACATGACCAGCAAGGGCGCCGACGGCGGCCGTGACGTCATCGCCTCGCCCGACGGGTTCGGCCTCTCGCAGCCGAGGATCGTGGCCGAGGTCAAGCACCGCCAGAAGCAGATGGACTCCGAGAAGGTCCGCGCCTTCGTGGGCACGCTGCGCGACTCCGACACCGGCCTCTACGTCTCGACGGGCGGGTTCACCAAGGACGCCAGGCTGGAGGCGCAGCGGGCGGCGCGTCCCATACATCTCATGGACCTCGACCAGCTCGTGCGGGCTCTCGTCGAGAGGTACGAGAGCGCCGACGACGAGACGCGAAGGCTGCTGCCGCTCGTGAGGATCTACCTGCCCGCGTAATAGCGGGCGCTCATCAATATGAGTACCCTCATGGCTATGCAACACTGCTTCCGAATCGACGTCATCTCACATAATGCTCATGGGCATCGTTGTCGTACTAGCATCCGTCCGAGAGGTGCGCCTACGCAGCCGACGCCGCATTGGACCGAACGGTCTTCACAATCTCGACGATGCGACGCTGTTGTTCGGGTCCGAAGAGCCTGATGAGCGGTGCTGGGCGATCGAACGGAGGTCGCACAAGCTCCTCTAGGTCCATGTAACCCTTCTCTTCGACGTAACGCACCACACGCTCCACAAACGCCATCTGCTCGGCACTGAGGGACCCATCGTTCAGGAACTCCGCGAAGGCGTCCATGGTCGCATGGTGATCCAGCTTCGTAATCCTCCGCACGAACAACCCGAAAGGCATACCACCACTCTCCTGGTCATAATCCTCCTTCGTACCCAGCTCCTGCGTAAGCACGCGTTCCAACTCATCGATGTCCCGGGACGTGAGGGGTAGGTTATTCCTCAGCTTGTGGATGACCAGGTCATCCGAATGCTCGCGAATGTATCTGTTGACTTTCATGCGATATGCCTCGAACTCTTGCTTCGGCTCGAGGGATTCGCCCTCGGTACGCGCAAGTATCGGGTCATTGAGACTCGTTATTACGCGCTTGGTATCTCCCTCGTCTGCAAGGAACTTGTACAGCTCCCGAAGCTCGAGACGTATCTGTTCCAGCTGCAGCGCCGACGCTCCGTCCAGGAATCCGTCCTCATTAATGCGCTGTATCACTGGGAGTTTCTTGCGAACCTGCGGGATGGAAGAACGACTCTCAAGCGCATACGCAATCTTCGACAGGCGCGAGCGCTGCGTAGCGCCTCCCTGACCCGCGATCACCGCGCACATGAGTCCATACATGAGTGCGTCAAAGCGTAGCGCAAACTCATCCTCTTCGTCGATATGAACGAGTGGCGCCACGTCGCGCTCAAGCTCGAGCAGGTCCTGCTCCGCCAGCGCTTCATATGCCCCCTCTTGGCTGAACTTGTCCACGGATCGAATTCGTAGCTTTATCTGGAAGTGCTCACGGTCCAGCGACGAGACAAGCGACACAAGGTCCGAGACGAGGCTTGAGCGCCAGAGCTGGTGTTCGTCATTGGCGAAGGCCGAGTCCTGGAGTCCGCGTATGAGCTCGGCTTTGTGGCAGAACACCGCCTCGGAGAGAGTCTTGGGCAGCCTTCCCTCCCTTTCATGACGCTTGGCACGGAAGAACTCGAAGTTGCCGCAATAGTCAAACACGAAGAAGCGGCGCTTGTGCTCGTACTCACCGTCCACGGAGTCCACGGGCCAGAGCCCCTCACACGTTCTGCATCCTCGGCCCAGCATCTGCCAGAACTTCACGCTGGACTTGACTTGCTTTAGCATCACAAGGTTCACGGCCGCAGGTACGTCTACTCCCGTGTCCATCATGTCGACGGACACCACTACGGTCGGCTGTTCCTTCTTTTTGAACTCCTTGATCACGCTTTCGGAGTAGTCATCCTCGTAGGTTACCCTCCTGATGAAGCCTCCTTTGGCGACCGTCGGGTACAGCTTGCCGAAACGCTCGACTATGAGCTTTGCGTGGGGGCGGTTCTTCGCGAACACGATGGTCTTACCAAGCGTCTCGCCGCCATGCGTCCTAACGCCGTTGTCCATGAGGTCCTGCAAGGCGGAGTCTATTGTCTGTTCATTGAACACGAACTTGTCAACCTGGCTTGTGGGGACGAAGTCTGGTGCCTCCGTGCCGACTTGCTCCTCGAAGTCCTCGTCGTAGCGCTCCTTGTCATCCTCGGAGAGGTCGTCGTAGGTTATTCCCTCCGAGAGGAACTTGGTCGAAACCTCTATGTTGTGATACGGCAAAATGTAGTGGTCCTCGTTAACCGCTACTTCGTACTCGTATGCGTCGGTGGGCACGCCTCGCTCCACCTCGAAGAAGTCATACGTATTGCGATCTACATCGTCCTTTGGCGTGGCGGTAAGCCCGACCACCTGTGCGTCGAAATACTCGAAGATGGCGCGGTACTTACGGAATATGGATCGATGTGCCTCGTCCACGATGATGAGGTCAAAGTGAGCGACGCCGAACGCCCTAGACCCGTCCTCGCTACGTGCCTCGTCGATGGCGTTCAGGATGGAAGGATACGTGGAGAAGACCATGCGCGCAGTCGCGGCGGCTGCCTTGTCCTTTTCGTCGCATAGGTTGCAGAGGGACAGGTTGGGGAGATGCTCCCGGAAGGCGGACTTTGCCTGGCTCACGAGCGTACGGCGATCTGCGAGAAAGAGCGCGTTGGTTACGTGACCTGCGCGCATGAGCAAGTCCGCGAGTCCCGCAGCGGTCCTGGTCTTTCCCGTACCCGTGGGCATCACCAGGAGGTGCCTACGGCGCCCACTCTCCATGTTCTTGCACACGGCATTGATTGCGCGCACCTGGTAGTATCTGCCTGCGATATCCTTGTTCACGCTAATACTCGATGGGGCGGTTGCCTCGCTCTTACGATTGCGCAGGCGTCTGAGGTCATCAGCGGAGAACACGCCGCTTACCTGCCGTTCGGGTCCCTCCTCGTCATCCACGAACGTCGTCGTAAAGCCGTTGGAGAGGAACACGAAAGGACGGATGCCGAACTTCCTCTCCAGGCAGTCGGCGTATAGACGCGCTTGCTGGAGGCCCTTGGTCGGATCATACGCGGTTCGCTTCGCCTCAATCAGTGCCAGGGGCTTTCCGTCGCGCCCCTCAAGAACGTAGTCCACGAATCCCTGCTGGCCAGGATTTCCCTCCATGTCGTTGACCTCGTACTCAGTGATTACGTCATCGTCGATGCTCCATCCGGAGTATTCGAGATCGAGGTCTATGTAACGCTTGCGAGTCTCGTATTCTGGGATGTCGTTCGGGTTGAAGGTGCGCTCGCTCCTGTTGGTCGTCTTTGCTGCGGCAATTGTGCCGCGCATTTGGCGAACCTGTTCCTCCAGCTCCGCTATGCGCTCGTCGCGCTCGACCACAAGCGCCTGGTTGTGACGTATCCTCTTCTCGTCCAGGTCCAAGCGAGGTGATGGCACCTCATTCTCGTCCCACACTCGCTCGACATAATCGGTGCCATAGCAGTAGTCCACCCATTCGACGAATGCGAACAGGCAGCGCAGAGAATACATAGCCTCGCTCGACCTCACGACCCGATCGGTGTGGACCGATTGGTTCCCAAGGCGCACGACATACCTGCATCCTGACCAGGTCGCTGGGTCCATCGCATCGCGGAAGGTGCGCTCATGTAGCAGCGAGGACAGATTGTCGCGATACGGCTCGCGCATCTCCGCATCGGCGTCATACACCCACCTGACCGCAAGCTCGAGACCCTTGCGTGCGCCGATGGCGCACATGGCTGCCGAGGTCGTAAGCGTTCGTTCGGCCTCCACACACGCCCGGGCAAACAGCGCGTACTCTGGCTTTTCAATGAGGAACGAGAAGTTCATGCCGCAGCCTCCTCTGGGGCAAAGAATTCCTGCGCAAGGCTATCGTAAAGTATTTGGAGCTTGGTGATTACCTCTCGCGCTTCAAGTTTCAGTTTGTCGACCTGCGCGACGAAGGCCGCGAACTCCTGTTGGAGGGCGAGTGGGGGCACTGGATACCGATACTCCATGAACGGCTTCTGCGTAATCTTCCAGAGGTCTCCGGCGTCGGCAAAACGGTTGAAGTCTATAACCTCCATGAGCGTGCTCAGATAGATCATGTCGAAACAGTTCACCTTGAAGTCTCTGATGTACATTGCGTTGTCAGTCACCCAACACGGCTCTTCTACCAGTCGCGTGTTGCCGCAATGTCTTCCAACGCGGCCTATGACAATTGTCGGATGGTCAACGAGCACCTCGTTCGTGTACCACGAAATGCCGTTTCCGCCGTATGCTGGAACGCCTTTCTCGAATCGCTGCGCCTGGGGTCTGGCTTTACCGTTGCCGAGCTTGAATAGTTTCGAGCCAGACATAGTGTTTATTGACAGCGGATTGGTATCCGGATCCCCGAACATCTCGACAAACCGGGATTTGACCAACTCATCGAGTTGAACCAACAATGCTTGATATTCAGCAATCTGCACCTGTATACCATCTAAGCGTTTGACAATATCACGCTGGGTAGCTACGTCAGGGATGTTGACGTCCAATTCGTTGAAGTGGGCAGGTTTAAGGTTTTTAATATTCGATCCAGTACACACTACTTCGATTGCATTGCGGTATTGGAGCGATTGGAAATAGTGACCAAGGTATCCTGGTTCGACCGATTCTTCTGGGCGAATCACTAAACAGAACGTCCCGAAGACTTCATGTGCGTCTTCTTGAATCAATGCAGCTTTGCCAACGAGCTTCTTGCTCCCACTAGAAGCGCACACGAGTATGTCCCCGCGGCGTAGATACTGCTGCTCCTTAACTTTGGCAAGATCAACGTATTGAACGTCATCGTGGTTGATTCTGCCACCAGCAATATTGTTTGCACGAAGCAAGATTACGCTCTCGCTGTGCAGCTCCCGATGCAAATCTGCTGGCTTGTAGGACACGCCACGAACAATTGTCATGCAGTCCCCTAGTTTCATGCTGACACCTCCCAATTATTCTGGGATTTGATAAGTTCGTCGAACATGCGTATCCTTGATATGGCACATTCCCTCAGATCAATGATATTTCTAAGCCCCTCAACAATTGCTCTCCGTTCGGTCATTGGGACAATCTGCAACGTCATATCGGCGAAAACCTTCTTCCTGTACAATAGTTTTTTGCATGGGCTTTATTGATCGTAGAAAGAATGCACTCACTCGAGGTACTTTCTGGAAGCAACATCAATTCGAACCGTTATCGCCGAAAGTCCCGCCCTATGCAGCAACTCTCAGCTACAACGTTAATGTCTCCGTTGAGCACGCGCACCGAAACCAGAATATCGTCAGCCCGTGCCGTCTTCTTTGGAGCACTGCACCAAACCCGGGGAATTGGGCTGCGTTTCCCAAAGTCGGCGCTGCCTTGATAGAATGGCAGGCCCTTCCCGTCGGTATTGTAAGTATCCGAACTTGGCGACTGTCCCATTGTGTACTCGCACGCAGAGAACAACGGCAGGCGATCAGGCATTCGTCTCACCATCCAGGAGCTGCTTCAATTCGGCTAGGCCTTCGGCAATGCGTCGGTTGGCAGCCTCGATTTCCAAAAGAATTGTCTCGGTCGGCGGGTAATCCACACGACTGTATACCATCTTGGCGTACTTATTGAATGACAGGTCATAGCCGTTGTCTCGTATCTCCTGAACGGGCACGAGGAAGCTCTTCTCCGTTCGCTCCCGACCCCGCTCGGCATCCAGATCGGACCATCTCGCGAGTACGTCGGGTATGTCATCGTGCTCGGAATCAGGGCTACGCCTATCGTCGAGCGTAAAGCCGTCCCCATCCATGCGGTACATCCACACGTCGTCGGTACCACCCGCGTCTGACTTGGTGAACAATAGGATCGCGGTGCTGACGCCCGAGTACGGCCGGAACACGCCACTGGGCATGTGTATGACCGCCTGGAGGCGCTGGTTGTCCACCAGCTCCCTACGAAGCTGACCGTATGCCCTTGCGCTCTCGTTAGACAGCACGCCGTTCGGCACGATGCACGCGCACCTGCCTCCGAGCCTCAGCATCCGTATGAACAACGCAACAAAGAGAAGCTCCGTCTTCCTCGAATCGCATATGGCGAGGAGTCCGTCGTCAACATCTTCCGCGTCAACTGATCCCTTGAAAGGTGGGTTCGCGAGCATCACGTCATAGGTGGAGTTGACCGTATTCTGCTTGGACACGCTGTCCAAGTAGCGCACGTCGGGCGCGTCCACGGAATGGAGGAGCAGGTTCATGGCGGAGATGCGCAGCATCGTCGAGTCCGTCTCGAATCCCGAGAACTGTGGGATTACGGGCTCGCCATCGGCGGCAACCCCGGTGAAGGCCGCCCACTCCGCATCATTCATCTCGTTTCCGTATTCCGAGCGTATGTACTCGGCCGCAGAGATGAGGAACCCCGCAGTGCCGCATGCGGGGTCACACACGCGCTCGCCGGGACGAGGATTCACCATCGAGACCATCATCTCGCGGATGTGGCGTGGCGTTCGGAACTGCCCGTTCATCTTAGAGGTTTCGAGCTTGGAGAGCATGTACTCGTATAAATCGCCCAGATCCGCGATATCGCAGGTCGAGAGGAGCCCGTCGATGCCCGTCACGGCACGCTCTAACGTCTTGGGCGACTGTATGGTGAAGGTAGCATCGCGCATGGTAGATGAGAATGCCGTGCTGTCACCCAGCTCGCGAATGAACGGGAACACCTCATCCGTAATCAATTGGTGCATCACGTCTGCCTTGTAGTCCTTGAAATGACTCCATCGCATGCGTTGCCCCTCGGGAGTCGCGGGGAAAAGGTGACGCTGCCCACCGATGCCAAGCGCCTCGTTTCTCTCAATCTCCAGCTCGCGGTCATCGAGCTGTCTCATAAACATCAGATAGGTGAGCTGTGTAATCACCTCCAGAGGATTAGTGATACCACCCTCCCACATACGTTGCCAAATTTCGTCCACTTTCGTCTTCGTCGCTCCGGTTATCATTCGGCCCTCTCCTTTCGGGATGCTGTTTCCATTCGTATGCCTAGCACATTCACCGGACCAGGATTTACACGACCACACGTATCGTCCAGGTTTTCGTCCAACGGGTCACGCCGCCGCAACCAACCCCTCGCCCATGAGGCTTGCCAGCGCGTCCCTGAACGAGGTCTTCGTCACCTTGTTCTCGCCGCCCGCGTACAGCCTCCGGCACTCCGGATACCTGTCGCGGTGTCCTTCGATGTGCGTGATTATGCTCGAGTCATCCCCCTTGCCGCGGGCGCTGTGCGGCGCGTGGCCGAAGAGTATCGCGCAATAGGCATAGCTATACTCGAGTTTGCGGAAGTCATAGTTCGTCGTATCCTCATAGCGCAGGAACTCGATCCGGTCCGAGGAGACGCCGAGGCGTTTGGCGACGCCCCTCAGGTCGTTCTCCATGCGGGGGAGTGCCCCAACAACCAGGATCTTTCCCTCAGGCAGCGTGAGCAGTGCGTCCGGCTCGCGCAGGTGCTTCTCGACGAGTTCGGACATCCCCAGCACGTTGAGAAGGTAGCCTAGCGTCCCGCTACCGTTGGCCGCGTCCAGCGCGTCCCAGAGCCGATCCAGCACGTCCTCCTCGAGCAGGAGCAGCTCATCGTCGCTTAGCACCCGCACTATCTCTCTCCTCCCTCTGGGAACAGCCTCCCCATGCGGCTGGAAACCTCGTCCAGCTTTCGCCTGTACATCTCCATCTCGCCGCGCAGCCTCCGGTACTCTGCTGCGACCTTCCTCTGCTGGTCCATGGGGACCATCGGGACCTTGACCTCCTTCAGGCCGTTTATTGGAATGCTGCGCACGGAGGATCCCACACAGGCGTCGCGCAGCTGGGTCATGCCCACGTCGCTTGCTAGGAACAGCCTGAGGTATGTGGGGTCGACCTCTTCCACGTCCGGCCTGATCACGAAGAGGTTCCCCGTGCACAGGACGTTCTCCCCCTTGTGCACCCTGACGAGCGCGGACTTGAAGGGGGGCATGCGCCCGATCACGATGTCACAGTCTTGCAGGAGGAATCGCTCCTCGCCGCGGCTGACGTCCTTCAGGAACGGCAGCGCCTCCGAGACCTCGCCGAAGTCGCCGACGTCCCCGATCATGAGGTAGCGCCACGGGGTGCGCTCGTCCGTTATGCGCTCGTCCAGCGCACGCGCGGGGATGCTCGCGCCACGCGATACCTCGGCTATCGAGCCGAGTGGCACTCCCTCGACCTCCGAGTGGGACACGTATCGCCTCGGGTCGAGGCGCCAGCGCGCGAGGGCGAGCTCCGAATCGCCCGCGATGGCGACACCCACGTCGCTGTCGCCGGATACGCGCCCGACGATCTCGCGGACGTCCTCCCCCGAAAGCTCAACGTTCCTACGGCCCCTGACCCCGAGGTCCGTCGCGTCGACGAAGCGGACACCCTCGTTGCCGCGGGAGAGGACCACGATGTTGAGCGCTATTGACGTGGCAGGGTGCAGGCGCTCGGGCAGGAGGACGACGGACTCGACGAGCCCGCTCTTCGCGAGGTGCCGCCTGGCATCGCGGTCGCCATCGCTGTACAGCGCGTGCCCAGCCATGATCGCGACCATCCGACCGCCATCGGCGAGGTGTGACAGGGCTACGGCACTGTGATACCACTCGCCGGCGACGGGCTGGTCCTTCCCGAAGACGCCCGCCGTCTCCTTCGCAAGGCGATCCCGTTCCTCGCGGAGCAGCCTCGGCCGGAGGGGCGCGTCCATGAACAGCTTGTCGAAGGTTCCGCGCGTTGAGGTCAGGTCGCCCACCTCGATGGTCGCGTCGAGGCCGAGCAGCGACGCGCGCATTTTGGAGACCATCGCGGCGGCGACGTTGAGGTCGATCCCGTAGAAGTCGTTCGCGCCGCACTCCTCCACGACCTCGGACATGAACGACCCGCAGCCGCAGCAGACATCCGCGACTCGATCGTCCCCGTCGCATTCGAGGATTCCCGCTGCGATCCTGGCGATGACCGGAGGGGTGCTCGTCTCTCCGGCGTACTTTCCGGTATTCCAGTCCCGCCACATGACGATGCCTGCAAGCTCCTCGTCGGAGAAGGCGCCGACGGGAAGCGCCTCCTCATGAGGCGAGCCCTCGGGAAAGGTGTGTCGCACGTACGCCTCCACGTCCTCGTCGAGACGCGCGTCTTCTGGCTCCCACCCCTGCTTCAGGAGAGTCGCGAACGCGGCGGTGATAATGGCCTTAGGTTCCCTGTAGTCAAGCATTAGAGTGCGGCACCTGTCCGCGAACTCCCATAGGCGACGTTCTTTGATTGCGTAACGCATAATCACGCTCCTTGGTTATGTCTTACAATTTCCATCATGGTATAACATGTCTTTGGTTCTTGTCAACAAAATATTTTGGTTATGTTCTACAATTCTTTGAAGAAGGCTGGAATACTAGTTGTGGACAGGTTCGCATGACGTTTGACATGGGGTGTCAGCGTTACGGACGAGGCATCGGACATCAGCCCGGCGACCACCGGATTGGCGTCACGAAGATCTGTGCGAACGGGTGAGGCTCCGTCGTATAAAATATGGGCAACTCGCCTTGAACACGCACGGGAGGTGACACGACGTTGCTGTCCTATCAGGAGCGAGCTGCTACACGAAGCTTGCAAATGTATTCGAGCGGCGCGGGGCGCGTCTCGATAGTGATGCCTCACGGCGCGGGCAAGCTCGCCATCGCAAGCGAGGTGTGCGCTCGACTGAACTCCAAAGTCTTGCTCGTCGTCACCCCGTCGCCCGACGTCATGAAGTCGCGTATCGATCGAGTGCCCCACGGCAGCCCCCTTCGCGAAGCCATCATCATCTCCTACGCGTCTCTGCGCGACTCGCGGTTGCGCGTGCGTCCTGATGTGATTTTGCTCGACAGCTTCCACAGGGCGGGATCGCCCAAGTGGGGACGATGGGTGTCCCGCCTTTTGGAGCAATACCCCGACTGTCCAGTGCTCGGCATATCACCTACGCCCTACAGACCGTCAGACGGCATGCGCAACATGGTGGAGGAGTTGTTCGGAGGTAACTGCGCCGCACACATGACCCTTGCAGACGCATGGGCGAACGACGAGGTGCCCATAAACAAGCCAACTTTCGTTCGCGCGCTCTACACAATGGACAACGAGCTGGCAATGCTGCAAAAGAGCATCCAGAGGATACGAGGCACATCAGCGCGTGCGAGCGCGATAGACGCCTACGAGAGGTGCAGGAGGAGCCTAGGAGAATCCACGGGCATAGAGCAGGTCATGTCCGATTACATCCCTTCGCCAACCGGCAGATACGTCGTGTTCTGCCCAACGTCAAGCTCGGTACAGGAGGTCAAGAGGTCAATGGAGCTCTGGACGCGCGGGGTGAACCCGACTGCCAGCCACTACGACCTGCGCGGGCCAGCGGGATGGCGTAGCCGCAGTGTGATGGCGAGCTTCCAAGCTGACCGATCCGACAGTCTCAAGTTCCTGTACGTAGTAGACAGGATCGCCGAGGACGAGACCGTCGACTGCGAAGGGGTCGTGCTTGTGAGGCCAACGAAGTCTCGTAACGTGTTCTCCCGCCAGGTCGCGATAGCCTGCGGGTCCATGTCGCCGAACGCACCCGTCGTCCTCGACCTCGTCGACAACATCTCCGGTCTCGGCTCATATAAATGCGGCGATGGCACTGACGAGGGCGATGGCGGGAGAACGTGGAATGCGCAGTCATTAGAGGTGACTCCGAACTTCGTGCTCACGCCCCAGGTCGTCGCCCTCGACGACCTCGCGAGGCTAATCGAAAGAGGCTTGTCGGAGCAGAACACAGGCAAAAGCTGGTCTGTACCGTGGACTCGAGGCGAGGACGAGCTCCTTATGGACTCATATAGCACACACGGGCCGCAATGGCGAGGCTGGATCCAGACGCTCCCACGTAGAAGCGCCGAGGACATCGCAAGAAGAGCCAGGGAGCTCGACCTACGTATGGGGTCGGGAATCCCCCCTTGGAGATTCTACGAGGACCGAGTGCTCAGAGAGAAGTTTCCACGACACGGTATCGACTGGGACGGCTGGCCTTCGGAAATGCGGCGTAGGAGCAGGCGTCAGATTGCCTCAAGGGCGTTGGAGTTGGGCCTCTTGGCAGACGAGGCGCCGTGGGGCGAGTCCGAGCTCTCCGCGATTGCGAAATGGTATCCGACCAACGGAGCTGAATGGGGCGGCTGGGACAGAATCCTTCCGTTCCGTTCCCGCGGTGCAATCGAAAACAAGGCCTCCGAGCTCGGAATGGACAACGTCGGCCCGAACCCCTGGACCGCTGACGAGGACGACGTCCTGCGCGCCCACTACACATCCTACGGTCCCCTCTGCTATCTCTGGGCCAGGATGATACCTGGAAGGTCCTACGCGGACATCGAAGCCCGGGCAAATACGTTAGGGTTGAAGTTCAGCTTCCACAGGTTCACAACGGACGAGGACCGAACGATTGTCGAGAGCTGGGGAGAGTACCCCCAGAGCGACGACGTGTGGAGGGCGCTGATGAGGTATCGGTCGTGGCGGGAAATCAAGGAGCGCGCCATCCAGCTCGGTGTCGAGCCGGATCCGAAGGAGAACTGGCTGGAACGTGAGGTGAGAACCCTGCAGAAGCACTACCAACGGTTCGGCCCCGACTGGGAAGAGTGGGGCACCAGACTGCCCAACAAGAGTCGAAGCCAAATCGCGCAGAAGGCAGAGGAACTGGGACTCGGCGAAAGTGACGAGAGTATGAGCCAGCCATTCCGATAACGGCCATGATGCGGTACGTATCACCCTCTGATGCCATCTTGAGGGGCCGACTCGGCTACGGCATCGTCCCTCACCTATTCCCGAACCAAACTAGACGCGTTCACACCCATCCGTGACGCAATTTACTTGAGCGCCTTGTGCTGGCCGCGCGTCATCGTCACAGTGACGGACACACGATCGAATCCCTTTGTCTCGCGCCAGTTTATCTTCCCCATTAAGGGGCATACAAGCCCCTTATGGTGTGGTAGTCGCACCGGGTCAAAGGAAAGTGGGCCAAAGGGACAGTCCTTTGCCCACCACTATTGAGTTAAAGCGTGGGCATGGAGCTGCAGGGGGCATTCCCCTAGTTCCACTAAGTAAATGGCGTTTCGTTTGTCCCGTTCGGGAGACGTTGCGCTGGGTCCTTGTCTTCGCGACAAAATTACAACTATTACTTCAGATCCAGTTGATATTGCCGCAGGCAGTTCGGCGTCTCTCCTTGTACGGCCACAAGTTCCTGAAGATCGGGCGCGGTCTCTTGCGACCCGTTTACACATATTTGTGCATACCGGAAGAAGTCTTCGGACATCCACCATCACCGCAACTAGGGAGATATTCTCCTCCCGCGATATCCTCCAGCTGCTCGTCTGTGAGGTCGATGCCGTTCTCCGCTATGAACGCCTTCCGCTCCTCGTCCGTCTCGCAGCCCTTGGCGCGCTCGACCTGCTCGGAGCTCAATTCCTCGATCCTCATGGCACGCCCCTCTCTTGTTCGTCGTCTTGTGCCTTATACCTACGCATACTCATACGTCATACGGACGGATGTAACCCAAGCTTTTCGGTGTCCGTCACAATGGGACCATGTGCTCAATTTCCGGACCAAAGGGGACAGTCCCCTTTGTCCCGTGGGCTTTGCGAACTGCGCGCGTTAGTTTGGGGACAGGCCCCGGGTTCGGATTTCGTCCATCCGAACCCGGGGCCCGTCCCAAAATTGGCTTCAAGGTATTGTTACTGGATGTCGATCTTGGTGACGTTGTTCTTCTCTACCTGCTTGGGAACTTTTACCGTAAGCACGCCGTCCTCCAGCTTTGCAGAGAGGCCCTCGGTTGCCGCATCCTTGAGGTACACGCCACGCGTGGCACTCCACTCGTGCGTTTCCTTGTGGAGGTAGTTCTTGCCCTTCTGCTCCTCGGTCTCCTTCTTCTCGACCGAGATGGACAGGCGACCTTCGTTGAGCTCCACGTCAATCTCGTCGCGATTGACGCCCGCAAGGTGAGCGCTTACCTCGTAGGAATCTCCCTCGTCCACGACATCCATCTTGAACGCGGCGTCGCTGGAAGCTGCGACGAGCGGCGAGGTGAGGAAGTCATCGAAGAAGTCGTCGAACGGGAACGAACGACGAGGTGCGCGACCGTAACGATCATAGGGAATCATGCTTGCCATATCTATCACTCCTCTGTGACTTGGGTCAACCCGTTATTGGGTGCCCTTTCTGTGTACACTCTTCTTATACCCGCACAGTCTGACTTTAATCACCAATACCAAGATTTTCTTAGCTTCATATACTCATCATATCTAAGTGTTCTATTGTTAGATTTATCCACTATCTGGGGTTTTGTGAAACCTTAAATGAACGTTTGTATAAGTTCACAAGAGATTAGTGCAATATGCCTAAAGTCAACTATTATTGAAGAGGTTCTTTGACTATTTCGTTCGGAGGCGCCCGCATGGACGACAACGACATCACATATAATAATAAAGATGATATGGCAACGCGCACACCCTACGTGCGCAAGAAGCGGCCCCGCAAAACGCAGGAGGCCATAAACGACCTTGAGCAGGACGAGACGTACGCACAGGGTTTTACCCACGACTCCAACGTAACCGTAAGCGGCCGTAACCCCCTTTCGGGTACGGTATATAGCAGGTCGCGCCAGAAGATGCCTCAGCTGCAACGTGACCTTCACTATGGACAATACCTCGAGATTCCCAAGGGCAGGCGACAGATCTTCTCGTCGCGCGAGCGCTCGGCGGCCATCAAGTCGCGTGCCGTTACCGCGGCGATCATCGTCGTGCTCATAATCATCGCCATCGTCGCCTGGATGCTCATCCTTCGCAACGCATAGAGCGTAGACACCACGAGCTTGTATTTGCCTGGATGCCTCTAGCCCGCGTGGAGGATCCTATGCCCAGGGATCTTCCTCGAACAAGGGCTCGCGAGGTGCCGGGCGATCGGAATAGGGATCGTAGCCGTCGTCGTCCTCGTTTTCCGCACGCACAAACGGATCGTCTCGGACTCCGCGCTTTTCGCGCTCGTCCCGCTGCCTTTGTTGTTTGCTCTCCATAACGACCGCCTACTCGTACTCGTCCACGTATGCCACAAAGTCGCAGATCGCGTTTCCAAAGGGCGTAAGGTCAATGGAGCGGTATGCGGCCTTGGGGACGCACGACACGTCAATCTCGGTTGCCACGACCTTGCCGCCGCTTGAGCTGCCCTTAATGAGGATAGTCCATGCGTTGTTTTCGGTCTCACCGTAGCAGCAGTAGAAGGTATGACCCGTGTTGTTGGTACCTTTGGGAAGCGTGACGTCGGATTGCGTGCACGAATCGATAGACGATTCAAATCCACAGAGCTTCATAACGTCACGTGCCGTGGTTTCCGTCACGCCGGGATTCTTGATTCCGAACACCGTAACGTCCCCTTTGGCTCCCTGCTGCGCCTTTGGAATGGGAATCACCATACGGACGCCCTCGATCTTGGCCGTGTCGCTCATAACGTCCGAGAATTGGCCTTGGTCAAGCGCGAAGGCATGCGTCCAGGGGTCGGGTAAAAAGCCTATGGCCACGTTTTGGTCGCCCACGAATCCCGCGGCCATCCTGCCGCCCTCGAGCTCACGACCCACACGCTGCTCAAATCCCTTGGATTGTAGGAACTCAGCGATGTGAGGTGCCTTGGCGTCGAAGTAGTCGTTAAGGTGTGGCACCTCGCTCAGCGGATCGCCCACGAATACCGTGGCCTCCCTGCCGCCAAGCTCTTCGCCTGCCGCGGGATCGGTTCGCACGACCTTGAGGCGCTTGCTCGCGTCGGTCTGCTCGAAAGCGGAGTGCGCGGCAATTCCCTCTTTGTCCAAGTGTTGGAGCGCAATGGCCTCCTCTTGTCCCACCACGTCAATCATGCGCGCCGGCTGCGCCACGTACACAGTAACCTCGTCCGAGCTCAGGAATAGGGCGCCCGCAGCGGGCTTTACCTCCAGGACTTGGTCCCGCGAATCCCCCGACACGCGCGACTCAAAGCGGATGTTCTTAGCGCCGGCTGCCTCGAGCACCGAGCGCGCCTCTTCGCGCGTCTTGCCAACTACCTCGGGTATCGTGCGATTCTTACCCACCGTAAGGTGTATGGTGGAGCCCTCTTCTATGCGGTTGCCCTCAGGCGGATCAACCTGTACAACATGTCCGTCAACCGCGTCGGATGCGACGGTTTCGGTTGTGACCTTAAAGCCCTTCTCTTCCATTGCCGCCGTCGCATTCGCCTGCGAGAGGCCCACCACGTAGGGCACCGTCTTGCCGCCCCACTGCTCGTATGCATAGGTAATCCCTGCATAGGCAACGCCTATGACCACCGCAACCAGAAGAAACGCAACGATTACCCGCGCGCGAAGGCGGATGGTTCGTCCGCGCTTGGTACGCGCACGTCGAGACGCATCGTGAACCCTACGCGTCTTTTTGGATCGCCGATCGCTCCCGTCGGGCTCCGACACACTTCGCAATTGGTCGGACTCCAGCTTGCGCAGACGCCATGACTCGACTTTAACGCCTTCCCTGCTTGCCGAGCCGTCTCCCGAGACGGGGTCATCTGCAAGAGCCTTGGGAATGGACGTCTTTGTCCGCTCGTCACTTGCGGCCTCTGTCCCATCGATGGTCTCAATGGGAATGAAGTTGTTCTCGGTCTCCTGCTGATCGCTCATATGGACACCTCTCGTTAACACAGATGCCGTTTAGTTTACCATCAGAGCATGATGTACGCCAAATACGGCGCGTTTCCGGGTGTAGAGAGGGTAGAGAAGGCGGCATACTGCCTACTGCACCCGCGCCTGTCCCCGGCCCGCAGGCCGCTCCGCGCTCGCTTTGCTCGCTCACTTCGTGAGTCGCTGCCTGCGGGCCGGGGACAGGCGCGGGACGCGCGCTAACCAACCATGCTAACTAAGGGACAGTCCCCAAGTTAGGGTTTTTGCGAAACCCTAACTTGGGGACTGTCCCTTAGTTAGCTTAAAGCGCAGCGAGACCAGCTATACGCGCTGGGCAAACAGGCGGTCGTCTGATCCCACGTCTATGCGTACCGTGTCGCCCTCGCGGACCTCGCCCGAGATGATGAGGTTGGCGACGTTGTCGACCACCTGGCGCTGTATGAGGCGCTTGAGCGGGCGCGCTCCGTATACCGGGTCCAGCCCGTCAAAGGCCAGCGACTGAATTGCGGCCGGCGTGAGCTCGAGCTCGATGCGCTCCTTCTCCAGACGCTCGCGCACGTCCTTGAGCTGGATGTCCACAATGTGCTCGATGTCTTCAAGGCCGAGCGATTGGAACACCACCACGTCGTCGATTCGGTTGAGAAACTCGGGCTTGAACGTCTGACGCAGGGCATCGTTTATTTGGCGCTGCACCTCGTCGGGATTCTCAGCCGCGTTGGCCGCTGCGATGAACTGGGATCCCACGTTGCTGGTCATTATGATGATGGTGTTCTTGAAGCTCACCACGCGACCCTGGCCGTCCGTAAGCCGACCGTCGTCGAGCAGCTGCAGCAGGACGTTGAATACGTCCGGATGCGCCTTCTCCATCTCGTCCAGCAAAATGACGCTATAGGGACGCCTGCGCACGGCCTCGGTAAGCTGGCCACCCTCGTCGTATCCCACGTATCCGGGAGGGGCACCGATGAGGCGCGCCACGGAATGCTTTTCCATGTACTCGCTCATGTCGATGCGCACCAAGGCCCGCTCGTCGTCGAACAGGCTCTCGGCCAACGCCTTGGCGAGCTCGGTCTTTCCGACACCGGTGGGCCCAAGGAAGAAGAAGCTGCCGATGGGACGGTTGGGATCGGAGAGCCCCGCGCGGCTGCGACGCACGGCAGACGCCACGGCACTCACGGCATCGTCTTGCCCCACCACGCGCTTGTGCAGCTCGTCCTCCAAGTTGCGGAGCTTGTCCATCTCGCCCTGCATCATCTTGGACACGGGCACGCCCGTCCAGGAGCTCACGACTTCGGCGATCTCGTCGGTGGTGACCGTCTCCTTGAGGATGCCACCCTCCGCCTGGCGCGACTCCAGCGCAGCCTCGGCCTTGTCATATTGTGCCTGCAGGTCGGGAATCACGGAGTATTGCAGCTCGCCCGCGCGGCTGTAGTCGCCGTTGCGCATGGCAAGGTCGCACTCGTTGCGCGCGTCTTCGATCTGCTTCTTGAGCTCTTGTACGTGATCGATTGCCCCGCGCTCGTTCTCCCAGTTTGCCTTCATGCCGACGAGCTTCTCCTTGGCCGCGGCAATGTCCTTCTGGAGGTTTGCGAGCCGCTCCTTGGAAGCGTCATCGTCCTCCTTCATGAGCGCCTGCTCCTCGATTTGCATCTGCGTGAGCTTGCGGTCCTGGGCATCGATCTCCGCGGGCATGGAGTCGAGCTCCATCCTCAGGCGACTGGCTGCCTCGTCCACCAGGTCTATTGCCTTGTCGGGCAAGAAGCGCTCGGAGATATAGCGATCGGAGAGGTCTGCCGCAGAGACAAGGGCTGCGTCGCTGATGCGCACGGAATGATGCTGCTCGTAGCGCTCCTTCAGGCCGCGCAGGATGGAGATAGTATCTTCCACCGTGGGCTCGGTAACGAGCACCGTCTGGAAGCGGCGTGCCAACGCCTGATCCTTCTCGATGTACTTGCGATACTCGTCGAGCGTCGTGGCGCCTATGGCATGCAGCTCCCCGCGCGCCAACGCCGGCTTGAGGATGTTGCCAGCGTCCATGGAACCTTCGGTTGCGCCTGCACCCACGATGGTGTGCAGCTCGTCGATGAACAGGATTACTCGCCCGTCCGCCTTTTGGATTTCCTTGAGAACGCTCTTCAGACGGTCCTCGAACTCACCGCGATACTTGGCCCCGGCCACGAGTGCGCTCATGTCCAGCTCCACGAGGTCCTTGTCGCGCAGGGTGGAGGGAACGTCGCCGTCCACGATGCGGCGGGCCAGGCCCTCCACGATGGCGGTCTTGCCCACGCCCGGCTCGCCAATGAGCACGGGATTGTTCTTCGTGCGACGGCTGAGCACCTGGATGGTGCGGCGGATCTCCTCCACACGACCGATTACGGGATCGAGTTTGCCCTGACGCGCGAGGTCGGTGACGTTGCGCCCGTATTGCTCGAGCGCCTTGAACTGCGGCTTGGCATCCTGGCTGGTTACACGCTCGTCGCCACGCAGCTCCTCGTATGCCTCGAGCACGCGCTTTTTGGTAACGCCAGCGGCCTTGAGGATGCTTCCCGCCTCGCAGTTGGAGTCGGCTATGCCGCAGAGCATGTGCTCGGTTGTGGTGTAGGAGTCCCCGAGTTTGTCGGCGGTCTTCTCGGCATCGTTGATCACGCGCATGAGGTCTTGCGTCATGTTGGTTCCCGCCGTGTCGCCACTTACTTTGGGCGCGCGGTCGATCGTGGTTTGCACCTGGGTGCGTATGGTCGCTGGGTCGGCGCCAATGCGCTCGATGATGGCGGAGATGTTTTGCTCGCCCGAATCCAAGAGCGCCGCCAGAAGGTGGATGGGAGCCATGGCAGGAGCCTGGGCATCGGCCGCGATCCCCATGGTAGCCTGCAACGCCTCCGCGGCAGAATACGAAAACTTGTCTGGTCTCATAGATGGTCCTCCTTGGACTAAAAGTGTTTTACGCTCTTAGTATCCCCCTATGAGTCCGTTTGTATACAGAAATCTAAGTGCACACATATGAGGTTTTCCAAACCACAAAAGGACCACGGCCGTAGGTACAAATTGCTAGCGTCCCCTCACCCACGAGTAGGTCCGCAAGCGGCTCCGCGCTCGCTTCGCTCGCTCACTTTGTGAGACGCCGCATGCGGACCTAGTCGCGGGCAAGGGAGTACGAGAAGTCCAAAGGGGTCAGTCTTTAGCCCGCTTTCGGGTCTCTGGAGCCCTTCTCGGCTTGCAGTTGGGCCCACCACCAAACTGCCCCGGGGCCCAAATGCGCATCTGAGGGGGTGGGAAACTGCAGGTTTTGTCATCACAAGCCGTTTACCTGCGGTTTTACGAACTCCTTGCAGTTTGGGGGTGGGCCAAATGCGCAGTTTGGCCCATGGGAAGTTGGCGGTGGGCCCAACTGCAAGGCTAGGGGACTTGCCTATTGCAGATAAGACCATGCCATACGAGAGGGCTGTCTTTTGCCTACCCTATTAGGGTCCTAAAGCGTGCGGTTTATGATCTCGGCCACCTCTGCGTAGTGGTCAAGCATGAAGAAGTGCGTTCCCTCGAATCGATAA
>CADCPM010000016.1 GCA_902803315.1 uncultured Coriobacteriaceae bacterium
GGCCATCTGGCCCGTGAGCCTGATCTGTATGGCCTCCAGGCGCAGTCCCCGGCCGGAGGTGCCGCTCATGGCGCCGTTGCTCTTCCAACCCTGCCAGCCGATGTTCTGCACGTGGGTGCGATACTGTATGCCACCATCGTAGGGCGCGTCGCTAAGAGCTATTTTTATGCCTTCCAGGCGAAGGCCCCTGCCACTGGTACCGCTTGTTTGGCCGCTGCTCTTCCAGCTCTGCCAACCGACATTCTGCACGTGAGTTTGATATCTGAGCGCCTTTGTCGCAATCGAGTCGTTCTCTTTCTGCCTTCTTGCCTGCTCCTCCACCGCACGTCTCTTGCCTTCATTGATGCCATACTTCGCACCATACACGGCAGCGTACGCATTTGCCTCTCCCCAACCCGTTCCAGTGTCCCAACCAGACGCATCAAGGTCGATTGCAGTTGCGTACAGAATGGTTACGGCCTCTTGTGCGGTAAGTTTTGGGTTAGCGGCAAATTCCAACGCCAGGATCGAAGACACAAATGGGGTCGCCATGGACGAACCACTTAGCGATTCGTAGTCGCTATTCAAGTACGTACTAAGGATGTCGTCGCCTGGCGCTCCAATATCCTTGTGATCACTTATGCTCTTGTTGTAGTTTGACATGGACGACCTACGCACGGTCGCATTTGACTTCTCGAACGCCATAACGGCAACGCATTCGTCTATGTCGCTCGGATAATGGTCGTAGGCACCGCTTCTTTCATCCAAATTGCCCGCAGAGGCAACCGTAACGATTCCGGACTCGTATGCTTGCTTGATTTTGTTCTTTAGCTGAACCTCGTTCCCAAGGCTGCTGTTTCCTATACTCATGTTTATGACGCGAATATTATTGCTCTTAGCATTCTTAAGAACGTAATCAATCGCATCGCAGAGCGTCTTGGATGTTGCAACCCATTTGCCAGAGCCGTTAACGTGAGAGATGGTAATGGGAAGAATCTTGGCATTATATGAGGCTCCCGAGACGCCCATTTTGTTGTTCGACACACCCGAGATGATGCCCGCCACATGCGTTCCGTGGCCATAATTGGTTCTATCGGGTTTTGCCAAATTCGAGTTGTTGGTATATGCGTTATATCCAGGAAGCAAATTGCCCTTGAGGTCGGGATGGGAAGTGTCGAATCCCATGTCCATAACGGCTACAGTTACGCTGCCCGAGACCTTTTGCAAAGCCCATGCCTCGTATGCCTGGATGCTGCTAAGGCCCCATTGGTCCTTTGCCCTTGGGTCGTTTACGCTCGCCTTGGCTGCCTCCGCATTCAACTCTCCCGCGTTTGAGCTCGAGACAGCCGCGCTCTCAGGCTCAAGCGTATCATCGGAGGATTCATCCGCCGCCTTCTCTTCCGTCGACGCGACCTCCTGCGTACCCTCTTGTGACGGCTCGTCCATTTCGGTTTTGTCTTGCGCTACTTGGCTCGCGGAGCCGTCTTGGTCCTTTGGCTCGTCAACGGGTGCCACAGCGTCGGATTCGGAAGAGGGCTCTTGTGCCTGCTCTTTTTCGTTCTCCACACTTGGTGCAAGGGCATCTTCGTCCTCTTTTGTGCCTGAGGCTTTGTTTGTCTGCGTTTCCTCCTGCTGCGTGCTATCAATGAGGTCAGACGCGGCATAGACATAGTTGGGTTGCGCCCCCTGAACCGCATCGGCCCGCAAAAGTTCGTTTACGCCATCCTCTACAGACACGCCCTCTGCCAGCGGAACGCTTATGGTTCCTGTGGCGATTTCTTCCTGCGTAATCTGAACCGGAAGAACGCCTCTAACACTGGCTAGCGACGAGCGTACCTCCTCCACGCTTGCCGTGGGATTGACTGCGCAAAGTGCCACCTGAGGCTCATACGCTGCGTCTTCCGGCATGACAAACACCTCAGAGACGCCTCCGTCCTCCACTTCTTGGGGAGAGGTTCCTTCGTCTACCTCCCAGTCGCTGGGCCCCTCGATCGCCAGCGTTTCGTCCCCATACACGTCCGTCTTATCCTGCTTCTTAACGGAATCGCTCGTTCGGGCATCCGACGCCTCATGCCGTTCTTGGACTGTGGCTGTGGCCTGTTCCGTCTGCGTGGGTCTCGTATGGGTAGGCACCGCACCAGGCAGCATCGAAACAGAGGTAACGCCCCACACAAGTGCTATTACTCCGAACACCAACAAAAGTGCTTCGCGTTTCCCAAAACGTTTTTTCATGCCAACCTCCAAGTGCGGTCCAGACGATTGTAATTATGGCATATCAATATGAAGGCTTCGGGAGGTGCCCCTCCAAATATTTGCGAATACCTACTCCTCGTCGCCACGCACGTTTTTACGAGACTTCTTTATTTGCGAGCGAAGATGCTTGGCATCCAAGCGCCTTCGCTCCGACGCCTTGGTCGGACGCGTCGCCTGGCGTACGGTAGGGCGTTGCGCCCGTCGATGGAGTTCGGCGCGCAATCGTTGAAGGCAGAGCTGCCTGTTGCGGTATTGGCTACGAGAGGTTCGACTCACGACTACGATTCCCGTAGGGCGATGCGTCATGCGCACGGCAGAGTCGGCAGTGTTTACCCCCTGCCCTCCCGGCCCATGTCCGTGAAAGGTATCCACGTCGCACTCCCTCGCCAACACGTCAAGAGGCAGTGCGGCCATGCGCGCATAGTCGTTGTGGCTCAGGCTATCCACACTTGTTCTCCTGACCTTGGGGATGTAGGTCGTAGCGGCTTACCAAACCGCCACCCAAACATTCCGTATCGTCATAGAGCACCGCGGACTGCCCGGGCGCCACCGTACGAACGGGCTCATCGAACTCTATGCGTGCTCTACGTTGCTCGCAGACGGTCAGTCGCGCCTCACGCAATGCTCCCGTGTGGCGCGTACGCACCAAGTAGCTTCCCGTTTTCGGCTGCTCCCCCGCAATCCAATGAACGTCCTCCAGCTCAATTGAGGTTGTCCAGAGACCTGGGCAATTTTGGTTGGACGTCACATACACCACATTGCGCAAGGTATCGGTTCCCACGACGTAGCGAGCCGGCCCGCCACCCAACGCGAGGCCTTTGCGCTGGCCAACGGTAAACAGGAAGGCTCCATCGTGTCGGCCGAGCACCTTGGACGTCTCCCACTCCACAATATCGCCTGCGCGACGATCAAGCGCATCGAGCAAAAAGGTTCGTAAGCCAACTGGACCCACAAAGCATATTCCATCGGAGTCTGGCTTGGATTCCACACCCAGCCCCCTTTGGGCGCACTGTGCCCTCACCTCTTCTTTGGTGGCAATATCGCCTATGGGAAACAACGTTCGTTCAAGCGCCTGGGATGGCACACGCCACAGGAAGTAGGTCTGATCCTTATGCTCGTTGGCAGAGCGAAGAAGCCGTGTGCGGCCGTAGGGGCCACCAGCAGTGTCCACGCGAGCGTAATGCCCCGTAGCAATGAGGTCGGCACCCCGCGCGAAGGCTCGCTCCGCAAACGTTCCGAACTTGATGGTTTGGTTGCACATGACGTCGGGATTGGGCGTATAGCCTCGCGAATAGGCATCCACCAGATAGTCAACCACCGTCTGCTTGTATTCCTGCTCGAAATCCCAGACCTCGAGTTCTATGCCCAAAGAATAGGCCACACGCTCTGCATCGGCAAGGTCGTCTGCCCAAGGACAGGCATACCCAGGAAGGTCACGCGACCAGTTTCGCATGTACACGCCCTGTACATCGTAACCCCGCTCGACCAAAAGCGCCGCCGCCAGTGCGGAGTCCACTCCGCCACTCATCCCGACAAATACGCGTTTTCCCATTGAGGAATCTCCTCCCCTAAGCGCTGAATTTCCTCTGTTCCCGCAGACACTCCTCAAGGCATTCCACTGCGTAGCATACGTCCTCCTCCGTGGTCGAGCGACCCATGGTAAGACGTAGACTTCCCTGGGCAAGCGCATCGTCCAGGCCTATTGCGCGAAGGACGTGGCTTATGCGCATCCGGCTGGCAGCACAAGCACTGCCCGTTCCCACCAGCACGCCCCTGCGCTCCAAGCCAATCACCAGCCGCCGTGCGTCCGTCCCAGGTACGCTTACGTGGACCAGCCCGGGCAGCCTGCCCTTGTCGCGCGTTGGTCCCGAGAAGACCGCATCGTCAATGTGCCGCGAGATCTCCTTCCTCAGTAGAGCCGAAAGGCCACGCAATCGCCTTGCCTCGCTTGCACGCAAGCCCTCGGCGAGCTCCAGTGCCGTGGCAAAGCCCACGGCACCAGCCACGTTTTCGGTCCCCGACCGAATGTTGGCCTCTTGTCCGCCGCCGCGCACCAACGGTCGCAACGCGATACCATCCGCATGCCAGAGCAAACCGACCTGCTTTGGCCCATAGATCTTCGCTGCCGAGAGCGTCATGAGGTCGACGCCGAGGGTAGAGACGTTAATGGACACGCTTCCAGCGGCTTGGGAGGCGTCGGTATGGAACAGGAGCGGGCGCTGGTTGCCAGACTCAAGGCGTCGCATGCGCTCATCTGCCACGATCTGCGCAATCTGACGAATGGGCTGCAGGGTACCTACCTCCCCATTCGCAAGCTCGATGCTCACCAGCTCGGTTGTGGGTCGCAAGGCATCACGCACTGCTCCTGGATCCACGCAACCGACGGCGTCCACGCCCACCACGGTCGCATCGTGTAGCGCCGCGCAAGCCAACACGCTCTCATGCTCTATGGCATCGGTTACCACATGGCCGTCTACCGCAGCGAACGCCAGGTTGTTAGCCTCAGTTGCTCCCGCAGTAAGCGTAACGTTGCCGCCGCGAGAGCCTATGGTATGTCCAAGACGCCCGCGGGCGTCTTCCAAACGTGCTCGCACGGCTCGTGCGGGGGCATAGGGGGACGAAGGATTGTAAAAGGATTCGCAGAAGAACGGAGTCATGGCGTCAAGCACCTCGCGTGCAATCGGCGTCGCAGCGGCGTGGTCCAAATACACCAAACGTTCCTCTTGTGCGGTATCCATATTTTGGCCCCTATCGGCAAATATGCAATAAGGCCAGGTACCCATGGCACCTGGCCTTCAATCGTACTGGAGGCGAAGCCCGGATTCGAACCGGGGATAAAGGCTTTGCAGGCCTCTGCCTTACCACTTGGCCACTTCGCCATGTATTAAAAA
>CADCPM010000017.1 GCA_902803315.1 uncultured Coriobacteriaceae bacterium
GGACCAGGCAATCGTGCTGTTTGCGGGCAAGGAAGGCTATCTGGACAAATTGCCCATAGAGAACGTGCTGCCCTTTAGGGCGGAGCTCGTAAAGCGCTTGTCCGATTCCAAGTACGACGGCGTGCGCAAGCAGGTGCGCCAGAGCAAGATCGAGGGCGACGTGGAGCGGCAGCTACGCGAGCTCATCGAGGAAGTCCAGGCAAAGTACATTCCCGAAGACGATACCGACGTGGAGTCCGGCGCCCTTGAGGCTGCCGCCGCGACGGCGAGCAGCTCCGAGGCGAAGGTCGCAGCCAAGGTGAGCGAGCAAAGCGCCACTACCGAGACCGACGCCACGACGCCGCATCACTAGGAAAGGACACGCGTACGCCATGGCAAATCTGCGTGACATACAGCGACGCATAAACAGCGTTCGTTCCACAATGCAGATCACCCGCACGATGGAAATGGTTTCCACGGCAAAGATCCGCTCGGCGCTTGAGCGTGCGCAGGAGGCGGCTCCGTATAAGGAGGCGCTCACGCGCATACTGGCTCACGTTAGCGGAAGTGCCAGTGCGGTGGCGGGACAGCCGTTGCTGAGGGCTCACCAGGAAGAGAAGCGCGTTCTCTTTATTCTTGTTGCCTCCGACCGCGGACTGGCGGGAGGATATAACGTCATTCCGCAGCGAGAGGTGGGGGCACGCATGGAGGAGCTGCAGGCCCGAGGTGTGGAATGCGAGCTCATTACCTGCGGGCGCAAGCCGACGGAATACTTTAAGTATCGCGGAATCACGCCCGTGTTGAGCTTTGAGGGAATCTCTTCGGAGCCCACGGCGGACGAGGCCGATCGCATTGCGAGCTATGTCATGGACTCGTATGCCAATGGTTCCATCGACCGAGTGATGCTGTATTACCACCACGCCAAAAACCGTGTGGACCAGGTTGAGATGGTGGAGCAGGTGCTGCCTGTAAACCAGGAAGACCTCAAGATTCCCACGAGCCCCCGTGAGGCGAAGGAGGGCATGCAGCCCATCGAGCCCGTTACGCCGACTGTGTTTGAGTTCGAACCAAGCGCCACGGAAGTGCTCGGATACCTTATACCGGTGTACATCCGCACAATCATTTATCACGCTCTGTTGGATTCTGCGGCAGCGGAGCATGCGGCCCGACGGACTGCCATGAAGTCCGCCACCGACAACGCGAAGGAAGTCATTACGACGCTGAGCCGTACGTATAACCGCGAACGCCAAGGATCTATTACCACTGAGCTTAACGAGATCATCGCTGGAGCGTCCGCATTGGAGGACAAGTAATGGAAGCACCAAACAAAGACGAGCAGGTCTTCGAGCGGGCTGCGCTCGGCCTCCTCACGAAAAGTGCCGGCGTTGGCACCATCGTGCGCATAGTTGGCCCCGTTGTGGACGTGCATTTTGAGGACGAAGTCCCGGGCATCTACTCCGCACTTACGGTGAACGCCACCACCCCTGTTGGAGAGGTGAGCACCATCCTTGAGGTGGAGTCGCAGCTGCCCAACAACACGGTGCGTACCGTGGCAATGAGTTCAACCGACGGCCTTACCCGCGGCATCAAGGCATACGACACGGGTCACCCCATGACTATGCCCGTAGGCCCCGAGACGCTGGGCCGCGTGTGGAACGTAATGGGCGAGGCAGTGGACGGCAAGGGCATTCCCGAGAACGTTCTGCGCTACCCCATACACCACCCCGCACCTGCGTTTAGCGACCTTACCACCAATACCGAGATCTTCGAAACCGGCATCAAGGCCATCGACCTGCTCGAGCCCTACGTGCGCGGCGGCAAGACCGGCCTGTTTGGTGGCGCTGGCGTAGGCAAGACGGTTCTTATCCAAGAGCTGATTAACAACCTTGCCCAGGAGCACGGCGGCACCTCGGTGTTTACGGGCGTGGGCGAGCGTACCCGTGAGGGTACCGACCTGTACTTGGAGATGTCCGAGTCGGGCGTCATCAACAAGACCTGCCTGGTCTATGGCCAGATGAACGAGCCGCCTGGAGCGCGTCTGCGCGTTGGCCTCGCCGGCCTTACCACGGCCGAGTACTTCCGCGATCAGGGCCAGGACGTGCTGCTGTTCATTGACAACATCTTCCGCTTGAGCCAAGCGGGCTCCGAGGTTTCGGCCCTGCTGGGTCGTATGCCCTCCGCCGTAGGCTATCAGCCCACGCTCGCAACCGAGATGGGCGAGCTCCAAGAGCGCATTACGAGTACCAAGGAAGGGTCCATTACCTCGGTGCAGGCAGTCTACGTGCCCGCCGACGACCTTACGGACCCGGCTCCGGCAACCACGTTTACCCACTTGGATGCCACCACGGTTCTTTCGCGTTCGGTGGCAGACCTTGGCCTGTATCCCGCCATCGACCCGCTTGCCTCGAGCTCGGACGCGCTCGATCCCGAGATCGTGGGTGACGAGCACTATCGCGTGGCAATGAAGGTTCAGGCAACGCTGCAGCAGTATGTGGACCTCCAGGACATCATTGCGATTCTTGGTATGGACGAGCTTTCGGAGGAGCAGAGGCTCACGGTTATGCGTGCGCGCAAATGCCAGCAGTTCCTCTCGCAGAGCTTCCACGTTGCCGAGAAGTTTACGGGCAACAAGGGCGCGTACGTGCGCGTGGAGGACACCGTTCGCTCCTTTGCCGCCATTGTGGACGGCGAGTGCGACGACATTCCCGAGCAGGCCTTCCGCTATGCAAGCAACATCGACGACGTGCGTGAACGGGCGACTAAGCTATGATTACCTGTCAGTTCGTACGTCCCGACAAACTCATGTTTGAGGGTGAGGTCGACCACCTGATTCTTGTTACCGAAACAGGTGAGCTGGGCATTTGGCCCAAGCACTCTCCCCTTATTGCCGCTTTGGGCAATGGCATGGTTCGTCTTCACCTGCCCGATTCCGAGGGTGGCGGCCAGGTGGACGTTATTGTGTCGCATGGGTATGCCGAGGTAAGCAACGACACGGTTATCGTGTTGGCCAACCATGCGCGCAAAAGCGACGACATCGAGCCCGAGGTCGTGCAACAGACCAAGGACGAGGCAATCGCAAAGCGCGACGAGTTGCCGGAAGGCGACCACGGCCGTGCCTACTACGACGACAAGATCGCGTGGTGCGACCTGCTGCTTTCGCATACATAGACCGAAGTGTGTCACTAATCTGGGGACAGGCCCCAAGTTTGGATTCGCGCCGTAGCTGTATCGAGGTGCCAATACAAACTTGGGGCCTGTCCCCAGATTGGAGGCATTGTGGCGTCTCAGACGCTATCCTTAATGCTATTCTCAAAACACTGTTCGCTTACACCAGAAGGATGGAAATAGTGAAGCAGCTTAAGCGAATACTGGCGGTTCTCCTCGCACTGGCGTTTGCCTTTGAGCTGAGTGGTTGTACGGCGTTTGGTGCGCCGGCGACTACGGAGGAACTCCTCGTGCGCTACGTGGCAAACGAGAACGTAAACAACTTTACCGGCAAGGCAAAGATCGGTCTTAACGTGAATGCGCTGGGTGTTCGGGCCGCAATACCCGTAACGTCAGACTTCCGTGTGGCAAACAACACGGCGCACGGCACCGTTGACGTGGACCTTTCTGCCTTGGATACGCGCAACTTCAAATTCGAGTTCTATGCGGAGCTTTTGGATGACGCCATCAACTGCTACATAGGCACGCCCAAAGGAGACGCGACCTCATGGAAGTATTGGAAAATAGACATGGCGTCCAAGGTCGACATATTCACGATTACCGAGCTGCTTTCCACGTCCGAGCTTACCCTCATTGCCAAAGACGCCGACCCACAAGTGAGCTATGAGCTTACCGTGCCCTTGTCTAAGGTGATAGCCACCTCATTCAAAGTAACGTCGGGAATCACAGAGGTCGGCGGCATCGACGAGGAGGGTATGGTCGACATGGTGGGAAGCGTCAAGGTCCGCGTAGGGTTTACCAAGGATTGCCTCATGCGGTCGGTGGACACAGGGGTAATGGCCACCGTTAAGAACGCGGATACCAACAACGTTCAGGTGCGAATAGGAATTGACGTGTCTATGGAGCTCGATAATTACGGTACGGTGAACTTCGTGGACGTCGCGATTCCCGATGAGGTGCGTGCCGAGGCGGTGCCTACCGACACGCCTGTCGACGTAATTGAGGTCATTGGTGCCGACAGTCCGCTGGCTGGAGCCGTTGGACAAAAGGCGGCATAGTGCATAGGCCGCGAGCAACATACCAAAAGGACGTACGTAAGCGATACAGCGCATTGTTGAAATAAGGTGATTGAACTTGAGAACCGCAGCTGCCATATTCAAGCGCGACCTGCTTAGGTTGTTGCACAACCCCATTGCGCTTGCTGTTGCGCTGGGCGTGGCCGTCGTGCCCTGCCTCTACGCATGGCTCAACATCGCCGCCAACTGGGATCCGTACGAGAACACGAGCACCGTTCCCGTTGCCGTTGTGAGCAGCGACAAGCCCGTTACGATTGGCGACATGGGTGAGGTTTGCGTAGGCGACATGCTAACTGAGCGGCTTGCCGAAAACGATAAGATCGGCTGGCAGTTTCCCGCAACCGAGGAAGAGGCGCTCGACAAGGTGAAGTCGGGTACGTACTACGCCGCCATCGTGATTCCCGAGGACTTTACGAAGACCCTCACGGGAATTCTGGATGGCAAGATAAGCAGGGCGAACCTTAAGTATTACGTCAACGAAAAGGCAAACGCCATCGCCCCCAAGGTCACCGACGCGGGCGCCTCGACGGTGGAGAACACCATCAACGAGCAGTTCATCTCCGTTGCGGGCGGGGTGATTGCCTCCAAGCTCGGAACCGTAGCGGATAAGCTCGGCGGAAGCGTGGACAAGGCGGCCGACAACATTGCCGCCGCCCTCGGCGAGGCGCGCACGGCACTGGGTAACGTGGACTCAGAGCTCGACAGCCTCTCGAAGACCCTGGGCAATGCGCAGGTATCGCTTACGGAGGCCTCGGACAAGCTCAACGGCTTGCTCGGCAAAGGCGACGAGGCGAGAAATGCCATTGGGGAGGCGCTGGACAACTTCGACCAAACGCGAACCAACGCAAACAACCTCATGATCGAAATCTCCGATGCCCTGAGCAACGGCTCGTCCACCGTAAGCTCGCTCTCATCGCAGGCAAACTACGACATCTCGTCGCTCGCAGGCGACATAGCGTATGCGCAGTCGCAGGTAAATGCCGCAATCAAGCAGGTGGAAACCGACCTTACGGACAACGAGGCCCTAACGGCCAAAATAACGGAGACGCTCACGGTGGTGCAGACGCTCGACCCAAAGGATGAAGGCGCAAAGCAGACAAAGACGCTCCTTGAGCAGCAGCTTAGTTCCGAGCGAGACATTATGGTGAATATCTCGAACAGCCAGGCTGCAAAGCTCGACGAGCTAAGGGGCATTGCAAGCAGGCTTGAGGCCGCCGCCAACGAGGTGAGGGACCTCTCCCAGAACGTGGATAACAAGGTGCAGGGCGCAACGAATGCACTGGCAGCCGCGCAGGCGAAGGCCCTGGGCTCCGACCTCAACGAAATCAACGCGGCGCTCGACTCGTTTGTTGGCGTGGCGAATCAGCTGGAGATGGCCACGCAGCTGGCAGATCCGGTTATCGCGCAGACGATGGACGTTGCGGGCAAGCTCTCGGACACGCTTCGCCAAACCAACGACGCGCTTGCCCTTACGCGCTCGTCCATCGGCGACCTTGAGGACTCTATCGACAAGCTCATGAAGGACCTGGAGGTCATACGAGCCTCGGATGCCTGGTCGGTTCTTAAGAACATGACGTCTACCAATCCCGATGGCGTGAAGGAGTTCTTGTCGGCACCCGTTTCGGTGGACGAGAACCGCCTGTACCCCATGGAGAACTATGGTACCGGCGTCGCCCCGTTCTTTACGAGCGTTGCGCTTTGGGTTGGCGGCATCGCATTGATTGCCGTCTTTAAGCTGGAGGTGGACGAAGAGGGGTTCGACCGCGTGCGTCCGTGGCAGGCGTACTTTGGCCGGTGGGCGCTTCTGTCGCTCCTGAGCATCATATGCGCCATTGCCTGCTGCATTGGAGACCTTGCGCTGCACATTCAGTGCAACTATCCCGTGGCGTTCTTCCTGGCAGCCATCGTTGCCTCGTTTACCTTCCTCAACATTATCTTTGCGCTCTCGGTTGCCTTTAAGCACTTGGGAAAGGCCATTGCCTTTACCCTCATCATCCTGCAGGTTCCGGGCTCTTCGGGCATGTATCCCATAGAGATGATGCCGCCATTCTTCCGAGCCATTGGGCCTTTCCTGCCCTTTACCTACTCAAACAACGCCATGCGCGAGGCCATTGCGGGCTTCTATGGCAACGAATACGTGAAAAACCTGCTCATACTCCTTCTGTTTGTGGTTATCTCCCTCTTGATTGGCGTAACCGCACGAAGCCATCTAGTAAATATCAACGCGTTGTTTGACAGGCGCCTGCGCGAGACCGACCACCTTATGGTGATCGAGCCCGTTGCCATCCAGGACGATCGCTTCCGTCTTGCCAGCGTGGTTAAGGCCATGCGCGACCCCGTGGAGTACCGCGAGATATTCGAGGAGCGCAGTGCCGCCTTTGAGACCGCATATCCCAAGCTCATAGCCCGAGGCATTGTGGCCCTCCTTGCTATACCGCTCGTGCTCTTCCTGCTTACGCTCGTGCTCGACGCCAAGCTGCCGCTCATTGCGGGCCTGGCCGTGGCGCTCATACTGATCTACATTTACATCATCGTGATCGAATATGTCCACGACCGCATCGTTCGCAAGCGCGTGCTCACCAACCTCTCGCACGAGGAGCTGGACGCGGTCCTGGACGACACCCTGCGCGACGAGCTCATGCCCTTTGCCTCTGTTGACGCGATCATAGAGAGACGGCATAGGCGCCGGCGCACGAGAGGCGTGTTCGGTAAGGTGGAACAGCGTGTGGCCAATCGAATTGAGCAGGCCGACCGCGCCGAGCAGGCCGAAGGCCCCGAGCAGATTGAAGGCAACGACGATACCGAGGCGGAGGCCCCGGAAGGGGGTGATGAGCAGTGAGGAAGATATTCGCCATCCTAAAGCATGACTTCATGCAACTGCGCGGCAATGCCATTGCGCTGCTCGTTATTATGGGCCTGGCCATCATGCCCTGCTTCTATGCCTGGTTCAACATTGCCGGCGGTTGGGACCCTTACGGCAATTCGGGACAAGTTAAGGTCGCGCTTGCCAATTCCGACGAAGGAATAGAGGGCGGCATCGTGCCCTTCCGCGTCAACGTGGGCGAGCGCGTGGTTACCTCGCTCACGGGAAGCGAGAAGATCGGGTACGTGGTCACCGACGAGGACGACGCCTTGGAAGGCGTCCGTTCGGGCGAGTACTACGCGGCGGTTGTCATACCCAAGAACTTTACGTCCAACCTCCTGAGCGTGCTTACTAAGAACCCCGAGCATCCCCAGCTGGACTATTTCGTAAACGAGAAGCGCAATCCCATAGCCTCGATCGTAACCGGCAAGGCGTCGGGCTCCATACAAACCATGGTGGACGAAGGATTTACCAAGGCAGTCTCCGAAGTGGTGATCGACCTGTTTGACGAGGTGTCGAGCCTTACGGACAACGAGGGTGTCGCGACGATGGGAACGAACCTCAAGGGGTCCGTGGACGGCGTCCTTACTGTGCTCGAGCGTTCTGCGTCCGACATTGCCGCCTATAAGAGCGTCATCGCGTCGATTCGCAGCGTCCTGGGTTCGTCGTCGACGATCGTGGGCAACAACTCAACGTCGCTCAACGTCGCCGGCGCCCTGTCGGATGCGGCCGATGGCGTGCGTACGCTCGACTCGGTTGCCTCGAGCGCAAAGGATGCGGCCAACGCCACCATTGACGCGGGCAAGAGCTCCGTGGACGACGTAAAGGCGGCAATCGACGAGGCCTTTGCGACCGCTGGAAACAAGACCGATCAGCTCGTCGAGGCTCTTGGGAAGGCCAACGAGGTTGCCAAGGCGCGGCGAGACGAGCTCGTGTCCTTCCGCGGCAAGCTCGACAACCTCAACGGGGAAATCTCGTCGCATGAGGCGAGCTTTGGTGACATAACCGTGGCGCTCAAGGTGGAGGCCGATATATCGGACCTCCTACAGAGGGTGGACAACGCCATCTCATACCTCAACGAACTCATAGACTCAACGGACAAAACCGTGGCGGACATCCAAAGCACCAAGTCCAACACGGAGGCGGACCGCGCGGAGCTCGAGAGGCTCGCGTCCGAGGCCCAAAACGCCATCGAATCCGTGCGCTCGAGCTATAACGACAACCTCAGCGGTTCGCTTGACGGCCTGGCATCCACGATCGACGCGGCTGCCGCCAAGGCGGTGGATCTGTCTGACTCCCTGAAATCGGGATCCCAGAAGCTCACGTCTGCCGTAGAGAAGGCGGATGACGGCCTGGGGAAGATGGAGGAGACGCTGGACAACGCCTCGAAGAAGCTCTTGGATGTTGCCAACAAGATTAAGAGCTTACGTGACAAGCTCCAGAACGCGCTCACATCGGGGAACATGGACCTGGTGCGCACCATCATGGGAGGCGACGCGGCGTCACTCATAGACTTCCTGTCGGCTCCCGTTGGGCTCGATCGCCAAGCCTTCTATGCCGTCGAGAACAACGGCTCGGCCATGACCCCGTTCTATACCACCATGGCCCTTTGGGTGGGCGGGACGCTCATTGGTCTTCTCATCTACGTGGGGATTTCCAAGAAGACGGAGGAGGAAGTGGGCGCCGCGCCACGCCATGCCTACTTTGGCCGCCTTGCCTTTATTCTGTGCATAGGGGCGATCCAGTCCGTCCTTCTGCTGTTGGGCGACCTGTACTTCCTCAAGGTCCAATGCGCGAACCCCGTGCTCTTTGTGCTTACGGGCCTCTTGGCCTCAACGGTGTTCCTGAACATCATCTACTCGCTGGCAACGTCGTTTGGCGACGCGGGTAAGGCAATCGCCGTGTTCATCATGGTGCTTCAGGTGGCGGGTTCCGGAGGAACGTTCCCGGTGCAAATGCTGCCGGAGTTCTTCCAAAAGGCGTATCCGCTCATGCCCTTCGTACATTCCGAAAACGCGTTCCGTGCCGCCATGTTTGGCACCTACAACAATGACTGGCTCATGGAGATGGGCATACTTGCGCTCTATCTCATACCGGCGCTGCTGCTCGGTCTTCTGCTGCGCAAGCCCTTCGTCCGCCTGTTCGAGTGGATTGAGGAGAAGATGGAAGAGACCAAGCTCATGTAAGGCCAAAAGAGCTCTTGGGTGGCACACTTGTACCTAGTATAAGTGTGCCACCTGTCGTAGGCTGGCGGAGGTGACGTGGCGATGAACCCGTGGGATTTTGTGGTGCTGGCGGTCGTGGTTGCCTTGGTTGCGCTCGCGGTGTGGCTCATGCGCCGCTCGCGCACCAAGGGCGGCTGCGCATGCTGCCCCCATGCGGGAAGCTGCGCGAAAAAAGCTGACAAGTGACCTGTCCCCTTGTCATATTATAGGGGGGATAGACCGCACCTTATCGATGAGTGGCAGGATGCGCCCCAGCTTTGGGATGCCGTGCGCTTTGCCGTCGATCGTGAGCAGCTTGTTGGAGCTTATCTGCTTACCGGGTCAGCCGTTCCAGGAAAAGCGCCAAGCCATACGGGGACAGGTCGCATCGGTACCCTAGAGATGCGTCCAATGACGCTGTTTGAATCGGGAGATTCATCGGAGGATGTGTCCCTTGCCAGTCTCTTTGGTTCCGAGGGAGAGGTTGAAGGGGTGTCAAACAAGGACATCGAGGATATTGCATGGCTTTGCTGTCGCGGGGGATGGCCCAGGGGCGTGAGCATTGGCGGAGAGGCAGCCTTGGAGATTCCCTTTGAATACGTGAACGCCGTTTGTAGCGAGGACATCTCCCGCGTGGATGGCGTTAGGCGCGATGCTCAATACGCACGCCTTATCATTCGCGAATACGCACGCTGCACGTCAACCATGGCGAGCCTCAATACAATGCGTGCCAATCTTGCGAAGCGTGGCGACAGTTTTTCCAAGGAAACGTTCAATGCATATATTGCAGCGTTAAGGAAGATATACGCAATTGAGGACTTGAAACCATGGGCTCCATCGCTACACGCGCGATCACGCATTGTAAAGACGCCAGCACGCTTTTTTTGTGACCCGTCCATTTCTGTGGCTGCCTTGGGCGCCTCGCCGGAGCTATTGCTCCAGGACGTTTCCACTTTAGGTATGGTGTTCGAGTCGCTGTGTATCCGGGATCTTCGGGTCTATGCAGAGGCGATTAACGGCAGGGCCATGCGCTATAACGACTCAACTGGGCTCGAAGCGGATGCCGTCATAGAACTCAGAGACGGACGATACGCCCTATTTGAGGTAAAGCTGGGCGCTGCATTTGTGGACCAGGGTGCTGCCTCGCTGCTCAAGCTTGTGTCCAAGCTCAATACTGAGGTTATAGGGTCTCCAGCGTTTTGCGCCGTTATTGTGCCTGGCGGCTATGCGTACAAGCGCGATGACGGAGTGTACGTGCTTCCCATTACCTGCCTTGCACAGTAGCGAGGGGACTGCGGTGGCTTTAGGCTTTGGAACAACCCGATTTTGATCTGGCGATTAGCCGAGAGGCCTCACGGCGGCGATTTCCGGCAACCCACCCGTTGAGCGCCGCGCGATCGTAGGCGTACCCGATGCCGATCTTGGAGAACTTGGGCGGCACTGTGGGCACGGCGTCGTCCACATTGGCCAGTAATTGGGGACAGGCCCCAAGTTGGGGCCTTGCGAACCCTAACTTGGGACCTGTCCACAGTTTAAGACCTATAGCTATTTGCGTATGGTCGCAAACACGTAAACCATAAGGGCAAAGCCAACGGCGCCAAAGGCATACCCGGCGTTAACAAGGACCTCCCTGCCCGAGCCCGCGCCCGACGAGCAAAGGATGCACGCGCCGATGAACAGCGTCGCGGCGAGCGCGGCAAAGATGGCGCTGCGAACCAGGAAGACCACTGTCTTTGTGGTCTTCTGATCCACGCCAAAGTCGCCGCCCAGCCTAATCTGACTCTTCTGGAGCATGTCGAGCGTCTCCACTGCCTTGGTGGGGAGCCCTACCAAATCGTCCACGCCTTGGATGCCCTTGAGCATGAAGTTCTGCACCATACGCTCAAGGTTCGCGGGGTCAAAGCCCAAGTCGATGTGACGCGTCATGCAGTCCATGATGTTTACGCGCGGGCTGAGTGCCTTCACGGTTCCCTCGAGGGTAATGAGACCGCGTCCGAGGTTGGTGAGGAACGGGTCGATGTCGTATCCCTCGTCCTCGAGGTTGGAGGTAAGGGTGCCCAAAAGGTCGCCCGTGTCGAAGCTCTCCAGGTCGGAATCGGCGAACTGCGACGTCATCTGCTCGCACACGTCCAAAAGGGCGCCGTGGTCAATGGGTCCGCGCGGGTGCGCAACCTGCAGAACGCAGCGCTTGAGATTGTAGTTGTCGCGCTTTACCAGGGCCGTTACCAGGTCGAGCAGGATCTGGCGTTGCTTAGAGGACACGTAGCCCATCATGCCAAAGTCAATCCACTCAATGCCGTTGTCCACGAGCAGCACGTTGCCAGCGTGCGGGTCGGCGTGATAGAAGCCGTCGGTGAGGACCTGCTCCACAAAGTTGTCGGCCAGCAGGTTGCCCAGGCGGTCGCGCTCCTCGTCGGAGAGCGACTCGACGTACTTGGTATCGCCCACCTCGGGGCCGCTCACGAAGTCCTCGGTGAGGATGGCCTCGTTGGTGTAGTCCGTGTAGCACTTGGGCGAGGTTACGTTCTCGCGATCCTCGTTGTTCTGATAAAAGCGAACGAGGTTTTGCTCCTCGTTGGTAAAGTCAAGCTCGATCTTTGAGGTCTCCTCGAGCTCCTTGACCATGGTCATGAGGTCCATGGCGGAGTCGTTGTTGCCAGAGAACTTGTCTGCCGTTTCCAGGATCCTCTCGATGAGGGCGAAGTCCTGCACTACGGTGTCCACCACGCCGGGGCGGCGTATCTTTACGGCTACCGGGGTGCCGTCCTCGAGCACTGCCTTGTGTACCTGGCCAATGGAGGCGGAGCCAAGCGGCACATCGTCGAAGGACTGGAACACTTCGTTTGCGGGCCTACCAAGGTGCTTCTCTATTTGGGCGTGCACGGTCTCGGCGTCCATGGGCGCGACGCTCGAGCGAAGCGATGCGAGCGCATCGCAGTACTCAACGGGCAGCATGTCGGTGTGGGTGGATGCAATCTGGCCGAGCTTTACAAAGGTGGGGCCGAGGTCCTCCAGAATGCTTACCGTCATCTCGGGCGTAAGACCGTCGTCGTAGTCGTACTTCTTAAGGATGGCGATGATCTCTTTGCCGCGCGCGGTGGTGTCGACCTTGTCCTTGGTCTTCTTGCGTGCGTTCCTAAGCGCTTGTACAAAAGTAGCCATATACGCTCCTTTCGTTATGCATCACGCATAAATGAATAGCGTATTTTATTCGGGGCGGATAATACCAAACACGCCTCGTATTCGGGCGGTCGCAGCCGAATGAACATTTTACTCTTGACGCCAAATATGCCAAAGGGGTGTGCGGAAGTGGCCCATCTCCAACACATGTTCAACATCTCTTGTATTGCATAGCTAACATGCAAGATAATGTGGATGAGTATTATATATAAATAATACTATGACAAGCGCTAAGGCATCGGAAAAAGGAGCATCCAAGGATGCAGCAAAACGGGCAGGCGTATAGAGTCGCGAATCTGGTGGGGATCCCCACCGACTATTCCAAAGAGGATAGTTGGGCGCACCTTCCCGAGGTCGAGGACAAGGACGTCGACGTCTTCTTTATCTACCCAACAGTCTTTTTTTAATACAATAGTCATGCCACATAACCGAACGCGAAAGGACCATTCCATGCCCAAGTTCAACATGTCCGTAGAGGACGATACGCTGGTGGTTGCGCCCGTGGGAAAAATCGATGCGTACAACGCTCCCGATTTTCAAGATGCGTTGATGGAGGAGTTGCCAGGCAAGTCGTCGGTTGTGTTTGACTTCGGCAAGCTCGCATACATCTCCAGCGCGGGTTTGCGCGTTCTGTTGGCGACGAAAAAGCGCCTTGGCGGCGGAGAAGTGTACGTGAGGAACGCCTCCCCAACTGTCAAAGAGATCCTTGCTGTAACGCGTCTTGCGCAGTACTTGGTCATCGAGTAAGGAAGACGAGCCTCGCCAACAAACGCATACGCGACGACTGCAGAATGGGAACAGGAATGCGACTGCAAGGAGCATCAAGAAAAACAAAGACCATGGTTTTTGTGGCTCTGTTTTTAATATCCTGCTCGATGGTCTTTCTTCAGTTGGGCTTTAGCAACCTCGATGGGAGAGCGGAGGGGGAACATTACGTATTCGCCCTTGTCCCCGTTGTCGTTACCGCGTTTTTGCTTGGAGCGCCGTGGGGTCTTTTGCAAGGAGCCCTTACGTGCGTTGCATTAAGCGTTCACGCAATTTTGCAGCCGATTGATTGGATGGAGCGCGCCTTTACAAATCCGATTAGAGCTATCGTTCCCTTGGCTCTGCTAGGGTTTGGCCTGGGACTCGCTTTCTCGCGTTTGATAGGACCGCAGCACACAAGGCGACATAACGTGCTTCTGACTGCCCTGCTTTGTGCCGTTGTGCCAGTGCTGTACGACTTGGCGTTTAAGTGCTTGCTGCTGTTGTATATGCTTGGCTTTTCTAAAAGAGGGCTCGACCTGTTTGCCGAAGCGCCCATTTTGGCCGCACCTTTCACGCTTTTGTGCGAGAGCATCGTCCTCTTTGCGTCGCTGATGCTTGCGGACGGCCTTTTGCGACACGTTATGATGCCTGGCACGGGAGTCCAGCTGCATGTGGTGTTTGGTTCTAGGCTGTTCGGGCTCTTGCTCGTTGTGTTTGTGGTTATTATCGCTGCGGGATATACCCTCATCACGCACCTTGACGTTGTTGAGGCTTCGAAAGAGATGGCTAGCCAGCTGGAGGCGATATCCGATCGCCTTAAGGAGTATCGGGGCAGACAAGAGCTAGACGATACGATGTCCGCCATATTCAAAACGATTGTGAGCGAAAAAGACGGCAGTGTTGTTTTGCTTGACAATACCGGCAAAGTGGTCGCATCCAATGACAAGGCGTATGCCAAAGGGTCGTACTTAACGAATGAAGACGGTTTGCCGCTCTTATCGCGAGTTAAAGCCTTAGCCTTAGGCGCAACCATGGACCTGATGCACGATTGGGACGTGGGCGAGGGGAGCGCTAAGGACATAGTCGAGTTGGCGTTTCAAAAGCTTGCCGGTAACTTAAACTATGTGCGGGCTAAGCGGGTGGACGACTACTACTTGTTGCAAATGCGTACGCACGAGACGGTTTTTAGAGACCGCATTGTGGCGATGCATGCGCTGGTGCTTACGGCTGGCATTGCGCTTGTGCTAGCGTTTGTCTTTGCGTCCAACTTGCTTCACGCAATGGTGGAGCAACCGATCAACAGCGCAAACAAGACGCTTGCCAAGATTACGGACGGCGATCTAAGCCAAAGGGTGCAACTTCGCAGCAGCAAGGAGCTTGCCTCCCTTGCAGACTATATCAATGCGGCGGTGGCGGCGCTCAAGGAGTATGCGACAGAGTCGGAGCGGCGCATCGAGCGTGACTTGAGCATGGCAAGGGATATTCAGGAGAGCGCCCTGCCGCGTACGTTTCCTCCGTTTCCTGAGGTCGATGCTTTTGACGTGTATGCCAGCATGCAAGCCGCCAAGTATGTGGGTGGCGACTTTTACGACTTCTTTTTGGTGGGTGACCATAAGCTTGGCTTCTTGATAGCGGACGTGAGCGGCAAGGGGATTCCCGCGGCGCTCTTTATGATGAGGGCAAAGACGCGCATTGCCACTGCCATGCGATCGGGCATTGGCCTTGTGCAGGCCGTTACCAAGACGAACGATTACTTATGCGAGGGCAACGACACGTTTATGTTCGTTACCATGTGGGCGGCCATTCTGGATTGGGATACGGGCGAGCTCACGTATGTGAATGCTGGCCACGACATTCCGCTGCTCAGGCACAACGACCAGTGGCAATGGTTCGAGGACGTGGGCGGCGCCTTGCTTGGTGCCATGGACTCCGAAACCTATGAATGCGCGACCGTTACCCTAAGCCAGGGGGATGCGGTGTTTTTGTACACAGACGGTGTGACCGAGGCCATGAATCCCGAGGACCAGCTCTATGGCAAAGAGAGGATGCTTGAGTTTTTGCAACAGCATGCAGACCTGCATACTCGCGAGCTCGATGATGCCATGCGAGCGGAGTTGACTGCCTGGGCAGATGGGGCGGAACAGTCGGACGACATCACCATGCTTACCCTTGAGTACAGAGGTGCCTAACCGTGCAAAAGGGGTAACCCCTTAGTTAGGGCGGGACGACCAAGAGCCTGTCTCTCTAGTTGCCGTGACAACGTATGACAAGGGGACAGGTCACTTGTCAGCTTTTCGATATGACAAGGGGACAGATATGACAAGGGGACAGGTCACTTGTCAGCAAGCCTGCACACCAGCGACTATCCCGCCTTTTGGGAGAAAACCGTGCAAAAGGGGATAGTCCCCTTTTGCACGGTTCTTACCAAGTCAAGGTCGTGCGACCAAGAGCTCGTGTCCTTAGTTACCGAACTTGCCTGTTTGGCACTGGCCGAACGGGTAGCTCTACACTCGTGTCCCTAGAAGGACTTGCAAGCCTGCGTTCAACCATATTGAACTCATCAAGCACGTCTGGCACTTCGAACACGCGGGACCTTTTTCCCTTGTTGCTCTGGCAAACAATTTGCACCTCAAGTAGCCTTTTCACCGCTTGACCCACTGCCTGCTTGGACCTTCTTGTGGCCTTGACCATTGTGCCTATGGTGAAATATGGCATGGCTTGTATCTTTAACAACATTAGCTCGAGCGTTGATCCAGCACGTACGCGGACGAGCCGGCTGCACCAACTCTCTCTCATGCGCAGCAAATCGTCGGAGATTTTCTGTACGTCAACGCATGCGTCGCAAACCGCTCCCGAGAAGCACGATACCCAATCGTTGACCGCTTCGGACTCAAGTCGCTCATCGAGCGCATGCTGGTACGCGCTAAGCGAGGCGTAGTAGTCCTTACGTTGCGTAGCAAGCGCCAAGGAAATCGGCGGAACGACGCCGTTCACAGCGCGACGTCTGAGCAGCACAGACTGGATAAGCGCGCGTCCCACGCGACCGTTGCCGTCCACAAACGGATGGATTGTCTCGAACTGCGCATGGCAGAGCGCCGCTTGTATTACTGGCGAAACGTCGGTTCTGTTTGCATAGCAACACAGATCATCGAGCAATCCCTCAACCTCTTCTGGCGCAGGAGGAACGTACTCCGCATTGAGCGGGTTGGAACCACTGCCACCCACCCAATTTTGCATAGGGCGTATGAGTCCGCCCCATTCCTGCAAATCTGTACCCGCGCAAAGGGCTCTATGCACCTCTTTTAACGTTTCTGTCGTAATTTCTTGGGCATCGGAAGCGAAGCGTACCGCCTGTTCCATAGCGTGAATGTTGCCCAGCACGGCAGCGGCCTTGCTGTCGTATCGCAAGGCTTCAGGATCGCGTGCCTGCAACTCTGCTCGCAGAAGCCTGTTTGACCCAATGACTAGTCCCTCAATGCGTGAGGACGCCACCGCTTCCGAGCGCAAAAGCAAGCGCGCAATTCCTTCGGTACTCGAAAGGTCGGCCGCGTCGACCTTGGCGAGGGCTCGCTCAAACACCAAGGCGCGCTATGCCTTCTCGCGCCTTATGGACTTTGCCACGTCCGAGTGCCAGCGCACCATGAGCGAGGGCGACATGGCGGGCCACGGGGAGGCCAAGGGCGTGGCGGAGCGCTTCGATGCCGCCATGAACCCGTCCGACGAAACGGACAAGTTCCTCATCGACGCCGTAAACTACCGCGTGACCAAGCTCGGCATGGACAAGGAAGCGCTGCTCATGGAGCTCACCAACGGCATCATTGGCGACTACTACCCAACCCCGAGCCGTTGCTTGCCTTACACCGAAGCGATTCTCAACGAATACCTGCAGTCAACGCTCTACCACGGGGTGGATCTCAAAGGCCAGACTCAGGTGTTTCCCACCGAGGGCGGTTCGGCGGCCATGTGCTACATCTTCCATTCGCTTAGCCACAACCACGTGCTCAAGCCTGGAGACAAAATAGCGCTGGCTACGCCCATCTTCACCCCCTACCTGCAGATCCCCGATGTCAACGACTACGGGCTGGTTTCGGTGGACGTAACCTCGACCTCGACGAGCAGCTGGGACATCGCGTAGGAAGAGCTCGCAAAGCTCGAGGACCCCAACATCAAGGCATTCTTCCTCGTTAATCCCTCCAACCCCGCCAGCCACGCGCTTTCTGCCGCGACGCTCGAGCGCCTGAAGAAGGTGGTGGAAAAGAACCCCAACCTCATCATCCTTACCGACTACGTGTACGGAACATTCGTAAGCGACTTCCAAACGGTCTACAGCGTGCTGCCGCACAACACCATCCTCGTGTACTCGTACTCCAAGCTCTATGGCGCCGACTTTCCGCTTGGATGCGGAAGAACTTCTCTGACCTCGACTTCCTTAATAATTTGGCCACAAAAGAGGGCGTCGTCCTCATGTACGGTTCCGGCTTCGAGGCGCCGAAAGGCTGCGTGCGCATATCGCTTGCCAACCTGAACAAGGACGACTACGTGGAGATTGCGCGTCGCCTGGGAGAGCTGCTGGATACCTATCACACACAGTACGAGCAAGAGAGGTCGTTACCTGCCGCGGCGTAATTGGCGCGGGGCATCTTGCGCCAGTACGGTTAAAGCGGTCACGCTTGCTTGACGGGCCCTGCGGTGGCGATTCTTTGGTTTTCTTCGTGCCATAGCTGTCTCCAAACAGTAAGCCAATCTATATTGATTGCTTGTGCAATACTCAGATGAGGCGTTTGCGCAACCAATCGGGGAGCGAGGATAATCGGTACGTACGCAAGCGAGAAGGACGAACGTCGAAAAACCGAGCATCGAGTTACCGAGCGCCAATCGCCCATCTGCAAGAAAAGTTCCTAACATGGACTGTTGACTGATAGGGAACGGAGAAGAGAATGGACATGAGGACAAGTCTTGACAGTGGTGTTCTGACGCTGTATCCCGAGGGATATGTGGACTCCAAGAACGCGGGAGAGTTCAGCCAAGGAGCAATGGAGGCTATGGATGCCGCTCCGGGTGCGTCGGTGGTGATTGACATGGACAAGCTCGAGAATTTGTCATCGGCCGGATTGCGTGTGCTCATGAAGATCGTCAATCGCTCGGAGGATACCGTAAAGGTGATCAACGTTCCGCAGATTATCTCCGAGATCTTTGAGATCACAGGATTTGAGGACCTCCTGGACGTCCAGAGTCGCTAGGCTTTGACCGAGGACAACCAAATCCAGGCGCAAGAGGAGGGCAGATGAACGTCTACGACTTTGACGGAACCATATATCCCACAGACAGCTCCATCGACTTTGGCTTTTGGTGCATGAACCACCACCCCAAGCTGTGGTTCACTTTTTTCCCACACATCGTTAAGTGTTACATCCAATACCAGCGCGGCAAGATGCCTAACTACCGGTTGCAGCGCGAGCTCTTTAAATACCTCATGCTCGTTGACGACTTTGACGAGCAGATCGAGCGCTTTTGGGACAAAAACGAAAAACTTATAGCTTCGTGGTATCTAGAGCAAAAGCGCTCGGACGACCTCATTATTAGCGCGTCACCCACCTGCATTATTAAGCCCATTGCAAACAGGATCGGTGTGCGGTGCATGGCAACGGAGTTCGACCGCAAGCTTGGGGTGTTTATGAACAACCTTATGTACGCAAAGGAGAAGTCGCGTTACATATTTGATCATGGATTTCCCAAGATCGACAACTTCTACTCCGACTCCCTTGCGGACACGCCGTTGGCCCTCTGCGCCGAAAAGGCCTATCTTGTGTCCGACAAAGCAACGAAACTGAGCGATTGGCCGGACCTCGACCCCGAGACTCTGGGCACCGTAAGAAAGAAGATCAACACGGGATGGTCGATTCACCTGAGGTAGAGAAAGCGTATGTACGTTATTGTTTATGACTTTGGAACGAGCAGCGTAAAGGCCTGTCTTTTTAGCGTCGGCTCCCAGATCGAAATCGTTGCCAAATCTACCGAATCCTATGGTTTGTATGTCCTCAAAAACGGTGGCGTTGAGCAGGATGTTGAGGAGTGGTGACAGGCCATCTGCACGTCGACGCGGCGCCTTTTTTGCAAGGTGGACGTTCGACCCGAGGAAGTGCGGGGACTGGCCTTTTGTGCGCAGATGCAGTCGGTGATCTTGGTTGACAGCGAGGGCAATGCCCTTAGGCGCCCTATGAACTACCTCGACCAGCGGGGGGTAAAGGAGTTTGGGGACTGCATGGGAAGGGGAGTCATCAAGATCTCGGGATGCAGCCTGTACAAGCTCGCCCGCAACCTCGTTGTTAACTATGCGGGATCGGTTAGCGTGAAGGATCCCGTTTGGAAGTACAAGTGGGTCCAGAACAACGAACCAGAGATCTTTGACAAGGTGTGTAGTTGGCTGGACGTAAACGACTACCTTGTGGCACGCTGTACGGGGCGAATTGTGCGCACCGCAGACTCTGCCTTTGCCACCTTTCTCTACGATACGCGCAAGGGGAAGGAGGGCTGGAACAAGGGGCTTCTTCGCATGTACGGCGTAAGACCCGAGCACCTGCCTCCCATCGTCGAGTGCACGGAGCAGGTTGGCGGGCTTACCGAGGATGCGGCGCTCGACCTGGGTCTTGTGGCGGGCACGCCGGTTTTCGCGGGCGGAGGCGACGCCACCTTTATTAACATCGGTGCGGGCTGTACGAAGCCTGGCGACACGCACATCTACGTGGGGACATCGGGATGGGTGTCTACGTGCCTTGACTACCAGGCCGTCGACCTGGGCGCTATGATAACGGGCGTGCTTTCGGCCAAGCGTGGGTACTACAACTACTACGCCGAGCTGGAGACCGCTGGAAAGTGCCTTGAATGGGCGGCGGAGCATCTTGCCTTGGACGAGCTGGGCATATACGACGAAGGACCGGCGACATCCGATGGGGCGGCGGATAGGCCCGCGGACCTCTTCGACCGCCTTTTAGTCGCGGCGGACAAGTCGCCAGCGGGGGCAAACGGCGTGATATTTACCCCGTGGCTGCACGGCAACCGCTGCCCCTTTGAGGATGCAGCGGCAGCCGGCATGTTCTTCAACATAAAGATTGGCACCAGCAAGAACGATCTGGTTCGAGCCGTCATCGAGGGCGTCTGCTACCATTTGCGCTGGCTGCTGGAGTGCGAGGCGTCAAAGGTGCCGACGTCTGATCCCGTGCGATTCGTTGGTGGCGGAGCGCTCTCGCCGCTTGCGTGCCAGACGCTTGCGGACATAACGGGCAGGACGATTGAGACCATACGCAATTCCCAGGAGGTCGGCGCAATTGGGGCAGCGCTCGTTGTGGCGGCGGGCCTTCAGGGGGATGATGTGCTGGGCCTCTCGAAGCAGCTCGTTGCGGCGCAGCACACGTATGTCCCCAACCCGGCAAATGGGGAGGCGTACGAGCGCAACTATCGGGTGTTCCGCAAGTTGTATAAAACGAACGCCGCAAGCTTTAAGCGCATGAACGCGGGCACGTAGCAAGGCGCCGGTCCTTGTTACGCAAAACGCTATGATGCCCATTGAGAAAAGGGAGGGCTCGCGTATGCCATGCGACTACGACCACATGAAGGAGTGCGAACCTGCTCAGACGATTGCCGCCATTCGGGCGATGGAGGCGATGGCCACGAACGCCACCATGGCAATCACCTGCCGTATGTTTGATCTGACCCTAGAGAATATTGCCGACGCAGCTTTTTTCTCCCTCCTATAGCTCCGTTACAATGAAGTGTAGTATGACCTATGAATTATACTCGTACCCTCGGGGCGTTGGCCTTGTGTATGCAACGATTAGATTTTCGTGATGCATAGTGCCTGTTGGACAAGAACTGTTATCATTCGAAACGTATGTGGCCTATTGCAATAGGTTGATATGACCCAGCTGAAAGGAGCAGTGATGGAAAACGTAGTAACCGCGATATTCGATGTTGAGAGCGAGGCCTACAAGGCCTTTACCGAGATGCGCAACAAGCCCGCAGGCGAGGGCTACTCCGTAGTGGAGGCTTCGCTGCTCAAGCGCGATGGCGACAACATCGTCATCTCCGACGCATTTGACGCCGCTGGCGTCACCTCCGACGACACCGCCACGGGTGCGGTCGTGGGAGCGATCGTTGGCATCCTGGGCGGCCCCCTGGGCGTCCTTCTTGGTGCGGGCACCGGCGCGCTCATTGGCAGCGCATTCGACTCCGACGACGCCATAGACAGCGCCTCGATGCTCGAGGTGACGGCTGGCAAGCTCTACGACGGCGAGGTTGCCATCGTGGCGCTGGTGCAGGAAGAGGAGCCCGCGTTTGACGCCGCCTTTGAGGGCTATCAGACCACCATCATTCGTCACTTTGCCGCCGACGTGGTAAAGGAAGTCGAGCTTGCCCGTCAGTCTGCTGCAGAGTACGAGAATCAGCTTCGCGAGCAGCTGCGCGCCGAGCGCAAGGCCCAGAGGGCCGAGAAGCGCGCCGAGCGCAAGGCCAAGATGGAGGCTCGCGTTGATTCGGCCAAGGCTAAGCATGCCGAGCGCAAGGCTGAGTTCGACGAGGCCAAGGACATTGCCAACGCGCAGTATGTTTCCTCCACCAAGGAGATGCTCGACGAGGAGTAGGGAAAACCCCAAATAAGGGACAGGCCCCAAGTTGTGGTTTGGCGAAACCTCAGCTTGGGGCCTGTCCCTTATTTTGGGTTGCGTTACTTTTGCTCGGTGACCTTCTTTACGGCGTCGTTGACGGCCTCGGAAACGAGCTCGGCGCCTGCAGCCAGGTCCTCGGGGGTCGTGTTTGCGATACCCTCGGAGATCTTCTTTACCTCGCCGGCCACGGCCTCAGATATGAGCTCCGCGCCTGCGGCTATGTCTTCCTTGTCGATGCCCTCGATCTTCTCTCGAATGTCGTCCAAAGCTGCCATTGTTGTTCCTTTCGTACATAAAGCAAATAGAAGCTGCGCCCCATTATAAAGCCAGACAATGGGGATACTCCCCATTGTCTGATGTTATTAGTCGTCAAAGTCGAGCTTGCTGGTAAGGAGAAACTCCACGAACCTGCTTGCGGTAAAGGCGGCAAAGGTTTGGTACTGGTCGTCCTTCTCTTCGTTCGCATAGTCGCACACGCTCTTTACCACCAAGGCCTTTGGCCTTGGTTCGAGCGCGTTGGAGGCGGCGAGGAAGACGCCGTAAGACTCCATGTCCAACCCCATCGTGGAAGGAAAGAGGGCGCGGACTTGAAGGTCCACCGCAAACTCGTTTGCCATAACCGACGGTCCGCAAGCCAAGGAACCGGTTTGCAGGTGGAATTCGCACGCGTTGGGCTCGCTGAGCTCGTCCATCAGCTCTTTGAGCTTGGAATCCATATGTATTGGGTTGGGACGGGGCAAAAAACCAACGGCGCCAAAGTGAAGCTCCGACTCGTCCGGTCCCACGACTTTGCCCGTTGAGTAATCCCATACCGTGCTGGGTACCAGCACGTCGCCATACATCTGCTCGGCGTCCTTGGAAATGCCTGCGGCTATGCCGCACATAATGAGGTAACGTGGTCGAAACAGCATAGCGGCCTTTGTTGCCAGTACCGAGGCGGCCGTCATTCCCATGACGTCCTGTTGGCAGGTAATAACAAGCTGGCCGTGTCCGTGCTTGTCCACGAACGTTGCCTCATGGTAGCGCTGGCTGTCTCCGGGCACGTGGACGCGACTCCATCCGCCGCCAAACACTTGCATGAGGCTTTTGCTCTCTGTTTCAACAGCGGTGCATATTACGGCGGCGCACCCATATTCCTGCGTGCCAGGCGTGTCCTCGTATCGCATGCGGTCGCCTTTCCAATAATTGAATGACAATTGCGGATTATATACAAAGAGGGCCACCCGGTTACCCGAGTGGCCCAAACAAACGCTTCGACGGACGGCCGCAAGCATTCACGCAGGCGAGCGCCTCGTCATTGGCGCACGTAAAGCTTTATGAGGCCTGGCTCAACCTGCTCCCAGTGATCGCAGAGCCCCTCGATTATGGTAAGCGAAAGGGCGTCTGCCTCATCTTCGGTGGGCGTGCCTCCTTCGACGAACAGCTTGCGGCAGTCTACCGTTATCTCCATGTCCACGCCGCCTTCTCCCGCCGAGAGCATTACGTGGTACCCTGGATTCGCAATGCCGCGTTTGCGTGCGATTGGGAGCAGCTGGTTGTTTACGATCTCCTCCATCAGAAGTTGGCATGCGTTTGCGGCGTGTGCGCTCAAAAATTGGCGCTGGCAATAGGCGATAAGGGACGCTTCCATGGCAAGCGAGTCGGGGGTCAGCGTCTCTATGTCCCACTTCCAGCTGCGTACGCGGAATATGAAGTCGTGCGTCTCCTGACGCTTAGGGTGCTCGAAGATCTGCTCGGGTGGACCCGCCTCCCAAAGCTCGCCTTGGTCCATGTAGAACACGCGCGAGCTGGCGTCGCGGGCAAAGCGCATCTCGTGCGTAACCACGAGCATGGTCAGGCCCTGCTCTGCCAGCTTGGTAATTACCGACAAGACCTCGCTTACCATCTGCGGGTCAAGGGCGGACGTGGGCTCGTCGAACAACAGGATCTTTGGGTTCATGGCAAGGCCTCGCGCAATGGCCACGCGCTGACGCTGGCCGCCGCTAAGCTCGTCTGGCCAGTTAAGGGCCTTGTCGCGCAGGCCTACCGTCTCCAACAGGCGCAGCGCTTGGTCGTATGCCTCCTGCTTGGAAAGCCCCAGGAGGTCCATGGGCGCCATCATGAGGTTCTCTACCACGAGCTTGTGGCTAAACAGGGCGTAGTTCTGAAACACCATGCCCATCTTCTGGCGCATGAGGGGAAGGTCCACGTTTGGGTCGCACATGTCTGTGCCGTCCACCACAATCGATCCACTCGTGGGTGTCTCGAGCCTGTTGAGACAGCGTATGAAGGTGGACTTGCCGGTGCCCGAGGGCCCTATGATCGAGATTACCTCGCCCTCTTCTACGGTGGCGTTAACGTCCTTGAGCGGCGTTACGTTTGGGTATTCCTTGCGCAGATGGCTCACTTCTATAAGGCTCATTACTGCACCCCCTCGATTTTGCGCGGTCGGTTACGGACGTCCAGGCGCTTGGTTATTCTGCGGAGTGCCCACGCGAGTATGCGGCAGAACAGGAAATAGATAATGGCTGTGGCTATGAGCGGGAAGAACGCGTCCATGGTGCGGCTGCGAATGAGGTCGCTTGCGCGCGTGAGGTCCTGTACCGCGATGTAGCCCACGATGGCTGTGTCCTTTACCATGCTTACGAACTGTCCCGTGAGCTGCGGCATAAACTGCTGCATGGCCTGTGGGAAGATGATCTTCTTAAACACGTTTTGCCGTGTGTAGCCCAGCGCGAGACCCGTTTCCTCCTGAATGACGTCTATGCTCGACACCGCCGTCCACATGGTGGACCCGGACGTCGCCCCAAACGAAAGCGTAAAGGCTATTATGGCGACGACTACGCCAGGGACGTTAAGGGACCCAAAGACAACGTAGTAGAGCACCATGAGTATTACCACAAGCGGTATGCCGCCCATGAGCGCGTGGTAGCCGTCTATGACTTTGCCTATCCACTTTACGCCGCTGCGACGTGCGAACACCGTAAGGAAGCCAAGCAACGTGCCAAGCGTTCCGGCAGAAACGCTAATGAGTATGGTGACCCCAAGGCCTGAAAGAATGAGCTGCCAACGATCCTCCTCGATAAACGTCTTGTGGAAGGAATCGGAGATCTTGTCAATGATGCTGCCCGACGCGGCTTTTGCCTCGCCGCCCTTGGTGGGGACGATTACCGATATGGTGGTGGGCATTACGGTTTTGCTGAAGTCGCATACCGAGGCGCGCTCGGGGGTCTCGGTAAGGGTGCCTCCAAAGTCCGCCTTCTTGCTGTCCACCGAGGCAAAGATGGAGTCCATGGGGATGGTGGACGTTTCGAGGTGATAACCCAGCTCGCGCGCGATAAGCAGCGCCAACTCCACGTCGTAACCCTTGGGCGTGCCGCCCTCTCCCACGTAGCTAAAGGGCTCGATGACGCCCGACGTGGCGAACTTGAGCGTGCCGTTGGGGGCCTCCCAGTCCTGCTGCGGCAAGGTCTTGCCCGACTCGTCGGCTGCCACCCACTTCTTCTCGAGCTTTGCCAAGGTGCCGTCCTTTTCAAAGCGGTCGATAAGCTCGTTGAACTTTGCGGTGAGCGGCGAGCCCTTGGGGAAGAAGAAGCCTTCGGAAACCTTGGCGACGGGCTCTGGCAGCAAGGTTACCGTGCCGGGGCGGCGGTTGACGGCAAGCTGACAGCAGTACGAGAGCTGGACAGCGGCGCTATCTTTCTTCGCTTCCACGGCCGCCACGCATTCTGCCAGCGAGGGATAGAAGTCTGAGGTCGTGTCCGAGAGTTTCTTTTGAATGGCCTTGTCGTACACGCTGCCGTTTACGTAGGCGAAGCGCTTCCCGTTGAGTTCGTCGAGCTTTTGGTACACGGGCTCCGTCGACGTGGAGTCCTCCGCCTGTGCGTTTGTTGGCAACGAGACAAGTGCGCCGAGCGTTACGCAAATCAGCGCCACGATTGCAATGGCCGCAATCGCAAGCCGGCGTGTTGGTTTTTCCATGGCCGCCCCTCTCCTGTTCCTCGGTTGTATGGGATGACTTACACGACAAAAGAATATAACTCATGTTCCGCTGTGTGAACGGGAACATCCGAAGTGCGCCTCGCGCCCCGCGCTCGCGCCCCGCCCGCATGCGCGACTCACGAAGTGAGCGAGCGAAGCGAGCGCGGAGCCGCATGCGGGCGGGGCGCGAGCGCGGGGCGCGAGGCGGACCCGGTGGCCGGCCCGTGAACGGTAGCGACGTCCAAAACGTTAATCTGCATTTCGTGCGCTCCCGTTGAATCCTCATATGCAACTGGTGTAATCTAAATCCCGCGCGATACGCGCTGTGACTGTTATTTATGCGGAGGGCAAATGGAAGTCATTCGTGTTGAGGGGGGCTACCCCGTTTCTGGCACCGTTACCGTGGAGGGCGCAAAGAATTCCGCGCTCAAGCTCATGGCGGCAACCATTCTTGCGCCTGGCGTAACCACGTTGGAAAACGTGCCGAACATTTCGGACGTGCACATTATGGGAAAGGTGCTCAAGGAGCTGGGCGCAACCATAGAGGTTGTGAACGCCCATACGCTGCGCATCGACACCGGTGGCGTGGACAGCTGGGAAACGCCCTATAGCCTGGTGGCACAAATGCGTGCGTCCACGGCGGTGCTCGGTCCCCTGCTCGCACGCTTTGGCAAGGCCATTGTGGCCATGCCTGGTGGCTGCAACATTGGGGCGCGAAAAATAGACATGCACATCCTTGGCCTGGAGGCTTTGGGTGTGGAGTTTGACGTAGACCATGGCGACATATACGCGAGTGCGCCAAACGGTCTTACGGGCACTACCGTAACGCTTGACTTTGCCAGCGTGGGAGCTACCGAGAACCTCATCATGGCCTCGGTTCACGCCAAGGGCACCACCGTTATAGACAACGCCGCGCGCGAGCCCGAGATCGTGGATCTGGCAAACATGCTCAACAAGATGGGTGCCAATATCCAGGGCGCGGGGTCGCCGGTTATAGAGATACACGGAGTGGGGGAGCTGCATCCCGTTACCCACGCCGTGGTGGGCGATCGCATTGAGGCGGGCACGTTTGTAGCCGTGGGCGGCATGGTGGGCCAGCCCATTACCGTGCGTGGGTTCGACCCACAGCATTTGGGGCTTGTGCTGCGCAAGTATGAGCAGATGGGCATTGTTGTGCAGAGGGGCGAGCACGAGGTTACGGTATCGCGCACGCGCGACCTCTCTCCGGTAGACATCCAGACCCTGCCGTTCCCCGGCTTTCCTACCGACATGCAGGCGCAGACGATGTGCTTGCTTTCGGTAGCCCGTGGCGCGTGCGTGGTAACCGAAAACGTTTTCGAGAGCCGCTTTATGTTTGCGAGCGAGCTCCAGCGCATGGGGTCCGACATCGTCATTCAGGGACATCATGCCGTGGTTCATGGCGTTGAGGGGCTCTCGGGGGCCGAGGTACGTTCGCCAGACCTGCGCGGAGGAGCGGCGCTGGTGATGGCCGGTCTTGTCGCCGACGGCGTTACGACCGTGTCGGACATCCATCACATCGATCGTGGGTACGAGCGGTTTGTGGAAAAGCTTCAGTCGTTGGGTGCCCATGTTGGCCGCGTGAGCATTCCCGACGTGAGCCTTGAGGACTATAGGCAGGGCTAAGAGTCGTTCTTTGGCTGGCGCCAAGGCCGATTGCAGGGAAGGGTGGTTCACTTATGGGTCGTACGGATTTACCAACAGGGCATGGCCTTACGATGGCAAGCGAGGACTACCTTGAGTCCATCTATCGCATTATGACCGACGACGGGAAGACCTCGGGCAACAGCGTGCGCTCTGTGGACGTTGCCGAACAGCTTGGAGTCTCGAAGGCAAGCGTGAGCAAGGCGCTCTCGACGCTCAAGGAAGCGGGCATGGTTGAGCAGATGCGCTATGGGCGCGTGACGCTTACCAAGGAGGGCGAGGCATACGCCCGACGTGTTTGGCGCACGCATCGTGTGCTGCGTACCTTCCTGCACGACGAGCTTGGCGTGGACTCCGAGGTTGCGGACGAAGAGGCTTGCCTTTTGGAACACTACCTCTCGGAAGACACGGCGAATCGTTGGTGCACCTATTTGGAGCAGCAAGGCATCCGAGTCGAAGAGTAGTCTGCATTTCTCCACAAAAGTCCTGCCGTCCCCCCGACGCTTTGCACCGTTTGCGGGCAAGGTGAATGGATGCGTGTGTCGGCGGGTATTATCTTTTGGCTCGCACGTATGAAAGGAACTGAGCTATGAAGTCGATTATTCCCGCAGCCGGCCTTGGAACACGCTTTCTTCCCGCAACCAAATGCAGCCCGAAAGAGCTTTTGCCGGTGCTCAACAAGCCGGTAATCCAGTACGTGGTGGAGGAGGCGCTCGAGCCTGCTGGCGTGGACGGCGTGGTTATTGTTAACTCTCACGAGAAGCCGCAGATCGAGCAGTACTTTGCCGAGGACGCAGCATACGAGGACATGCTCCGCTCAAAGGGCAAGGACGACTTGGCGGACGCTCTGCACGAGGCAGGCGCACTTCCCGTTTCGTTTGTGTATCAGGACGACCCCAAGGGTCTTGGCCATGCCGTGTACTGCGCAAAGAGCGAGATGGACGGCGACCCCTTCTTCGTGCTCTTGGGCGATTACTTTGTGCCCGACCGTCAGATGTGCGTAAACATGGCAAAGGTGTCTGCCGCACACAACAACGCCTCCGTTATTGCCGTTGCGCCCGTGCCTGCCGACCAGGTGAGCCGCTATGGAATCATTGCCGGCGAGTGCGTGGAGTCGCTTGAGGGCACGAATGCCCAGGGCGAGGAGGAAGGTGCCGTGTGGAAGGTTTCGGGCCTCGTAGAGAAGCCCGCGCCAGAGGAGGCGCCTTCGCACCTGTTCATCGTGGGTCGCTATCTGCTTTCGCCGCGCATCATGGACCTGCTTGCCACGCAGGGCACTGGCGCCGGCGGCGAGATACAGCTTACGGATGCCATGGAGCGCCTGCTTGAGGAAGAGGAGATGTATGCCCTGGTAGTCGATCCCGATCAGGGTTGCGACACGGGCACCCCCGCCGCATGGGCGGCCACGAACGCACGCATGGCGCTTGCCGACTCCACGCAGGTGGAGGCGTTCAAAGAGGCCCTTGGCAAGGATGTGAAGCTGGGGTAGCGCATGCGCATAATCCGATTCAACAACAAGGGCTGGCGCGCGCGCTTTGACGACGGGTTCGACGAACAGAACCTGAGCCGCGTTGCCGATGCCTTTGGATACATATGGGCTGACGCTCGCCCCGGAGCCACTGTTTTGGTGGGCTACGACACTCGCTTTAACGGCCGTGGCCTTGCGGGCGTGGTGGCAGGTGTTCTTGCCAGCTACGGGCTGCACGCAGTCGTGAGCGACAGACCGTGCCCTACGCCCGCTCTGGGATGGAACGTCCAGCAAGATGCCACGATCGCCGGTGGTGTAATGCTTACTGCCTCAAGTGCCTCATGCGAGTATGGCGGCATCTCTGTGAGGGCGGCAAACGGAGGTCCCATTGCGGACGACTTCTATGATGCCGCGTCACGCATTGTTTCGTCGGCGCCCATTACGGCACGGGGCACCTATTCCTATGCGGACTTCGTCACGCCCTACGTTGACCATCTTCGAAGCCTGGTGGATGTCGATGCCATAGGCAAGGCGGGGCTCGGCGTGGTGGTGGACCCTCTGTATGGAGCTTCCCGAGGCATCTTGGCGCAGCTCTTGCGTTCGATGGGGTGTCATGTGCACGAGATCCACAGCGATGAGAACCCCGATTTTGGAGGATTGCATCCCATGCCGGTTGAGCCGTGGGTAGATACCTGCGAGCAGGCCGTGCTGGCCTACGGCGCTCAGGTGGGAATCGTGCTCGACGGCGACGGCGATCGTTTGGGCATAGTGGACGAGAAGGGGCATCTCATTAGCCCCCATCGGGTGGTGCCGATTATTCTGGAGCATCTGGTTAACGAACATACACATAAGAGTCGTGTCGTGGCCACGTTCTCCAGCTCTGCAAGCGTGCGAAGGCAGGCGGAGCGTCTTGGCTGTGACTTTACCGCCGTCCCCACGGGATTTACGCGCATATACCGCGAGTTCGTGGAAGGCGACGTAATACTGGGTGCCGACGAATACGGTGGCATCGCCTTTCCTGACCACCTGTACGAGCGGGACGGGCTTCTGAGCGCGCTCTATATAGTGGAGTGCATGGCAAAGCGAGGCCTGAGCATGGGTGAGCTGGTGGAGGAGCTGCTGCAAAACGTGGGCACCATGCACTACCTTCGGCGAGACATACATCTCGATGCTGCGTCCGTGCAGGCGTTTAGGAACATTCTTCCGGGGTTGAACCTCAAAAGCGTGTGCGGCATGGAGCCCATTTCGGTGGGCCATTCCGATGGCCTGGTGCTGCGCTTTGCAAACGACTCGTGGGTGCAGCTTCGCCCGTCGCGCACCGAACCGCTGGTACGAGCATGTGCCGAGGCGCCAGACGCTGCGTTGGCGAGCCGTTTGGCCGACGAGACGTGCGTCGGGGCGATGAAGTATCTGCCACGGTAGGGCGCACTTCTCGGCGCCGTGCCTTCCGCCGGGCGCACTTTTAGGCCCACAACCTTCCCCACCGTGCGCACAAATGGCCGATTTGTGCGCACGGTGGGGAAGGTTGTGGAGCGGAAAGTGTACCCGGCATCTCCCGTTCCCCAGGAGAGTGCGCTCGGCAAAGAAGCCCGCGGACAGGAAAGTGCGCCTGACCCCATCCTGCGGGAGACGTCTCGATCATAGGCGTGCGCCAGAGCGCCCATATCCGTTGGCCGAAAATGAGAACATGCCTTTAACAGGAGAAACGCCCGCTCAAAGCGCGCTTTGGCAATCAATGTTGCATTGCGTTACAATCCCTGCCATACAGCCCCAAACGTCGTAGATATGCAGAAATTGTGAAGTATCGGATTTCGGGCCCTATATGCCCCCAAGGGGCGTATAGTACTTCCTTGCGCGGCGGCAACGCAGCGCGGCGAACCTTGAAAACCGGATACTGCGA
>CADCPM010000018.1 GCA_902803315.1 uncultured Coriobacteriaceae bacterium
CATGGAGCGGGCTACGGGGTTCGAACCCGCGACCTCAACCTTGGCAAGGTTGCGCGCTACCAACTGCGCTAAGCCCGCGTCGCAGGAATACTATACGCAACATTGGGATAGGATGCAAGCATTTTTTTCAAAAAAATTTGCTCGGCGTTTTTTGATGCGGTATCGCTCACGGCCGGAGCCTGCGACGCGACGCGCACGCGGTTCCGCGCTCGCTTCGCTCGCTCACTGCGTGAGTCACCGCCTGCGGGTCGCGTCGCAGGCTCCGGCCGTGGACAATTTGGCACTCTGGCAACCCGCAACCAGGCGCCTGTTCGCCTGCCCACAGCAGGGTACCAATAGCTCGCTACACAAGCTTCACCAGGCGCACTACCGTCCCACTGCCAAGACGACGCTCTTGGATGCTAACCGAGTCTACGAGCAGCTGCATGAGCTTTATGCCCCTACCCCGCTCTTCATCCTCTTGAGGAACATGGGTCTCGACCTTATGTATGTCGAATCCCTCTCCACAATCGCTTATCTCTATTACTATACGATCGGGATATCCACTCACTGTGGCGAGTATTCCCTCTCCGCAGGTGTGATCTGCGGCGTTCCCCAATGCCTCGCCTGCGGCAAGCGTAAGATCGAACACGGCATCGTGCGAAAACGACAACTGCTCCGCAAGCTGTTCGATTCGCACCCGAGTTGCGTGAAGATCGTCTGCGTCCACTGGAAGGCTCGTACGCCAAAGAGGCTGAACCGTGGGGTCTAGCTCTGTGACTTCCCGCTTGCATCCAGCCGCACTCACGGGGACATAATCGACCATACGAGCAATCTTGAGCGCGCGGAGCACGTCAGGCGTCACGTTAACCAAGGAAAGCAGGCCGTCCTGCGTGCGCATGCGCCGTATGGTGCTAAACAGGACCGCCATGCCCGCAGAGTCAACAAAGGACACATCGGCCATATTGAGGATGATGCGCCTGCTTCCCTGCTGTACAAGGCGTTCGAGGGTAGCCTTCAGCGCGGGCGCCGTGCGCACGCAGAGGTCTCCCGAAAGCGGTACAAGTACTATGTCGTGTTCGTGTGACATGTAGACCTTGTTCCCAATTTGCTCTTATACCATGCACACCAACAGGACTTTTTTACGATCGCGTACAAAACAACGGATAAATGGTCCTCGTTTTGAGCAATCGCCTACTCTCACACACCCACTTCGTCGAATCGCAAGACTACTAGAGCCACATCGTCTTCCAGACTTCCGCCGGCAAACGATGCCACGGCATCGAGTATGCGGTCGCAAAGACCCTCATAACCAACGGCACTTTCACGCAACACCACGTCGCGCAAGCCATCCTCGCCAAAGAACGCACCCTCCTTGTTTCGCGCCTCGGTAACGCCATCGGTATAGAGCAACAGCGTGTCCCCATTCTCCAAAGCCACTTCGCCATTCAAATAGCGCATGTTGGCAAATGCGCCCACTACGCCCGACTGCACGTCAAGCGACACGAGCTCGCCTGTGCGCGCCCGCACCATCAATGCCGGGGGATGGCCTGCAGAGCAATAGGACAGCACGCCCGTTGGCAAGTCAACGATACCCACAAAGAGCGTGGCAAAGGTTTCCAAACGCGAGAAACCAAGCAGGAAGTCATTGAGCAGCGACACCATGCGCGCAGGAGTAAGACCCTCCCACGCATAGGCACTCAGCGCCGTCTTGACCGCCGACGAAACAGAAGCCGCCTCAACGCCCTTGCCCGAAACATCGCCCATAATCACACAGGCGTGCCGCTCGGGCAGTCGCACCAAATCGTAGAAGTCACCGCCCACGTATGCTGCTTCGGTCGCAGAGGAATACACGCTCTGCGTTGAAAGCCCGTCCACTCGCTGCAGCTCGTTGCGCATACCGCGTTGAAGTGCCTGTGATATGTGCGTGTCGCGTTTGCGCGTCCGCTCGCCTTCCTCGACTTCGAGCACGTCCTCAGCCAAACGCTTTACGAACGACTTGTCGCTTTCTTCAAGAGGCTCCTCTTCAGAATCTTTGAGCAACAAAAAGCCACGTTGGGCGCCTTCAAGCTGCCCGAGCTGCACAATAAGACCCTGTGATGGCTCGCCCAATTGTTCAAGCCAATCGCTTAGCCCCTCGACGTGGAAGACGTCCAGGACCACAGGCGGCCGTTCGTCCCCTATTGAATTTGTCAATTCCGATGGAACCGTTTGCAAATCCCCTTCTTCAAAGGAGCACACGGTGGTTCTTTGATGCACATTGCTCACCATGGGAACGCATTTGCATTCAATGGCCGATGCCGCATCCAAAAACACGGATTCAACGAGCTTTGCGTCAAGCTTTGGGCTCGTAAGCAAGCGTTCGCGCAATTCCGATGCTAACGAATCGAGGTGCTCGGCGTGTTGCGCCCTCATGGCGGCAAATGCTCCCGCCAACTGCACCGACAAATACTCGGCAACGGCGTCGAGAAGAGCCAGATCGTCTTTTCGGAGCTTGCGCGCATGGCGCCATCCCACGATGAGCAGCGCAATCATCTGTCCGCCGAACCAAACGGGAACGGTCACAAAGCAAAGAAAGGGAGGAAGCGAAACCGTGCTGATCAATATGGAGGCTCCGGTGTCCTCGCAAACAACGGTCCGCTCACGCAGTGCGCCCTGTCTGAGGTCCTTTCGCGACGGTGCGATCACTTGCATGCGTGCCGAGCTTCCCCGTGCCGAGGCAAGCTGAGCCAATGGGTCATCGTATGCAACGAATGCGGGTACAGGAGCATTACCCAAGGATTCCGTAGCCCCACGCAACCTGTATCCATCATGCTCGGCCACATACGCCAGCGTAGCCCATGCATCCATGGTTTCGGCTATCTCATCAAGGATACGAGTGAACAGGGTGCCCACATCAAGAGAGTCCAAGGTCCCCAGTACGATGCCAAGCGTTCCAGACAGGCGCCTGTTGGCGCGCGAAAGCTCATCCAACAGGCGCTCGTCGCCGTCTTGCTTCTCTTCTTCACCAATAAACGCACGCGCGCATAGCATATAGGCAACGGCCTCGGTGCGTATCCGCTCACAGCGCACTTGCATACGCACGTGCCGACCATCGTGAATCTCACAGATCAACGTATTGTAAGAGCCGTCAAGCAAAAAAGGTAGGGACTCTTCCAAGGCGGAATCCGATATGGTCGACGCAGCCGTTGGCGGAAAGAGCATGCGTACGTTCTGAGTGGTCAAACTCCCAGGCAACGCCCTAAACACACGTTCTGCCTCTTCGTTTGCCAAGAGAATGCGGCCGCTCTCGTTGAAGACTAGGACGGCATCGGAAGTAAGCGACAACAACGATGCCAGCATGGCGGTTTCGTCGTGAGCCGCCATGCCCAACGCGTCGTTGCGCTTTAATTCGTTTGTCATAAGTTGTACACGCTACTCTGAATCGGGCAAATACACATCGGCGGGATCCAAGTCACGCATTCCCGCTTGTACGAGTTTGGCCCCGATTGGATTGCCGGTAAGCTTTAACACATCCACCGTCCTCGACCCAATGGAGGCACAATAGGCATATTCCACGTTTAGCTGAACATCCGCGAGCTTACGTAGGATCTTGGCAAGACCTCCTGGAACGTTCTCGACATCAAATGCAGCCACTTGGGTAGTCGCGGCACGGTATCCTTCGTCTGCAAGAGCCTCAGAAGCCCTTTTGGGCGTGTCGCAAATAATGCGCACGATGCCAAAGTCCGCTGTGTCTGCAACCATGAGGGCATGCATTTGGATGTTGTTGTCTCCAAGAACTTTAGCCATCTTGGCTAGTGTTCCCGGCTCGTTAGGCAAAAACACCGTTAGTTGGTCAATCATGACAACCCCTTCCCGCGACTTTGCTGTTCGACCCTATGGTAGCGAACGCCTGGTTGTTTTAAAACAATAGGCAGGTCAAGGGGATAACCGCTTCGATTATCGGTAACACGCCCTCTGCGCCTGTGCCCAATTCGCATGCAGCTCCACGCTCGCTTCGCTCGCTCACTGCGCGAGTCGCCGCTTGCGGACTGGGCACAGGCGCAGACGATGTGAGCAATCATCAGACACTTTCCCAAAAACAAAGAAAACCCCAGCCCGTTAAGGCTGGGGTTGTTTTGGCTGGTGTCGGAGGCGGGACTTGAACCCGCACGACCGTTAAGTTAGTCACTAGCACCTCAAGCTAGCGCGTCTGCCAATTCCGCCACTCCGACTTTTTTGCCTTTCGGCACGGATTAGATTAACACATCGCTTACCACTAATGCAAGCACTATTTTAGAATCCGTCAATGTTTCTGCCATAGCGCCACTACATGCCCGCAATAGTACCCACGGGGAACGTGAGCGCCATGATGCACACGCAGATACCGAATATTACGGCAAACAGTACGGTAAGCCGATCGAGGTTCTTTTCCCATATACCGGAACCAGCGGTTGCGTTATACATTGACGCGGCGATCATGTCCGACACGCCCGTGCCCTTGCCCGAGTGCATGAGAATCAGGATGACAGTGAATATGGCTGAGATAGCCATTATGACCAAAAGTGCGATATTAAGGGGACCCACGTTATGACTCCTTATGTTGTTTGCAAATAGCGATTTGTAATAGTAGCACAAACTCTCCATGAATGACAAGTGCCAATCCGAAATACCGACGTAATTCCTTGGTGGCCACTAGTCATACACACGCCCGAGGGACGGCCCGCAGGCGGCGACTCTCGAAGTGAGCGAGCGAAGCGAGCGCGGAGTCGCATGCGAATCGTCCCTCGGGTGTGTGTATGACTATTGGCCAACTGTGCCCATTGGGAATGCCTATTGTGCCTCCCTGCCCTGCCTCAGTCGTTCGCGAATCAGCTGCAGCAGCACATTGAGCATGTGCATGACACCGACTTCGGCAAATGCGAACACGATGCAAAGCACCCACGCTTGCTTGGACATGTTGTAGATGTCAAAAAGTCGCCAAAAGAATCCGCAGCCAATCACGAGTCCAGCAATGCACAGCAGCAGCACCAAAATGCGATAGGAATTAGGTGGCCTGATTATGTCTATGAGAATCAGGAAGCCTACCACCGAAAGGAGATAGGTGCTTGCCGTTCCCACCTCATTCTGGGATATGCCAAACAAGTTGGCAAAGACCATCATATAGGCAATGGCAACGAATGACGTTATGGCCGCAGGCAACGCCTTAAGCAACACCTCAACGATGAATCGCCCCTCCTGCTTTTTCTCATTAGGCTCAAACGCAAGCAAAAACGCAGGCAAACCGATGTTGAACATCGATATGAGCGTTACTTGGTTGGGGGCAAGAGGATAGGCAAAGGCTCCAAAGATGGAGAAGAGCGCAAGCGAAAACGAGAATATGTTCTTGTACAGGAACAGAGTGGCCGAGCGCGTTATGTTGTTTATGTTGCGACGACCCTCCGACACAATCTGTCGCATGTGCGAGAAATCGGAATCCAAAAGCACCACTTGCGCCGCCTGCCGTGCCGCGTCACTTCCGCTGCCCATCGCAATCGAGCAATCAGCCTGCCTCATGGCCAAGATGTCATTCACTCCGTCACCCGTCATTGCCACTTTGAGGCCATGTGCTTGTAGTGCCTCCACGAGCTCCTTCTTTTGTTCGGGTTTGACGCGACCGAACACCGTATATTCCTGCACTGAGGAATATATCTGCTCTTTGGTCTTCAACTTCGAAGCGTCAACGGATCGATCGTATCCAACTATACCTGCCTTCTTGGCAATCTTCGAGACAGTTCGGGGGCTATCGCCCGATATGACCTTGACCTCTACTCCCTGACGCGCGAAATCAGCGAAGGTAGCTGTGGCATCGGATCGTATTTCATCGCTTATTGCGCAAAGCAACAAGGGCCGAATGTCGCCATCAACGACCTCAGAAAACGCAAGCACCCTCATTCCCATATCCATATGGGAATCAATGAGTTCGCTGTTTTCAGTCAATGTCTCGTTCGACAGCGTAAACTCGGGAGCTCCCAGTCGATACGTGCAATCACCAGCTTCCACCTGGGAATACTTTTTCTGCGATGAAAACGGTTCCGTCTTGGCATCGGGAAAGGGGTCGGCGGCGGAAAGATGCTCGCGCAAAGCCGCTGCGGTCGCGTTGGAATCATCGACAGTATGCACATAGCGGGCAAGAAGTTCCCTCGATTGTGCAACTGAATTCTCCGATCCAGATGCGGGCATTATTTCCCGCACCATCATCCGTCCACTCGTTATGGTTCCGGTTTTGTCGACACACAGAACATCCACTCGCGCGAGCGCCTCCATGCTGTGCATGTCGTGAAAGAGGACCTTGTGCCTAGCAAGGCGCATGGCCGAAAGGGCCAGCGCAATGGTAACGAGCAGATAGAGGCCCTCGGGGATCATGCCCGTAACCGCGCTGACCATAGAGACGATGGCCTCGGAATAGGTGGCACCATTCTGCGTTGTGGACTGCCAATACATAAGGCTGCCCACGGGAATAATGAGGATGCCAGCCACCAGAATGATGCGCTCGATGTCGCGCACCATCTGCGAGGTCTGTTCCTTTGCGGTCTTGGCCTTTGCCATGAGCTGAGCCGCATACGACTCAGGCCCCACATGCGTCAGCCGGGCCAGAAGCGTGCCTGCCGTTACGTAGCTTCCGGACCGCAACTCATCTCCTTCGTGCTTTTGGACCTCGTCTGATTCGCCCGTGAGCAGCGCCTCGTTAACGCCAGCCTCACCAGCCACCACGATGGCATCCGCAGGAATCTGCTGGCCGCTTTGCAGGCGAACCAGGTCGTCTTGCACAAGTTCGTCAGACGGTACGATTACGTCCATGCCGCCTCGAACCGCGATGTAGGAACTCGCATCGAGCAACGCGAGTTCGTCTAGAACCTTCTTCGCACGCAGCTGCTGAACGATGCCGATGATCGTGTTTGCTATGACCACCGGCAAAAAGGTCAGGTTCTTGTACGAGCCAGCCACGATGAGCAATACCGCAAGAAAGGCGAAGATTGCATTGAAGTAGGTGAAGACGTTCGAGAAGACAATGGAAAAGACGCTCTTGCTGGCCTTACTTGGCAAACGGTTCGTCTTTTGCCGTTGGACGCGTTCCGCGACCTCTTGGTCGGTTAGCCCCTGTTCACACTCCATCCTCTTCCCTCCTTTCCCAATCGGATGGCAACGCGCTGGAAGAGACGCCTTGGCGCATGATACTCTGCCGTGTGAGGAACAGTTGCCGCTCACGCCCCTGCGCGCCAGCCCGCATGCGGCTCCACGCTCGCTTCGCTCGCTCACTTCGTGAGTCGCCGCATGCGGGCTGGCGCGCAGGGGCGTGAGCGGCAACGTGAAGAATATAACAAACGACGAAGGCACATAAGACTTCTTGCGGCAGATTTGTTGGGGGCTTACACTTTTGCGTAGCGGCATATCCATCGCCGGCAAAGGAGGCGGGCTTGTTTGGCATACGCGAACTCAATGTTTCTTTAGAACTCTGGAGCGTTACGTTTGGCGTCGTGGGCCTCGCCTGTACTCTTTTTTTCTCCACGCGCATTCAAGACAAATATCGCAAGACATTCATAGCTCTCTTTACCCTCAACATCGTATCAGAGGGAGGAGATGCAGTAGCTGGCATCTGTCGCGGAGAGCCAGGAGAGCTCGCGTGGCTTGGAACGCATGTGGGCAATCTGTGTACCTTCATCGGAGGCTTCCTGCTCATTGCCGTCGTAACCGCATATCTACGCACTCGTCTGGAGGAGGCCGAGACGCCCCTTCCCGCCCTATGGCTCAAATTCGTCACCTATGTGACGCTCGTAATGTGCCTGCTCACCGCACTTGGCGTCTTCTATCGCATCGACGAAAACAACCTCTACCATCGCAGCGACCTCTACTGGATTTCTGGCACGTTCATTTTGGTGGTCAATTTTGTCAATGCGATACTCGTGCTCAGGAATTGGAGGAGCCTTAAAGCCTTCTCGCTATTCTGCATGCTATTCTACACGCTGTCACCAGCCGTGTGTGCATGCGTGCAGGTAATGGTCTATGGGATCAACTTCCTTGCGATTGCCTCCACACTCGGGCTCATCCTCGTCTTCCTGGAAATGCAGGCCTTCTCGGCGGCCATGTATGCCGAACGCTCCAAAGCCCTTGCCCGGTCCAAGGTCCAGCTTACCGAGAGTCGCGTATATACCATGGTCTCACAGATTCAGCCGCACTTTATATTCAACACGCTCGATACCATATACGGGCTCTGTGACGAGGACGTTGGACTTGCCAAAGAGGCGATCGCCTCGTTCTCTCGCTATCTACGAACGAATCTGGCCTCGCTACGCCAAACGGTTCCCGTCCCCATCGCAACCGAGATGCAACATGTGCGCACGTATTTGGAATTGGAGAAGATGTCCGACAGGAACCGCCTTCAATACGAGCTCGACATACGCGTTACGGGCTTTCTGGTGCCAGCCCTAAGCGTCCAGACCATCGTCGAAAACGCCGTCAAGCACGGGTTGGGCGGACGTGAGGAGGGCGGTCTTGTTACGGTAAGCACCAAAGAGCTTGCCGACGAGTTTGCCGTATGCATCGTCGACAATGGGGTGGGATTCGATGCGTCCACCGTCTTTGGCAACATGGACGGCACGCACGTAGGGCTCGCAAACACAAAGACCCGACTGGCCGAGATGTGCAATGGGTCGCTTGACATTGCCAGCATACCCAATGAGGGGACGACCGTTATCATCCGCGTCCCCAAGGGAGGTGTCGCATGAGGATACTCGCCGTAGACGACAAGGAGATGCCACGCAAAGTGCTGGTACGCGCCATTACCGAGGCGGCGTCCGAGGCGGAGATAGCAGCATATGCCAATGCTTCGGAGGTGCTTGCGCTCACCAACGTAGAGTCCTTCGACGTGGCATTCGTGGACATAGACATGCCAGGTATGAACGGCATCGCTCTTGCACGCGAACTCAAGCGAAAGAACCCAAAGATAAACATCATCTTCGCCACTGGCTACGATGAGTACATGGCAGATGCGTTTGCCCTGCACAGCTCTGGCTACCTCATGAAACCGGTTACCGCCACCGACGTTGCCTGCGAGTTGGACAACCTTCGCTTTCCCCCACAGACCCTCTACGACACGAGCAAGCTCGTAGTTAGGTGCTTTGGAGACTTTGAGGCATTTGTGGACGGCAAGCCCCTTTTGTTCGAACGCGCCAGAACCAAGGAACTCCTCGCCTATCTTATAGACAGAAGAGGTGCGATTGTAAGCCTTAAGGACGTCGAGGCGGCACTTTGGGATACGACGGAGCACACTCGCACCGTCAGCTCGTACCTTCGAACGCTCGTATCGGATCTTAGGAGAACGCTTGATACGGCCGGTCACAAGGATGCACTGATTAAACGCTATGGGTCATTGGGCATCGACATGACAAAGGTCTCGTGCGACTACTACGAATACCTCGAGGGACGTCCACTGGCCATCAATGCATGGCGAGGCGAGTATATGAGTCAGTATCCGTGGGCTACCGAAACAAGAGACTCGCTGCTACGATAACTGCCTCGCTCCAAGAGAACATGATAGAAAAGGGCCCCGGAAGAGATCCCGGGGCCCGTGGTTTGCCTAACTATGCGTTGGTATACGCATTACGCCATGGCGGAACGCACCATGTCGGCAAAGCCATCAGCCTTCAGCGAAGCGCCGCCCACGAGGGCGCCGTCCACGTCTTCCTTCTCCAGGAAGCCGGCGATGTTGCTGGGGTTGGCGGAGCCGCCATAGAGCACGCGGATGCCAGCAGCCGTCTCCTCGCCGAAGATCTCGATGAGGGTCTTGCGGATGGCGCCGCATACTTCCTGAGCGTCGTCAGCCGTAGCGGTCTTGCCGGTGCCAATGGCCCAAATGGGCTCGTAGGCGATGACGTACTTGGAAGGATCGTCGATCGTAAGGCCGGCGGTGTCCTTCTTGATCTGGTCAACGACGAACTCTACGTGCGTACCAGCCTCGCGAATCTCCAGCGACTCGCCGCAGCAGGAGATGGGCACGATGCCATGAGCCATAAGGGCCTTGGCCTTCTTGTTGATGTCCTCATCGGTCTCGCCAAAGTAATCGCGACGCTCGGAGTGACCAATGATGCAGTGCGTGGCACCAATTGCCTCGAGCATGTTGGGAGCCGTCTCGCCAGTGTAGGCGCCGGCCTCCTCCCAGTACACGTTCTGGGCAGAGAGGGCAAACGGGGCCTTCTCCTGCTCGATGACCTCGGCAACGCCCTTGAGGTCGACTGCAGGCGGAGCAACGACTACGTCCACGTCGCCCGTACCGTCCTTCAACTCGGCGGCAAGCCCGGTTGCGAGCTCAACGGCCTCGGAGAAGGTCTTATTCATCTTCCAGTTACCAGCAATCATTCTCTTACGCATCGAGAAGCGCCTCCACTCCAGGAAGAGCCTTGCCCTCAACGAGCTCCATGGAAGCTCCGCCACCGGTGGAGATCCAGCTCATCTGATCGGCCAGGCCAAACTTATTAATAGCTGCGACGGAGTCGCCACCGCCGATGATGGA
>CADCPM010000019.1 GCA_902803315.1 uncultured Coriobacteriaceae bacterium
GCGTTGACCTGCGACGACGGGATCGGGACGGCTGGATCGGGGTGATGCCTTACCGGAGACAACCTGGGAAAGCTCTCGGCGACGGCGATCCCCGCGCCGCCGATGCGTCGTCATGCACTCAATCTTAACTTAATGGCGGTGGGACAGTCCCCAAGTTTGGGTTTCGACCTACTCTGCCCTTGGACATGACACTCTGGAATACCCTCTTGAATGACTCGGCGGATGATTGGATAATATTCTTTTATACCAAGACGCCGCTTAATGATTGAACGGGAGGGAGGCACTGTGCAAAACGAGATGGATCTGTCTGCCAAGTACGACGCTCTGTTGCAGGAAAACGAGCTGCTCAAAGAAGCTTGCGAGAGGGCATGGAGCACCAGTGGCATATACTCCCACATTGCCTTTGCCTTGGCTCGGGACTATACCGACCTGTTCTATGTGAATATGTCAACCGGCGAATATATTGAATACCGGAGCGACGACGAATGCGGCATGCTCTGCGAAAGCAGGCGAGCTACAGACTTCTTCCAGAGCTGCGAGAGAGAAGCCTTGCTTTTTGTGCATCCGGACGATCGGGACGCGTTTGTGAGGTCCATGAATCAGGAATTCCTCGTGGACGCCCTGAGCAAGTCCGAGGAATTCGTGATGACCTACCGTAGGCTCAAGGACCATAGGTCGTTCTACGTGCAGATGTCGATTTCACGAATGAGGGACGACGAGAACTTTATCGTCGTGGCCGTGTCGGACATCGACGAACTTGTCAAGAAACGGCGCATGGAAGAGCGGGTTGCGGAGGAGCGTACGGTCTATGCGCGCCTGCATGCCATTACGGGCAACTTCATTGTGGTTTACGTGGTAGACCCCGAAACAGACCACTTTCGGGAGTTTAGCTCTATTGAAGCCTACGCTCGGTTATTTGCGTTGGAAAAGGAAGGCGAGGACTTCTTTGAGCGCGCCAGAAAAGTGACTTGCCGCTACATCCATACTGCGGATTTGAGTCGCTTTCTGGCGGCCTTTACCAGGGAGAACGTACTGGCTGTGATTGAGCGTGACGGAATCTTTACCCTGGGGTACCGCTTTATGATCGATGGGAAACCCCTACACGTTCAGCTAAAGGCCTCTTTGGTGGAGGAGAGCAAGGGCCCTCGCCTGATCGTTGGTCTTAACGACGTCGATGCGCAGGTTCGGCAGGAGGAAGAGACCGAAATGCGCCTTGAGCAAGCTCAGGCTCAAGCCAATGTTGACGCGCTGACGGGCGTAAAGAACAAGCACGCCTATCAGGAAGTGGAGGAGCGCCTAAACGGGCAGATCGCAATAGGTCGGACGCCACCATTTGCGATAGTGGTTCTCGACGTAAACGATCTGAAGAAGGTCAACGACGAAGGCGGACATCAGGCGGGAGACCAATACCTACGCGATGCCTGCCGAGTCATATGCGAGGCCTTTAAGCGCAGTCCCGTTTTCCGTGTTGGTGGAGATGAGTTTGCGGTAGTTGCGCAGGGAGTCGACTACGACCACATTGAAGAGCGGCTTTGGGACGTGAGCGTACATAACGAGGAAGCCCTGCAGACCGGGGACGTCGTCATTGCCTGTGGGATGGCCAGATTCGACGACGACGATTGCGTGGCTGCGGTGTTCGAGCGCGCCGACCGTCTTATGTACGACGACAAGAGCAGGCTAAAGTCATAACCCTAACTTGGGGACTGTCCCTTAGTTAGGGCTACTCTGCCTTGAAGTTGATCATCATCCTGCGCAGCGTGTTGAACTCGGAGTTCACGCACTGGCCATACACGTGCGACAGCTCCTCCTCGTCCTCCTCGTCCTCTCCCTCCTCGCCAATGATGAGGTGCTTGAGGTCGGTGTGCCCTCCATAACGCAGGATGGCGGCGGTGTCGCCGTTGTCACGCTGGATGACGCTGTATGAACAGAGCTGATCGGCCTTGTTGTCGTCCGATGCCAGGAAGGGCTCGATGAGTTTCTCCCACACCATAGCCGTCTTCTGCTGGCCAAGAACCTTGGTCGTGTCTTCGTGCCACGACTCCACCTGTTCGGCATCCGAGTGTCCGCCGGTAAGCACGAGCGCGTTTTCCGGATACTGCTTAACGAAGCCCTTGGAAAGGCGGCCTGCAAAGAGTAGGAATGCGCAGGAGCACAGGTTTGCGATCATGGCTCCGTACCAGGGGGCGTCCATGCCCACAACGCGCGCGAGACCCAGCGTGGCGCCTACGTTAACCACGATCTGGATGGCGTACGAGATGTTCGCGAGGCGCTCGCGCTCCGTGGCCGAGAGGAAGTTAACCATGGAATCATTGGTAAAGGTAAACAGCGCGTTTATACACACAATGCGAATGGCAAAGGGCAGAGACTCGAGCATCACGGGGTCTTGCACCGAAAATATGGCTATAAACAGCTGCGGAAACGCCACGAGCACAAGGACGATGGGCACGAGGATGCGCAGCCCCATGTGATACATGGAGCGCTTTACCAAAAGAATTCCGCAGTGGTTTCCCTCACCAAAGTAGGATGAGGCAAGCGGCATAACCGGCTCGCTGGTCGATGCCGTAAAGATGGTGAGGAAGAGCACGAGGTTGTCTACAACCGCAGAGTTGCCCAAGCCGCTCGTGCCAATCTGCTTGCTGAGCACGAGGTTCTGCACGATCATCTGGATGGTGAACATAACGTACATGATGGCCATGGGCGTTCCGGGTTTGAGCGCGGCGAATATACCGGGGTCGCCCTCCTTGCGCTCGGGCTTTACAAAGCGACACAGGGCATCCTTCTTCTTGAAGTGCCGAATAAAGATAAGACAGGCGAAAAGGTTGCCAAGTACCATGGCAAAGGCGCTGGCACCAACGCCAAGATGCAGCAGTTCCAAGAACACGAAGTTACCCGCGACGTTTACCAACGCCGCCGCGATGTTTGCCACGAGCACGAGGCCGGGATCGTTGTCGTCGGTAAGAATGTAGTCTCCCGAAAAGAACAGAACGGTGGGAATCGAACCCAAAAGGATCACGAACAGGTATTGTCGCGAGTACTCAAGGTTTTCCGGCGTCGCTTGGAGGAACCGCAAGAGAGGGTCGGCAAAGGCAAACATCACCACGCTCAAGAGGGCGCAGGCCACCACAAGGGCAATGACGGTTCGGGTGAATATCCTCGCCGCGATGCTTTTGTCGCCCGAGCCTGAGCACTTGGATATGGTAATACCGCAGCCCACGCCACCCAAACAGCCAATGGCGCTAAAGATCAGGTTGATGGGCTCAACCGTACTGAGTGCCGAGAAGGGCACCTCGCCCAGGCTCGACGAAATGCAGATGCCGCCTATAACCGGCGAGAGCTGTCCAAACACCAAGCCAATGACGGCTGGGATGATGTAGTGGAAGCTGCTCTTTTGGATGAGCTTGTCTTCGTAGATGTAGTTGATTGTGCCTCGTATGAACTCCATCGTGCGCCTCCTAAAACTGACAAGGGAACGGTCGCTTGTCGGCCTCTAGGGTAGCGTAACTTGGATAACGAAAAAGCTGACAAGGTGACAGGTCACTTGTCAGCTTTTGATAAGATGAACACGAACTGTTGGCCTGTTTTATGGAAGCGAGTCTTCATGCCAAGTTGTCGCAAGCTGTTTTCCGTGCTCATGATGCTTGTTTTGATTGCGAGCCTCTTGCCAAGCCACGTGCTTGCTGAGTCAAAAGATCAAACAATGCGTGACGGTGGCGAGACTCCCGCAACCATGTACAACGGTAGGCAAGCGTCCAACGGTGAGCCTGCGAACAACGAAGAGACGCCCGAAACGACGGGCAAGCCGTCGCAAACGGACACAACTACCAACACCGTTAAGGCGGAGTCATTGTCTGCCACTCAATCCATGCAGGATGCGCAGCCTGCGCAGGATGAGGGGTCCACTCAAAACGATCTTGTGCTCAAGGCGCAGGAAAACAAAACGATCTCCGATCAAACACGCCCGAGCGAGTCGGAATGGAATAGAGACACCATCACAATGAACCCCAACGGTCAGATTGTGGTTGATAAGCCGTTTACGTTGGGCAGATGCACCGTAAACAGCAACATGACGGCGTACGACTATGCCATCGACGTGCAAAGCGGCAGCCTTACTTTGGAGGGCGGCATTTTTCAATATCCCACGCAAGCTGCCAAAGGCATCGTGTACGCGCGGTCGGGCACGAGCGTCGCGCTAACAACCGTGAGTATCAACGGTGGCGTACCATCGGATTTCGGCGGTGCAAACATCATAGGAATCGACCAGAACGCCCACGTTGCGTTGGGAGGACAGGCCGCCTGGATCAACTACTTCAAAAACGCGGCTATACAGAACAATGGTTCCTTTACAGTGTCGCAAGGTTCGGAGGCCCACTTCCTCCGGAACACAATTACGCTCAAGGGCAGCGGTACGCCTCTTACGGTTGAGTCGGGCGCCACGCTTACCGTTTACAAAAGCACCCTAACAATGCAGGACAATCAGGGTATCGTCGTAAAGAATGGCGGCAAGCTGGTGCTGGACGGCGCGACCATCGTGGCCGCTGGTTCCCGCCTTCCCATTACAGTGGAGAAGGGCGGCGTGCTCGAGGTGCGAAACGGCACCACCTTCGAGAACAGTGGATCGGCCCCTGCCTCTGCGGCTGCGCATCCAAGCGTCCACAAGCTCTGGGAGCTTGGCGATTCCAATCCGCCATCGGGCTTGTCTGTTGCCGTGCGCCTGTACAGTGGTCCGAGCGCGGAGGACCAGCAGTTTACCGGTGCAATCGCCTGGATTGACGCCGCGGGAGGCTGGACGGCCGATTTTGGCGACTGGCCTGCATACTGGAATAACGACGAAAAGGTGCCGGCGGTCTATAGCATCCGCGAGGTCGACGACGACGGCCAGGACGTGATGCCTGGCTCGACTGCCCTCATTGGCGGGGCCCAGTACAAGGCGAGCTATACGGAGCCTCAGCCTGCGTCTGGGAGCGACGTGACGACGTTCAACGTCACCAACACCCGCATTGCCACGACCGTTTCGCTCGAGGCTACCAAGACCTTGGTTGGGCGCGAGCTTGCCGGTGGCGACTTTACCTTTAGGCTGCGCGGGTCCAATAGCGAACTCCTTCAGGAGAAGACCAACGACGCCGATGGACTTGTGGTGTTCGATCCCGTGAGCCTGCCTGGACCCGGAACCTATGCGTATACGGTGGAAGAGGTCCCTGGTAACGAGCCCGGCCTCACCTACGACACGTCGAGGCACGAGGCGAACGTTACGGTAACGCAGGCGGAGGACGGAAGCTTTTCCACGCACGTCGCATACAAGCGCGACGGTAACGAAGTGGGCACGATTGCCTTCCAGAACGAGGCAGAGGTCACGCAGACCTACGAGTCCGTATCTGCCAGCACCGTGGCGACTAAGACTCTCGAGGGACGCCCGCTCAAGGCGGGGGAGTTTACCTTCCACCTGGACGATGCGCATGGAGAGTCCAAGCAGAGCAAGACCAACGACGCCAATGGCATCGTTGTGTTCGACGAACTTGTCTTTGACGCTCCGGGAACCTACGTCTACCACGTTCGTGAGGACGAGAACAACCCTGCCACTGCCTACGATTCTGCGTATCACGTGGTGACCTTCCATGTGCATGACGCAGGCGACGGAAAGCTCGTGGCAGAGAAGACCATTGAGCTCGACGAGAAGCACGTGGATGCGCTTGCCTTTGACAACGTCGTAAACGGGGTATCCGAGTATGAGCCGGTGTCGGTGGCGCTCGAGGCAACCAAGACGCTTGAGGGTCGCACCTTGAAGGAAGGCGAGTTCAGTTTCCTGCTCGACGATGCCCATGGCGAGACCATCCAAACCACGAACAACGACGCAGAGGGTGCCGTACGCTTTGACGCAGTGAGCGTGAACAAGCCGGGCACGTATGCGTGGGTCATTCATGAGGTCGTTGGGGACGAGAAGGGCATGACCTACGACGAGCGTTTCTTTGATGCGTCTGCAAAGGTTGAGGAAGGCTCCGACGGAAAGCTTGTGGTTGGCTCCATCACCTACACGACTGAAGGCAACGAGGTCGATCAGGCTGCGTTCGTGAACAAGTGCAAGGCCAGCGATGGCGGTACGCCGGCAAAAGAGGACCCAAGCACAAAGACCACAACCGGAAAGGCGGCCACTCCCAAGACGGGAGACCCATCGCTGCTGCCAGGCGCGCTTTTGGGCATGGCGCTCTTGGCCGCGTGCCTCGGGGCGCTCGCTCGAAAAAGCTGACAAGTGACCTGTCCCCTTGTCACGATGACCGCAACTTGTTTCAAAATAACCATTTGCACGGCAAAGCAGTTGCCGACGGTCATACTGCGCGTCGTGCAAAAGGGGGACTGCCCTTTTTGCACGGTTGCACGCTTAGAGATGCCCGAGGAAGTCGGTGACGAGCTTGCGATATTCGTCTGGCGACTTAATGATGGACTCCGCGTGGTCGGCCCCGGCGATGTAGTGGAGCTCGCGAACGCCCGCCGTCCTCTCGTACAGCTCACGGGCACTCTCTGGCGGCACCGTGTTGTCCGCGTCGCCATGCATAAACAGAATCGGAATCTTGTTTCCGTCCAAGGCATCGATGGGCCGCATATCGTATATGGAGTAGCCATAGAGTATGCGAATGCCAACATTCGCGAGCGGTATGAGGAACTCCGGCAGATGCATCGTCTTGAACTTCTGCTTGATCGTGCTCTCAACGTCGGCAAAGGCGCAGTCCGACACAACGAAGTCGATCTCCGGCTTGCCCGCCAGTGCCTCGATTGAGGTGGATCCGCCCAAGGACTCGCCATGAAACCCCAGCTGGCTGACCTTTGGATAGCGGCTGCGCGTATCCTTTACAAGCTCCAAAAGGTCCTTGCTCTCCAGGTCGCCAAAGGTGCAGAACGTGGGCTCGTCTTCGCCGTGACCACGCATGTCGTAGAGGACGCAGTTGTAGCCTAGGTCCCTGTACATCTGCACGTACTTGAGCGATCCGATGTGGTTGTCGGTGTTCCCGTGGGTAAGGATGACGTAGCGATCCGACGGCGTGGAAGCCTCGATGAGCTCCACGTGCAGCTGGTAGTTGTTGTAGCCGTTAACCAGGTAGTCGGTCTTTTTGAGGTCCTTGTAGAAGCTCGTGTCGTAGCGTGCCGACTGCCACTCCCAGGCCTCGTCCAGGGTGGGTCGCTTCCCGTTCATTATGGTGTGTGCGAGGAACAGCGTGAGTCCGCAGACAAGAACGACCAGAACCACTACCACCACGGCGAATATCTTCATCCTCTTACCACCCGTCGAAACCATTTGACCACCCTTGCATAGAGAGGCTAAGCGAATGCAAATGCAGATTAAGATGAGATTATACGACGATACAGAAGGGGCTGCCATGGACACGTTACCAACCAGGTTGACGGACGACGGGCTCGCGGCACTCACAGCTTTTAGGCATGACCTCCATCGCAATCCAGAGTTGTCCGGGCAGGAGCGTCGGACGACGGCGAGGATCCGGGAGTTCTTGTTGGCTCTTCCGGAATGTCAGATTGTCGACATGCCCATAGAGACGGGCGTGGTCGCTCGGATTCCCGGAACGCAGGGTGAGGTAATGCTGAGGGCCGATATCGAAGCGCTTCAGGAAAAATGCACGCCCGAGCTCAAGGCTGCAATCGACTGGGCACTTGAGGCAGGAAAATCGCCTTTCGAAAAGGAAGGGTACGCGAAGTCCTATTACAAGGAGTCCGAAGAACTCCTAAAGAAGTCTAAGGACATCCTTGCGACGGGTAAGCAGGATAACCTGAACAGCGACAGGTACGGATTGGTCACGGTTATATATTCGCTAGTGCTCTTTCTGTTAGGCATTGCGGGCACGTTCAAGCACTCTCCAAACAGGATAGGGATTGTGTCAACCGCGGTTTTGATGCTCGTGATTGGTTCGATACTCATGTTTAGCATCCCCATGCCAGCGGGCTTCGACCTGTTCCACTTCCTGGGAGGGAACTAGTCTGTTGCGTGTGCTCGTGATAGACTATCGAGCGTAATGCCGTGGTCCCGTACCGACGGCAGAAAAAATGTGAAACGAATTGCATTCGTGCATCAAAAGGGTGCAGAATCGGCATTTCAGGGAAGAAGAGATGACTGAGCAGGCAAAGATAAGGCGCCTTCAGGATAGATTGAGTATTGCTGGCGGAGGCGTTTTGGCGTTTGGCATTTGGTCCCTTGTAAAAATATGTCTGTTCCTCGCGCTTGTCGATAAAGACCTTTTGCGCTGGTTTTTGGGGATCAATGGCATAACGCTGTCGATTACGGTCTACGTATTGCTGGGCGCCATAGTTCTTATTGACTTGGGAGTGCGCGCATACGTGGGCTTGTCGGCTCGCGCAGAGGGATACGGGAAGAAGAAAGGTTCCCTCTACCTGGTCGTCGCGTTTCTTGCCGCAATAGTAAATGCCTTCACGCTTTACCTAATTGTGGCGATCGCACCATTCCTTCAGTCCCTTTTGGTAATAATCGCTGCAATCGCCATCGAAGCGACTGCGATTGCTGCGCTCGCGTTGGTTATCTATAGCGCCTTACGCTTGCGACGCATGAGCAGGGTATCGGGATAGGTGGCACCATGGAGAGGTCCTTTCATTACTACGGCACGTACTGCGCGGCGCTTATTGCAGGCTATTCAATTGACGAGAGCAAAGATCTCTGCCACAGCGCGTTTCTCGTCGACAAGTGCTCGAAAACGTTCCTCACGCGCATAGGTGGTCCTCTGTCTGCGGCTACGACGCAGCTGCCGGTGGAAATGGCATCGGCACGAACAGATCCCGTAGGGCTGCAGGACATCACGCGCATTTGGGCTTCGTTCCACTTCCTGCCTGGCGATTTGCACGCGGAGGTAAAAAAGGGAGGCAGGAACTATCGCAATAAGTATCGGTTGATCTGCGGTCCTAACGGGGATCTTGTGGCAGACACGGTGAACCTTGCCAAGGGTAAGGACGTTCAGGCAGTGGGTTTGGCCATGCATGTTTTGGCCGACACCTGGGCGCATCGCTACTTTGCCGGGACGCCCTCGCTCGTTATAAACAACACCAACCGCTTCTTCGTCGAGTTGGTTCCCTCCGAGGATGGCTCCTTCATAGAGAGGCCCGTTAAGTTTGGCCATAACCCGGCGATACCCGATGACTTTGATAAAAGCATGTACACGAATACCATCTTCCAACCCAGCGAGAACACCATCATGAACCTGGGCCACGGGCGGGCGGGCCACCTTCCCGACCACAGCTTTATGAGGTATCGCTACGTGCCTGCGTGGAATGGCTACGAAGAGGTGTTCAAAGACAACCCCACCGAGTACTACCAGGCTTTTTGCCAGATGGTCTATGCCATGAAATGCCTGCGTGGGGAAAGTGGCCCGTTTGAGCTCAATACCTACGACACGGCAGCCGTCGCACCCTACGAGCAGGAGATACGCACGATCCTCGAAAAACGCCAGCCCGCGGAAGACGCCATCGAGGATTGGCGCGCGTTCGGAGAGAGGCTTTGTGGCCAAGCCGTAGACTACTTCGACTTGGATGCGCACGTGCAGGAGTATCTGGACGCCGATGCCAATAGCAAAGAGAACACCTACCTGGGCAAGTTCATCTTGGCGGCAATGGCCCAAAAGGGCATGGTGGTCAATCGCGTGTGGTCTTCCGGCAATCCGCTTGCTGGACGATCGATTGAATACAACGGCAAGTTCTTTGAGGGTATACAGGACTTCCTACCCCTTATTAGGTATATACGAGGAGGTGGCAGCCGTGACTAATCTGCAACGCATCGGGAACATGATTCTGAGTCTTCTGCTGATCGTCGGCGGCATCGCCTTGCTGCTGGTACCGCAGATTGGCGTTCTTGTTGTGGCGCTTGTTCTGAGTGCCTGTCTGCTGCTGTATGGCGTAGGAAAGCTGCTGTATTACATCAGGTTGGCACACCATATGGCAGGTGGCTTGATACTGCTGTTCTTGGCCATAATTGCCCTCGACGTCGCCGTGTTTGCGGTTGCGGTTATCGACAACCCCAAACTCGCGGTCGCGTTGTACCTAATCTGCTATTGCGCGGTGAGCGGAGTTCTTTCCGTTGCGCGCGCCGTGGAGTCAAAGCTGTTTGGGTCTCCCGCTCTGCCGCTCGTCCTGCAGGCCTTGGTGTGCTTGGCGTTGGCCGCACTCTGCATTATGTTCATCAACTCGGATGTAGCCATTATTTGGATCTTCTGCATATGCCTGTTCTACAACGCGGGCGTACGTTTGGTTTCGGTCTTCAAGCCTACCGAGATCATCTACATACAGTAAAAACCGCGCAAAAGGCCAGGCAATGGGGATACTCCCCTTTGCCTTGTACAAGGCAAAGGGGAGTATCCCCATTGCCTGAACATAACCACGTAGTCCGAAAGCTCCTGCACGAATGCGGGGATGTTGCCCAAATACATGGTCTTTTTGGTAAAGCTGGTCTTTGCGTTTACGGCGCCCGCGTGGAACCCACTCCACCGCTCAAAGAACCCGTTTTCCGAACCAGTGGCTTTGATCGACTCGATCATGTCTATGCCAGACACGGTCGCGGCCGAAAGGTTTGCGCGGTTTTGGGCACCAACGGCAACGATTTCTCGTTTTACAGACCCCGCCTTGCTGACAAAAAAGACCCCACCAACGTGTGGTGGGGTCCTCTTAGTGAGCTAGGTGGGTGAGGTTACTCAGCGGCTTCCTCGGTGGCCTCGGCAGCCTCGTCGGCAGCCTCTGCCTCGCCCTCGGCCTGCTGCGGAGCCTCGGGGATCTTCTCCATTGCCTTCTCCTGTACCTCGAAGTAGAAGGCGATGCAAGACTCAACCTGCTTAACGAGGTAGTCGTTGGTCATCTCTTCGTACTCCTGCAGCACCTTCACGAGGCCCTTGGGGGAGACGGGAAGCTCAGGCATGCCAGGAATCGTGGGCAGCTGCTCGGGGAGAGTCTCGGCGAAGCCGTCCTGCATTTCCATCATGTAGGCGAAGAACTGGGCGAACTGATCCTTGGAGCTGTCGGCGGTGGCCTTCTTCATCTCGAGGGCCTTCCCCCACGCTGCCTTTGCGCCAGCGGTGAGCTCCATTGCCTTTCCCATAACTTCCTTCTGAGGGTCGCCAGCGCTCATGTCCATGGGAGGCACGGGCACGGGGAACGGCATGGGAGGGAAGGGGGGCATGGGGAAGTTTGCCTTCTTGTTCTTCTTGTCCTTTTTCGCCATCTTAATTTTCTCCTTTCGAGATGGACCGCACACATTGATTTACAGAAGCCGTGCCGAGCGCCTTGGACGGCACGCTTATCATGCTTCGATAGCTATTATGCACGCCAAAACCGATAAGCGTCACGACAATTCCTCTAACGTTACAGAATCTTTCTATTTTTAAAGGCAAAGGGGATACTCCCCATTGTCAGATGTTATAAAGAACGCCCCCACTTGCGTGAGGGTGCCGTACGCGCTTACCCGTCACTTGGCAGATTCTTTTCAATCATGCGGCGAGAGGGCTGCGTAGGAGATAGTCGACTCGGTGTGACTTGGCGCGATGAAAAAAAGAAACGCGAATGAAGGCATGCAAGAGAAAACTTCATGATAGCCTAAAGGTGCAATTACCTAGGGATACGTTCGGAGGGGCCATGGCGGAAGAAGCATCCAAGGTTAAGTGGAACCAGCATGCGATCGATGATGACATTTCTTATTTGGGTCCGCTCAGCTACCGTCACTTTAAGATTATCGGCTGGCTGCTCCTCGTTCTTAAGCTTCTTCTTCCTCCGATTTCGCTGGCCGCCAAGATAGACCCAGTAGCCGCAGAAGCGCTGGCAACCCCCATTGGCGTAATGGAGCTCGTCACGCCCCTTTCGGTTTTCTTCCTCCTTCTGGCGAGCTTCTCGCAAATGCTGATCAAGCACGACTACAAAAATCAAATGATTACGAACGGTGTTGCGGCCCTAGTCATTATTTTGGTCTTCGAGCTCCTGTACCACCGCTACATCGTGAGCTCCGTCGATGCCTTTGTGGAAAACCGCGACCAGACCCTCGCGATGTGCGATGCGGCCTTCTCGATGCTTGACCCAGCGGGCTTTATAGCCTTTAACGTGTTTATTGACCTCTTCCTGTGCACCAGCGTCATGTTTTTCCTCAATTACGAGCCCACTAAGTATTTTGTGGGTGAGAAGCGCAAGTATTTCCGCTATCTTGCGGTTCTGCCCGTAATCTTCGAACTTGTTTGCCTATGGCTAAAGGTGCAGGCCAACTCGGGCGGCTTTCATCTACCAATATCGTTCTTCCCCTTCCTTCCTACCAAGCCGCCCATGATGTTCTTTGCCATTTGCGCCATGGTGGTTTACCAGACGGTATTGAGGAGGCGTTTCTGCAGTGGCGGACGAACGCAAGAGGAATTTGAGGCCTACCTCAACACGAATCGTAACAGCTGGGAGTTTGCCAAGTTTGCTGCCCTCGCCTGTCTTGCGGCGGGAATAATCGACATTATTATTGCGAACATTGTTATAGCGAACGACTCGAACGGCGGCATGCAGGCCATTGTGGCACTGTGGAACGATGGACAGGGAGCTTGGATTGCGCGCATCGTCAACAAGTACCTTAACGCCGGCTTTGGCGGGTCCATGCAGCTGATACTCTTTGCCCCCATTATGCTGCTCTACAATTACGGTAAGACCTACGAGAACACGCTCGTCGAGCTCATCATTCCCGCTGGCGCCATTACGCTCCTTTTGATTCTCTATTTGGAGGGCGGCCTCTTCGTTATGGGCGAGATTGCGCGCTACGCCAAAACTGAGGTTATGACTACTGCCAAGGAGCAGGTGTTGCCCGCAATTGCCCAACTGGCAGAGCAGGCGGGAAGCGATTACCTAGATGAGTCTGATCGCGAAGCCTTCCGTCAATTGATGAAGGAGTGGGGTGTCTCGGAGGAGGATTTGGCGCGTATTTACCCCTCGTCCTCTTCGCAGGCAACGCCCGCTCAGGAGACCGCCAAGGACTCCGGCTCAGCGAAGGCAACGTCCGCTCAGACACCTGCATAGCGTTTAACGGGGTGCCGTTAGGAGTGTCCCCTAACGGCACCTCGTTTTCGGACAACCCGCCCTTCCTATGGTTATCTTGCTGTGCCTTTTCGCGATTGCTTGGTCGCGACGGTGCCATTTGAGTGATGACTGATGCCGAGTATTCAGAAACCTGTATGAATAATGGGAAATGAACGGACCTTTTTAAATCGTCAACTGGGAAAACACCGTTTTGAATAAATTCATTTCCCGTTAGATAAAATACGTAGTGGGAAATGAAAGCGCACCATTTTGGCGAATCCTGGTCTTTTGCATTTTTGAACCGATTCATTTCCCATTAATGTATAGCGATAAAGTTATTAATGAAAACCGTGCATAAGGGAACAGTCCCCTTCTGCACCATCGGCAGAAAGGGAAACGTGATGAGAGCCAGAACATTCCTCCTTGCAATGTTGCTTTCCGTAGTTATGTCGTTTGGGCTTGTCGCCTGTGGTCAGACGAGCAGCTCGTCCGCATCGTCGAGCAGCGCCAGTTCGTCCTCCGCGCAGGTAACGAGTGGCGCCGAGCTAAACGCCGACGAGCAGAAGGCCTTCTACATTACCGAGATAACCGACGACATCTTTGCCCGCATTAAGGGCAAGTCGTTCAAGGACGACTGCACCCTCCCCAGAGAGGACCTGCGCTACCTCCACGTGCTTCACAAGGACAAGGACGGCAAGACTCACGAGGGCGAGATGATCGTGAACAAGCATATTGCCGAAGACGTGCTCGACATCCTACGCGAGCTCTACAAGAACAGCTATCCCATAGAGAAGATCCGGCTCGTGGACGAGTACGACGCCGACGACGAGCGCTCGATGGAAGACAACAACTCCTCTAGCTTCAACTTCCGCTTTATCTCGCACACCAACCGCGTTTCCAAGCATGGCCTTGGGCTTGCGGTGGACATCAACACGCTGTACAACCCCTACACCAAGGTCGTCGACGGCAAGAGGATCATCGAGCCCGTTACGGCGGAGCCCTACCTCGACCGCGACGCCACGTTTGACTACAAGATCACCAAGGACGACCTCTGCTACAAGTTGTTTACCGAACATGGCTTTGAGTGGGGCGGGGAGTGGTCCGACCGCAAGGACTACCAGCACTTCGATATGCCCGACAGCAAGATCGCCGAGTGGTATCCGGAGAACGTAGAGAAAAGCTAACCGTGCAAAGCGAAACCTACCCTAACTTGGGGACTGTTCCCAAGTTAGGGTTGCGACGTGCATAAGGGGACCGTCCCCTTATGCACGTAGCAAGGATAAAAAAGGCCCCGCGCAGCCGTATTGCGCGGGGCCAAGAAGGAAGGGAAGGCAAGTCTACGCTTCCAGCTCCTTGAGCATGGCATTCACGTTCTTTCGTCCGTGGTCGATAC
>CADCPM010000020.1 GCA_902803315.1 uncultured Coriobacteriaceae bacterium
CGCGGCGAGATCGCCGAGCTCAAGGCCCAGGGAGAGTCCGACCGCATCGACTTCAAGCTGCAGCTCGCGGGCGTGCGCAACGTGAAGGCGGCACGCGCGCTTCTCTCCGACCACGACAGCGACGTGGACAGGCTCAAGGAGGCCGAGCCCTGGCTCTTCGAAGCTACGGGAAAGCAAGCCAAGGGCGGCAACACCGGCGGCTCCGGCACGACCGGGCTGCCCAACGCGGGCGCGGCCAGCGACGAGGGCAAGACACTCAAGCACTGGCGCGACATCGCGGGACTCACCGACGACGAGAAGAAGGAGTAAGACATGCCAAACAGCATCGCATTCGCACGGAACTACACATCGGTGATTGACGAGGTCTTACCAGCGCGCCTCCGTGTCCGGTTGCCTTAACAGCGGGCCGGCGCATGTGGTGGAGGACGCGCGGTTCTCGATTGAGGACTTTGGATGGGAGTTTACGGTGGGCTTGGTAGAGGGGTAAGAAGGATTATTTACTTACCCAGGAACCTGCTAACTGCAGATCTTCTCGACATCACTCATATAGGGACTATGTGCTCCCATGGCTGTTCAATTACCATACTTGCGTGCTACTCTTCGTCCAGGTAACCCAAAAGCCAGTCGTTGTCGCTCGACGTGACATACAGCTTCTTCGGGTGATCGAAGCTGGGCACATGATGGCGGCACTGTTCCTCGTCAGAGGATGTAAGCAAACGGGCGTAATAGCTGCGCATCGACTCGTGGGAAATGACCACAGAAGAGTTTATACCTGTAAGCTGATTGAAACACGAGCACCATGGATCCTCATTGTGGGTGAGGTTCTCGAGCTGCTGACCATTCATACCATCATACGCCGCAAGAACTACAACGACGAAAGCCATGTCCGACCTCAACATCACCCTCATAAAGGCCTACCTTGTCGAGGCGGGCAGCGCCCTTGCCGACGAAGCGGATACCTTGCCCTTTGCGGAGCTTTGTCGAGACATGGGCATATGCATCGTCACTCCCGAGTACGTGAAGCCGCGCAACGTGGGGCTCATGTTCTTCTCGATGAACCCAGAGAGGTACATCCCCTACGCCCAGATAGACGTCGTGCAATTTCCTGACGGGGCGGGCGGCGACAGAATCGTTGAGCGCATCTTTCGCGGGCCGCTCCACCAGCAGCTCCGGGACGCCCTGCTCTACATACGCAACAACGTGCTCGAGGAGCGCGTGCTCAAGCGTCCGGATCGCGCGGAGGCGGACCGGTACTTCAACTGGCCCTACGTGGCCATCGAGGAGGCGCTGGCAAACGCCGTGTACCACAAGGGCTACGACGTTCGCGAGCCCATAGAGGTGCGCGTGGACGGAGACACGTTGGAGATAGTGAGCTTCCCCGGGCCCGATCGATCGGTGACGCTCGAGGGCTTACGTACGTTCCACGTAACGAATCGGCACTACCGCAACCGTCGCATCGGGGAGTTCCTAAAGGAGATCCACCTAAACGAGGGCCGCAACACGGGGTTTCGCAAGATCCTTAGGGCGCTGGAGCACAACGGGTCGCCTCTTCCAGAGTTCGAGACCGACGAGGAGCGCAGCTTCTTCATCACGCGTCTGCGCAGGCACCCGGCGTTCGCGGAGTCGGCAGATCGCGAAACTGTTGGCGAAAGTGGCGATAAAAGTAGCGATAAAGGTAGCGATAAAACCACGGGCCATCGCCAAAAGATAATCCAAGTGCTCGAGGCGAAGGGTGGGGCGCAGGCAGGGGAACTCGCACGCGTGATTGGCCTTGCGCCAGCGGGCACGAGAAAGGTTCTCTCGCGGATGGTGGCCGAAGGTCTCATAGAGGCTCATGGCGAGCGCAGGGGAAGATACTATTGCCTCCCGGAGTCGAAGGACATGCCATGTTAGGATTGCCGAGCACAACAGAGGTTGGTCGCCGCCTGCCCAAGGAGACGTTCTACCGAAAATAAAGCTCTCTCCGAAGCAGAAAGACGTTTTAGTGCATGGGGTCGAGCGCATCGTAATCCTGAACTCCATCAAGGAGAGCACCATACACATACCTGCCGGTAGCGAGGTCGAGGAGATCGTGATCATCGGCATCGAGCTGCGCGACGAAGGTGCGGCCAGAACCGTCGTGGACAAGATCGCGAAGGCCAACAAACACAAGCTCGCTTTTCTCTGCCGCGAGCCATCTGGGCGGGCAAGCCTCGCTGTCCGGGCTCGGGGCGTGAAGTTCGGGTCATGGATGCATCCCGACGAGCTCACTTTGAAAGTTCCGGGCGACACGCTCGACTATACCAACAGAACCGTGCTGATGCTCCAGTTGTGCCTCTGGGTTTCGTACACCTCGCTGAAAGCCACGCATTGGATCACGGATCTACTCGCCAGGTTGCTTGAGGAGCCGTCGCTTGCGGAATTCGAGGCGTTCGTCACCGAAGTCGAGTCATGCGTGCAGACCCCGGTTGCGGAGTTCGCACATCCGCTCCTTCTCGGAGCAGGGACCCAACAGCGTGGACAACGGCATCCTCATGCGGTCGGACATGCACGCGCTCTTCGACGCGGGATATCTCACCATCGACTACGACCGTGCGGGCAAGCCGCGCGCGGTCGTGTCGGGCAGGCTGCGCGAGGACTTCGGGAACGGCAGGGACTACTACCCCTACCACGGGAGGCGCCTCGCCGTGGTGCCCGAGCAGCGGAGCCTGCGCCTCGCGCGGCAGTACCTCGACTGGCACCACGACAACGTGTTTTTGGGGTGAGTGCATTGCGCCACGGGCGTCTTTGAGTTGCACTGCGCAAAAGACGGCGTGCCGACCACGAACTGGCGGCACGCCAACAAGAATTGCCAACTGTGGGTCAGTCAATAACTACCACGGATTTGCGTAAACCTCCGCAATGGCAAAGTCAAAGGGATTGAACGCCAAGGACCACGAGCACCCTAGGGCTGTGGGGACAGCGACTGTCCGAGGACCCCGATCGCCCACAGGGGCACGTTGACGAGCCATCCCTCGTCACGATACCCCGAAAGCGACGTGCGGACGCAACGCTCGAGGCCGAAGCGTTCCCGTGCGACCCTGAGGCTCTTCGCCTGCAGGTTTTCCGCCGCCTTGACCTCTATCGCCAGTGGCGCCCCGCCGTCTTCCACGGCAAAGTCCACCTCCGCGCGCCCTGCGTTCGCGGACCAGTACATGGGGTCGTACCCCGCGCCCACGAGCTCGCCGAGCACGTACTGCTCGGTGAGCGACCCCTTGAACTCGGTGAAGAGGGCCGAGTCGTCGAGCACTGCGGTGGCGGACAGGTGGGCAAGGGCCGCCAGCAGCCCCACGTCCACGCAAAACAGCTTGAACGCCCCCTCGTCGCCGTATCCCTGGAGGGGTGTCCTCAAGGCCGTGGCGCGTCGGACCCTGCGGGCCACCCCGTAGTCGCAGAGCCACTGGATGCTCTCCTCGAAGTCGCGGGCGCGGGCGCCGGGTCTGACGGCGCCGTAGACGAACTTCCTGTTCTCCTTCGCCAGCTGTGCTGGAAGGGATGCCCAAGCCATGCGCATCCTCTCGAGTATCCTGGCTGGCGCGTGCTTGGAGAAGTCCGAGTCGTAGTTCTCGAGGATCTCCTCCTGGATCTCGCGCGCCTCCTCGTAGTCGTGCGACTGGGCGTACGCGTCCACCGCCTCGGGCATGCCCCCCACGAAGAGGTAGTCTCTCAAGAGGAGTCGCATCTTACCGCCGAGCGCGGGGTCGATGCCCTGGGCTCCGCGCCGGCGCAGGGCCAGCGCGGCCTGCCCCTCGCCGACGGCGTCAAGGAACTCGAGGAAGGAGAGGGGCCGCAGGTCGAGCGTGCTTACCTTTCCCACGGGGTAGGACGTGCCCGCATGGCTGGCGATGCCGAGGTATGATCCCGCGGCTGCGACGTGATACTCCGGAGCGTCCTGGAGAAAGTACTTGAGGCTCGTGAGGGCGCGGGGAGCCTCCTGGACCTCGTCTAGGATGAGCAGCGTGCCCCTCGGCTCGATGGGCTGTCCGGTCTCCACCCGCAGGGCAGAGACAATCCGTCTGGTATCGAAGTCACCGTCGAATACTCTGCGGGCCCTCTCGCTGGCGTACAGGTCGACGTAGGCTACGTTGTCGTACCTCGTCGCGCCGAACTCCTTGAGCAACCACGTCTTTCCCGTCTGCCTGGCCCCCTTGAGCACGAGTGGCTTGCGACGCCTGCTGCTCTTCCATGCGTCAAGCCTGGACATCATGTCCCTTTGCATAATGTCGTGCCTCCCACAAAAGTCGTACGTGTTTTGTGCGAGTATCCCACATAACACTTGGCACCGCAAGAGAAGGAAGGACGTCTGGAACAGGGGACGGTTGCCTGTTCCACGGGATGGCGCCTCGCATCTTCGTGAGGAAGGATGCTGGCGCGGAGCCCACCAACCAGAAAACCTGGAACGAAAAACACGTCCCCTGTTCCACCTCATGAGCTCGTGCGTGCAGGTGTGCCTGTACGACTCCGCCCTACCAGCGCAATTACGAGTGGGACGACGCGCGGGATGGTCCCGAGAGGTCCCCATAGCGGTTCCCAGCTCGTTCCCGCCCACGCCACATGTGAAGATGCGCTACTTCTGGCGCTTACCATGCAATCGCTTTGCGGGTCGGCCAAATCGATCGCGCAGAGTATGGCAAACACACGAAGAGTGCTCGCTTTTGTCAATCACGCATCGTGTGAGGCTGGGCAGTTTTGCAAATATCGAAGATTTTGTTAAACTCACTAATCATTCTCTTGGGCAAATTGATAAAAGTAGGAGGCTTTGATGCAATACAAAACGCTTGAAGCCCTATTCCATGCAGACAGGTCGAATGAGAGGTTCACCAAGTACGCAGCACTTGCCAATGAGAGGCGCAACGCCGACTCGGCCTTTCGGACAGGTATCTTTACGGACAGCGGAGAGTTGTTCATGGCCGTTCCTCGAGAGCTTTCGGTGCTGTTGGAGAGCGTCCTTCGTTTCGAGAGGGTCATTTCGAAGCTCGCCAGCGACCTACCGCCAGTAGCCACGGGGGCGCTCATCCGAGATCTGATCATTAGTGAGGTCATCAGCACAAACGAACTTGAGGGAGTACATAGTACGAGACAGCAGATCAACGATGTCTTGGAAATGCACCGCGAGAGTGCGAAGTCGTTGAAGGAGAAGCGATTCGCAGAGCTCGTAAAACTATACTTGGACCTAACGGAGCCAAACGGCATCGTTCCCACAACCCCCGAAGAGGTCCGTTCGATTTATGACCAAGTGATGAGGGGAGAAGACCTAGGAGAAGACGCGCCGGATGGCAAGATCTTTCGCCGTAGAGAGGTTGCCATCTACAACGAATCCGGGATTGAGGTGCACACTGGGCTCTATCCGGAAAGCCGTATAACGGATGCCGTCAAGCGCATGCTCGAACTTGTGAACTCTGATGAGATGCCGCAGATTTACAGCTCCATCATCGGCCATTTCGTGTTTGAGTACACACACCCATTTTACGATGGGAACGGAAGGACGGGACGGTACCTGCTCGCTCTCTGGCTGAGCGAGCCACTGTCACTTCTCACTTCGCTTTCGTTGTCGCGCATCATATTCGAGAACAAGGGCGCTTACTATAGAGCTTTCAAACGGGCGGAGCATCCCCTGATGCATGGGGAGCTAACCTTCTTCGTCATAAGCATGCTCGAGCTCGTGAGGCAAGCTCAGGAGGAGTTGGATTCCAGCCTTCGGGAAAAGAAGTCGCAGCTAGACGCTGCTGCAGGCTGTCTCGATTCGGCGCAGCGCGACTTGGGTATATGTGATCAGGAGAGCTCGTTGTTGTATCTTTTTTCTCAGGTTCATCTTTTTGCATCGGTACCCAGCGTACGGCTTGCCGAAATAGCTGACTACTTGGATTGTTCCGTCGGTACTGCGAGAAAGTACTCTAGGCTGCTTGAGGAGAAGAACCTAATCGAGACAGTTACGAGAAGCCCGTTGAGATTCGTCCTAACGCGCAAGGCGCTTGACCTGCTTGGCATCAAACAACAGACGACGTAAGCCGGGTGACAGGGGGACGGGGTACTGTTACGTTCCGTGCCCGTGCTGCAGGCTGCGCACATCCGGTACTTCTCGGATGAGGGGCCAAACACCGTGGAAAACGGCATCCTCATGCGGTCGGACATGCACGCGCTGTTCGGCGTGGGCTACCTCACCGTCGACTACGACCGGGCGGGCGAGCCGCGCGCGGTCGTGTCGGGCAGGCTGCACGAGGACTTCGGGAACGGCAGGGACTGCTGCCCCCACCACGGGAGGCGGCTCGCCGTGGTGCCCGATAGGAGGAGCCTGCCGACATAACGCAGAGGATGCGGGACCGAGGCTATACGGTGGAGGAGGCCATTGACCAGGTGCATGTGCTCGACCAGGACGTGCATCAGGCCCAGGTGGTTAAAAGCGATGAGCGCTGGCGAGAGCGCAAGGATCCCAACAAGAATCCCTTGCAGGAGTTTGCCGACGGCGGTCTAAGGTGGGTGCGGGAACCCGAAAACCAGAGGATGATACTGGAGGCGGCGCTCGCAGTCGCAGACGCTGTGCTTCCGAAAAAGGGTGCGGGCGGCAAAGCCAGGAATGTACTGAGGGCCGTCGCCCCGTTCGTCCGTGGCAAGGGTGGCAAGTGAGCGGTGCGATGGCCGAAGCGCTTGTGGTATAAAAATAACACCGAAGCGCGAGCGGAGGTTCCAAGAGCCGGGGGAAGCCCCCGGCCCTTGGAAGTTCTCCCAAAAGAGGGAAAACCGATTACTCTATACCATGATTCTTGGCGCGATTCACACATGTACGAGCTTGGAGATGGATGCGTGCTAGTCGCCTCAATGCCATTCATTTTCGTCTTTGAGCAGCTCGTAGACGTATGAGGGACTCTCGCGATACAAACAGGTTTCGTCATCCATGAGTAGCGCAAACGCCCTTGACGTGCGCAGCAGCTCCAAAGCCTGAACAAGCGACATGCCCCGTTCCGTCATTAGAATCTCCTCCAAGCCGCGCGTCACAGACTGCTGCAGGTACTCAACGTCATTCATTTGTCTGTTGGCGATCCACTGCCTTGTATTCGCGTTGTGCGCTTTGCCATGGCAAACGCTTGCGATTCGATGGCTGTTAGATAGAAGCCCTTGCCGAAGTCTTTATAAGGTCGGCATCGGTCAAGCTCAACATTGAGTATCTCGACGTTTGAGCCATGGCAGAGGATCATGCGACCTTGCGCGCGTTCCTTGCACAAACGATCTGCAGGGCATCGATGGTGTCCTCAATTGGCAGCGTGTGCTCAATCTCGTAGCCGTCTTCTAAGAAGCTGATTCCCCCGAAGTCAAGGAGTATGGTGCAGCCGATAGCGGATAGCCGGACGCGTCCGAACTGCCAGTATCTTTGGACCTTTGTTCCGTCCGGTGGCCACCCCTTCGCACGGCCGAGCCCTATAATGTCGTAGAGTCGTAAATGATTACGTTTGCCGCGCACTTTCCTGCGGGCCGGGGAGAGCCGTGCGCACTTTCCGCCCCCAAACCTTCCCTACCGTGCGCACAAATCGGCCATTTGTGCGCACGGTAGGGAAGGTTGGGGAGCGAAAAGTGCGCACGGCGGCCCGACCGGCGCCCAAAAGTGCGCCCGGCGGCAGGCGAGCTACGCGCCCTTGTACTCCAAGCACAGCATGGTAATGTCGTCGAACTGCTCCGCATCACGCACGAATCGGTCGATTCCCTCTTTCACGTTGCCGACGACTTCCTTGGGCGTGGCGTCGGGGTCAGCGTTTAGCGCCTCCAGCATTCTGTCCGTGCCAAACAGCTCGTCGTTCGCGTCCGTTGCCTCTGCCACGCCGTCGGTGTACACGAAGAGGGCATCGCCTTTGTGCAGCTCAAACTTGTGCTCGCGAAACGGAATCCCCTCGATCGAGGCCACGGGAGGGGAGTGCCGGTAAACGACAAGCTCGTACGGGTCGTTCGCGCGACGCAATGCCGGATGCTCGTGCCCGGCATTCGCGGCCATTCCCTTGCCGGTGCTAATCTCCAGGACGGCGACCCAGACGGTTACGAACATCTCCATCTCGTTGCCTTCGCAGAGCTGGTCGTTTACGTTTTCCAACGCCTCGCCGGGCGTCTCGCCATTCTGCAAGTGGGACTTTATGAGCACGCGGGAGACCATCATGAACAGCGCGGCAGGCACGCCCTTTCCCGAAACGTCCGCCATCACCAGGGCGATGTGGTCGTCGTCGATCATAAAGAAGTCGTAGAAGTCGCCGCCCACCTCCTTGGCGGGAGTCATGCTGGCGTAGATGTCGAACTCGGCCCGGTTGGGGAACGCGGGGAAGAGCTTCGGCAGCTGGCTCGACTGTATGGTGGTGGCCATCTCCAGCTCCGTGCCCAGGCGGCTGGCGGTCTGCTGGTTCTCCTCGTACTTCTGCATCTCCTCTTTCATGATGACCCGAGCCACGTAGGCCGCTGAGCATACCGTTGCCAGTATGATGAATTGCACATCGTGGAAGAACGCCTGGATGGCTATGGCGGCAATGGGCGAAACAATGTAGAGCCAGAACGCTCGACGGACTTGGGGGCTGAAGCTGTCGCGATTGTGCGTTATGAGGTATACGTCCGTGACGAGCATGACGATGTGCGCCACGTTGGACAACAGGTATGCCGGAGCGCGATGGTACACGTTGCCTGCATCAAAATAGTAGCAAAGGCCGGTGAAGTTCGAGACGATCATAAGAACGACGTGAAACGCAAGCGTTATGCGAAAGAGCTTCTGGAAGACGCCTCGACCTTTTGCTGGGTCCGCGATGTAGAGGGTGAGCTCCGAAAAGAGGAAGGCCATGACTCCGGATGCCAAGAACTCAAGGAGCGTCACCGCACGTATGGAAAAGCCGATGACCGGACCCGGGAAGCCCTCCATGAGCTGTCGCGCCAAGTGGCTGCCAATATAGATGATGACGACGCCAAAGAAGAGCAGGAAGTATCTCCTTACCTGTTCCCTCAGGTGCGCGCCAGAACTGACCTGCAGAATGTTCATCCCGCAAACGCCGATGCCCGTGGCAATGATTAAAATATTGAACATATTTTCAAGGGAAACAGAAAAAGTCGCCATGGGGTGCCCCTGCCTCTAGGATGCGAGCGTTCGAACTAGTATAAGACTATTTTCATGCCAAAGCCTCCGTCTTGGTTGCACCACATGGTAAGAACGATGGACGGAAGAACCCCCAATAAGTGTCTCCTCATATGCGACGGGGTGGCAACCTCAGTCGTGGTCTTTGATGTGGTAACAAAGGTGAATCATAAAACCAGTGGGCGAGATCATCGCCGCGTTCTTGTTGGTCTTTGTAACGACTATGCCTGCTGGATTTGTGAATCCCCTTGCGGTCAGAAGCTCGTATGCCTCGTCGAAGTCACGCACGTTTACGCGAATCATAGTAAGGTCATGCTCCAGCTCGTCCTTTTGCGACACGTTTACGTAGAACCCGTTCTCGTCCTTCATACGGATGCCGCTGGCCTTTTCGCCCTTTGAATTGAGCACATGACTTTGATGCCGCTTCTTAAATCCGAGCTCTTCAAACAACTTGACCACTTCGTCTGCGTTTTTGGTGACGATCGATGGATTAAAGGACGTGATTTTCATCTGTGCTTCCTTCCTGAGAAAAGCTCGTTCGGCCTTGCTCGAAGCTTACTCCCGCACGTTGATTGTACAACATCTTGATGGAATGCCTTGATTGGTGACTCACAAGGAAGAGATGCGCGAACCCCAAGTGCGCAGACTTTTCGCCAACGTAAACGCCGCGTCCTGAGGTCACGCCAACGGCAGAAGCCATAACGTGTGCTGTCTGTCGGCCCGTTTGGGACAAGGCTCCCGTGGCCTCGTAGTTATATACAGATGAGCGGCCAGGAAATCATAGATACCGTCGTCGATAACTTCATGCCCCTCTCAAAAATACCGCGCCCTTCTCACCACGGCCGAGGGCAAGATGGCGCACGGCCCGTTGCGCGTTATCGTAACGGTTAACGAAGAAGACGGCATGGATGGCGCGTTTGATGACAAGTTACCTGTCCCCTTGTCAGCTTTCCAGGTGGGGGAGGAGGGTGGCCGCGTCGCCCTGCACACAGATGGACTGTCCCTCGATCTGCTTGGGACAATAGGCCTCATCGTAGTTGAGGCAAGCGTAGGTTACGCGGGGGTTCTGGTCCACCATGGCCCAGAAGGGGTACTTTATGATTACGGGCGTGTTTGCGCCCACACCGATTTCCAGGAAGAGCGTGCGCAGCCCCTCGTGCTCACGGAGGAAGCGCGCGTATGCCGCAGACGCCCGATGCCAGCCGTCGTCCTCCACGAAGGAGTCGTCGGCACGAAGGTTCATTGTCACGTCCGATCCGTCGTCGGGGCACTTGGGAATCAGCTCCGTTGGGATGCTCATGCGCACGCCGCCGCGCGGAATCTGGAACATGCCGTCCGAATCCCGCACGAACCCCTGAGCCTCCATTGCCCGCATGACCCATTCCTCGTTGTCGTAGGTCTTCCGGATGGTTGGGCTCACGCTCTGGAACAGGCCATAGTCGCCCTGCGTGTAGAACAGACTGCCCTTGTCGATGCCCGCCTTTTGGAACTGGTGGTCCACGTTGGTGGTTATGACAAAGTAGTCCTTGTTACGTAGCAGCTGCAGCAACTCACGATACACAGGCTTCGGCGCGTCGACGTAGCGGTTGCAGTATATGTTTCGCGCCCACCATGCCCAGCGTGTCTGCTCGTCGGGGAACGGATAAAAGCCCCCGGAATACATGTCCTGGATGCCAAAGCGCTTTGCGAAATCGCCAAAGTAGCGCTCGAAGCGCTCTCCGCTATACGTGAACCCGGCCGCCGTCGAGAGGCCCGCTCCTGCGCCAACCACGATGGCGTCAGCCTGCTCGAGCTCGTCTTGCAGTCGCGCGATCCTCTCCTGTTCGCTGGCTTTGCCGTACGTGAGACCCGGCCTAAAGTTGCGCACTGCCTCGATGCCCAACTGGATCGTTTGTCGGTATCCGTCCTGCTCATAGAAGTCGTTCATTCCGAATCACCAATTCTTTGCGTCGCTTCGCTCGTCTGTTGTAAAGGTATTGCTTACAACACCTACCATTGCAGGCGTATACTGTAATGTCAACAGTTACAACCGAGAAACCCTTCTCTTCCACAGTTGTAACACATGACATTACAACAAGACGGTGCTATGCTTGAGCCAAGGAGGAAGGATCATGAGGTACTCGACTCGGCTGTCGGTGGCCACTCATATACTGCTCTGCATAGCCCTGCTTGGCGGGGAACACAAGACCACGTCCGCATTCCTGGCGGGCAGCGTAGGCGTAAACCCCGTTGTGGTGCGTAACGTCCTAGGCCAGCTCAAGGCTGCTGGCATCGTGAGCGTCGAGCCAGGCGTCGGCGGGGCGTCGCTCGCTCGCGAGCCGGAAAGGATCTCTCTGCTTGACGTGTTTCGTGCCGTCGAGGGGCAAGAGGGACTGTTCCGCCTCCACGACAATCCCAATCCCGAGTGCCCGGTGGGCAGGAACGTCCACGCCGTGCTTGGCAAGAGCCTGGCGGCCGTAGATGACGCCATGGAAGCCCAGCTCGCAGCCACAACGTTGCGCGAACTCATGGACGCGACGTCGGAACGTGAGGCCATGCGGTATCGTGGATAGGGGTCTGCCTGTACTCAACCAGAGGGTGTCGTGAGAGCGCGTACCTGATTGAGGGAAGGGAATCGCGCAGCTTAAGCGTGGGACCAGCAAGAGCTCGACGTCCACCTCGAGGTCGAGCGGCACGCTCGCCAAGACGGGCGATCCCACGACCTTTGCGAGTGCGACCGCGATGGTCGCCACGGGCGTCGCTGCCGTCTTTGCCGGCCGCCGCAAGCGCTAACAGCCACTTGACCCAAAACTACGGACAGGCCCCAAGTTGTGGTTTTGCAAGACCTCAACTTGGGGCCTGCCCCTATTTATGTCAAGACGATATTTTGGTAACCATGTGAGCAAGGGAGCTGTCTCCCTTCCAACGTCTTGATTCGCTCAACTCAAGTGCTCAGGAAATGTCGTATCCTTGTGCGCACATAATTTTCGTCTGAGGAAGCGAGGTCTCTATGAGCATTTGCCTATGCAATCTATCTGCCGATACGGCGCTGGAGCTTGCTGCGCAAGAAGGACGTGAGCTCTTGCTTGCATCCCCGGACGCTTCCACGTTTGTGGCGGATATGGCGCAAGTAAGAGAGACCTTGGGCGATTTTGTGGAAAAGCTGCCGTATCCCATAGAGCTGCTTGTTGACGAGCAAACAAAACGCAGACGCTCTTCTAATGCGGTCTGCCACGTTTGGAAGGGGCCCTTGCCGAAGAATGGTGTGTTTGAGCTGCACGAGGGGGTATATGTTTCCTCGCCTGAGTTCACGCTGCTGCAGCAGGCCAGTCAGCTCCATCAGGCGAATCTCTGTCAGATGCTTGGACGCTACCTCGGTACGTGGACTCCCGCAAAAGACAAACCATTGGGTCAGGATAAGCGGGCACCCTTGACGAGCTTCGAGTCCATCAACGAGTTCCTTTCTGGCGTGGGACATGCCTGGGGAAAGCGAAACCTGAAGATGGCAATGGCCTATACCTGCGAAGGTGCGGCGTCTGCCCCCGAAACCTCGCTTCAGCTAGCGCTTACGTTGCCTCCGGAGCTGCATGGGCTGGGTATTGTGCAGCCAATCATGAACTATGAGGTCGAGCTTTCAGCCGAGGCGCAGAGGCTGTATCCTCACGAATCCATACGCATTGACCTATGCTGGCGTAACAAGGGGTTTGGCCTTGAATACCAAGGGGAGGAGCATGGCAATCGACTTGGGGAGGACTGCGCGCGATGTTTTGCGGCACGAAAGATGGATTATGAGCTGTGGTTTGTCGCAAAGGAGCAGTTGGAGAGCGCCGTGCAAATGATGGACATCGGACGCGAGCTGGCAAATCGCATCGATGCGGACGTGGACGAGGAAACGTGGCCATCGGAAGGGGAGTTTCAAGACCTTTTGGATGTGCTTGCCGGAAAAGAGCATCCAAAACCTGTGGGATATGCTGAGTTGCGCAAACGCAAGGCAGAGCTGAGGCATAGAGAGCGGAAAACGTCACGGTCCACAAAACACAATTGAGCGAATTGCGCGGACTCGCTTGAAAAACCGCAGGTCAGCGAAGCTTGGTTTTGGCATTTTTGCAATTGTGTGCTCTTGGAAAATGCTGGGAGCACACAATTGCAAAATGAGCTGTCAATAGACGAAAAAATGCCAGTTAGACAGTGGTTTGATGTAAGGAGTAGTGTAATTGTGTGCGACCTAAAAAAACTCATTCGTCCACAATTGAAATAGTGGCCCGATTGTCGCGAGCACAATGGTGAATCTTTGAATCCGATGCCTTGTGTAGGGCTCGCATGATGCAGAGAGGCGTCGCATTGCCCGCCGCTCACAGGTCTTCCGCCCATACGTCCTACCGTGGATGACATAATCGTGGTGCTGTTGCGAATGGTCGCATGCATGGAGGAAGGGAGATGTCGTGTCCATCGCAAAGAGGTTGGCGGGGCAAATGCGAAGATGCAAAGGCCCCCTGTTCGTGCTGTTCCTAGCGGCAGTTTTTGTGGCGACGTTGGTGGCGCTCGTCCCTGCGCGCGCGTTTGCCTCGAACGGTAATGCGCTCAAGCCCGAATACGCCACGTGGAGCGACCTTTCGGGAAAGAGGGTTGGTTTGCTAGCGGGAGCGCCCTTCGAAAGCAAAATTCGCGAGAAGTGTCCCAACGTGGGGGAGATCCTGTACTACTCCACGATGTCCGACACAATTGCCGCGCTACGGGGGAAGAAGATCGACGCCTTGGTGAACAACGAGGCCGTGGGGATGCTTGCCAGCAACAGGTACGGCGACATCACGCTCTTTCCCGAGCCACTTGGCGAATACAAGATGGGCATTGCCTTTCCCAAGGGCGGCGACCTCGCGTCGAAGTTCGGCAAGATCACTGATCGCCTTCAAAGCGACGGTACTGCCGACAGGCTGTGGGACAAGTGGACCTCGGGCGACGACAGCAAGAAGACCTTACCTGAGCAGGACTGGGCGGGCAGCAACGGCACGCTGACCGTGGCCTCATGCGAGAGCTTGGAGCCCGTATCGTATCTTGGGGATGGGCGGATGATGGGCTACGACATCGAAACGCTGCTCATTTGCGCAAAGGAACTGGACTATCGCCTGAACTTCGAGCCCATGGAGTTCTCTGACGTTTTGTCGTACATACAGTCTGGCAAGGCGGATTTCGGCAACGGGTCGATCCTCATTTCGGATGAGCGCAAGCAGGCGATGGACTTTGCCGTCACGCACGAGAACGATCTCGTGCTGGTGGTGCGCGCCACGGAAAGTGCGGCGGCCGCCTCCGACGGCTCGGGTTCCAACTGGCTCGATGGCATAGCAGATAGCTTTACCAAGACCTTCGTCAAGGACAACCGCTGGATGTATATAGTCAACGGTCTCTGCGTGACGGCAATCATAACGCTGTGCTCCGGCGTCCTGGGTGCGGCGATAGGCTTTGCGACCGTGCTGCTAAGACGTCGCGGCAATCGTGTGGTGCGCGCAATCATTGGCGGTTACGAGGGCTTGATGAACCGCCTGCCCATCGTGGTCGTGCTGCTGGTGCTCTACTACGTGATCTTCGGCTCCTCGGACGTCTCCGGCACCGTGGTGTCCATCGTCGCGTTTACGCTAGCCTTCGGCGCTACGGCCGGGTCCATCATGTGGAACGCCGTGCAAGCCGTGGACGCAGGTCAGGACGAGGCCTCGCTCGCGCTGGGTTTCACGGAGCGGCAGACCTTCTTTGGCGTGATATTGCCCCAGGCGGCACACCAGTTCATGCCACTGCTCTCCGGGCAGTTCGTGAACCTCACCAAGCAGACCTCGGTGGTGGGCTACATCGCCGTAATGGACCTCACCCGCGCCGCCGACGTGATTCGCAGCCTTACGATGGAGGCGTTCTTCCCACTGTTCTGCATCGCCGCTATCTACTTCGCCCTTTGCTGTCTTATCGCCGCGGCCATGGGGTTTGTTATCCGACGAATAGACTACGAGCGCAAGCCGCGTACCGTGAGGGGGGTGAAGCTGTGAGCTTCATAGAGATTCAGCACCTGCGCAAGGAGTATCCGGGGGTCGTGCCGCTCAAGGACGTGAATGCCACCATCGAGCGTGGCGAGGTGATTTCCATCATCGGGCCCTCGGGCACGGGGAAGTCCACCTTGTTGCGCTGCCTCAACCGCCTGGAGACGCCCACGTCGGGTCGCATACTCATCGACGGCGTGGACATGTGCGATCCCGCTACCGACCTGCCGGCCATGCGCCGCAGGATCGGCATGGTGTTCCAGGGCTTCAACCTCTTCGGGCACATGCTGGTTGTGGAAAACATAATGTACGGTCCAACCAAGCTTTTGGGAATGGACAGGCAAGAGGCCTATGACGAGGCGATACGGCTGCTTGGTCAGGTGGGACTCAAAGACAAAGCCTTGAGCTTTCCCAGCGAACTCTCGGGAGGGCAAAAGCAGCGCGCGGCCATCGCGCGCAGCCTAGCCATGCATCCCGAGGCGATTCTCTTCGACGAGCCTACGTCGGCGCTCGACCCCGGCATGGTCTCCGAGGTGCTCTCGGTTATGAGGGACCTCGCTGCCGAGGGCTATACCATGCTCGTGGTGACGCACGAGATGCGCTTCGCCCGCGACGTGTGCGACCGCGTGTTCTTCATGAACGACGGGGTGGTATGGGAAGCGGGTCCCCCCGAGCAGATATTCGAGAATCCCCAAAGAGCCGAGACGTATGGATTTGTCTTTCGCGTTCGCAGTTGGGAGTGGGAGCTTACCTACCCAGACAGCGACCATCCCGCCATGGATGGCTCTCTTTCGATGTTCTTCTCGCGTCAGCTGGTGGGGCGCAGGCTCGCGAACGCCTGCCAACATGTGGTGGAGGAGCTTTCGGCCGAGCGGCTTCCGTCCATCGCGCGCGAGGTGGGGGCCAGCGGTGCGATTGCCACGTACACGCTCTGCGTGCCCGAGAACGGAGAGAAGGCCATACTGGAGGTCGACTGCCACAATCTGGTAGAGCGCGGCGTTGCACCTGATGAGCTTTGGCATAGCCGCGATGCGGTGTCCGACGCGCTGGTGGAGGGCTATGCCGTGCGCGCGTCAAACAGGGACGGCTCGAACGACCCCGCCGTTTTGGTCTACGAGATCGGGTAGGGTGGAGGCCTTAGCCTAACTAAGGGACAGGCCCCAAGCTAGGGTTCGGCCGACCCTAGCTTGGGGCCTGTCCCTTAGTTAGGCTCTTACGAATGGGCGCGGGCAGACTTCTCGGTGCTCATGGTCATGGACTGGAATCGGTTCTGCATGAAATTATCGTCGTAGTGCTCGTTGCAGAACTTCACGACGGCCGAGGCGTTTTCGTAGTCCATAGTGCCATTCTGCCGCTCATACCAGCAGTCGAAGGCGGCGAGGGTAAGGCCGCCGTTCACAAGCATAAGAATCGCGCAGACGGTAGTGATGCCGTAACGCCAGTTCCAAGGAATGAGGTTTACGATCTTGAGCATAACGGGCATGAGAAAGCGCACCCACACGAAGCCGAGACATCCCCATATGCAGAAGAACATAAAGTCGACGCGCCCATTTATGTTGAGGAACGTGCCCGAGTAGTCCCAGGCCACGATGCCGAAGGCAGTCTCCAAGAACCAGCTCACAAAGTACTCGAACGCGGAGCCAATCACCGCCGAAACCAAAAAGACGACGATGGGATTGCTCTTGTAGTAGCGGTTGAGCGCGATGGTCATAAGCACGGCGCCAAACCCATAGATGGGGCTAAACGGTCCATACAGAAGTCCAGCGCGATCCTGGTACACACCAGGATTCACCACCGTCATGTGCCAGATGACCTCCAGGATCAGGCCCAGCACGGAGCAGATCATAAAGACCCAGAATAGGTTGAAGAAGTTGAGGCTGATGAAGCCCTTTCCCGTGGCGTCGCGACCGAGCGTCCCCTCCTCCTTGGCTTCCTTGTCCGCGAGCTTTCGCTCATCGCGCTTTATGTGGCGCTCGGCCCTGAGCGAGGGGTCAGAGTAGACTTCCAGCACAAAGAGGATGATCGTGTTCACAAGCGGGAGAATGAGGTCTATGCTCCAGCCCACGAGCATGAAGCGGCAGAGAAGGTCTACGGCCTCAAGGATAATCATGACGTTGCAGAGCGTGGCGGCCTTGTGGCGCTTGTTCATGAGCAGCCGAATGCCAAGGATGAGGAACATGACCGCCAACACCACGGAAATCACTACGAGCACTATGGCGATTACCAGCGTCGTAATGGATGCGTGGCCTTTTGCCTCGAGCTGAGACAGGTCGAAGCCGTCGCCTACCAGCGCAACAATCACGAATGCGGCAAGCGCGACGGCCCCTATCTGAATGCCGCCGCTTATTATGCTAAGCACGCCGTAGAGTCGCACGAACCACGGATACTTTTCGTTTGTCGCTTCAGGCGTCTTAAGATGCTTTGGCCTCGACTCTGGCTTCATGTTGCGCCTCCCCGAATTGTCCCAGGCCCTAAAGATGAGTCAAGTGTAACGGATTATTACCCTAAATAGAGGACAGTCCCCAAGTTGGGGTTTCGCATATCCACAAGTTCGAACCACCCATGCTCGATGGCAAAGGCCACCAGCTCCCTGGTTCCCGCGGGCTCCATGAAGCGCCCCCTGTCTGCCAGCGGAATCCGTAAGAGCGGCTCTACCCAGGTGGCCAAATGCCCGCAGGCACCGATATACGCGCCCGTAGGGGTCCACGCCCATCCGTCCCTCGATTGCGGAACAGCGCGATGGATGGATGTACGGCAAACCCCTCTTCTCCATGCTAAGAAGGGTGTTGTCCCACGCCTTCCTGCATGCGATCACGTGAGCTCTGGCATCGTCAAACGATAGGCCTTGCTCGACGAGCGCATCCACTATCTGCTTGGACGAAACCTCGCGCTCGGGGGAGTGCGGCAGCGAGACGGGGGAGAAGTGGTAGTCGACCAAGTAATCGTCTCCTGCCAGGCCGCGTGCCTTAAAGTCGTCAATCAGCTCATGCATGCGCCCGAGGCGCTCGCGATCCACAAGTACGCGCAGGTTGGTCCTGATTCCGCGCGAGCCATTCTTCCCCCTTCGCGAGCCGATGGCTCTCGAAGCAGTAGGGGCATCTAAAGTTGCAGTCATACGTGGGGACAAGGTCAAAGGACACAATCCATCTTCGGCGCAAGCGATGGAGACGGGTGAGGAAGCAGAGCGTGCGTTCCTCCTCCTCGGGCGACTCGTGCGTGAGGTGTCCGCGTCGGAGCAGGCGTTCCTCCAACGTTTGGTCGGAACACGGTTTGCCGGCGGAAAGAGAGGATGCCTCACGCGCATCGATGACGTCCATGGCTCCATACAGCCCGTTAACAAGCAAGGCATACCCGTCCACGGGCGTATCGTCGGGCCTAATGATGGGGAGGATTTGCGTGTAGGTGGATAGTCTCACATCAATCGTTCGGCTGGACTCTGTTTTTTCTTACGCTGAGTATAGCGAACAACGCATGAGAATTCCCATATTTACAGTGCAAGAGTGCAACGGGCGTTCCGTGTCGATTTTGTGACAAAATCGCTGCGCGATATAAATGAGTGGACAATTATTCAACACAATTGTCTACATAGAGGGGAGTTATATGGAAAACGAGAAAACGGTACCAAGTTGGTGGCGTATCGCGGCAATTGTCGCGGCCGCCGCGTGTGTGGTACTGGCGGTGTTGTTTGCGACTAAGCCCGCTGGCACGTCGGAGCCTGCCAAGGGTTCGTCAGGCAGCGAGCAAAATAGCGCCAGCAGCGCCAACCTGAGCCTTGTGAAGGACGGCGAGGATCCGCTGAGCCTGTGGAACGACAACGCTCCGCTTAAGAAGAAGCTCACCGAGTACGTCAAGGCGGCAACTGACGAGAAGAGTCCCGACTTCATTCCCGTGGAGGATCGCGTTGCGACCTTCGACTTCGACGGCACGCTGTTCTGCGAGACCGATCCCAACTACTTCGACTACACCATGCTGGTGTATCGCGTAACCGAGGACCCCACCTACAAGGACAAGGCCTCTGACTTCGAGAAGTCCGTGGCGAACAAGATCATCGACCAAAACACCAACGGGACCAAGTACGAAGAGCTGCCCCTCGAGCACGGCCAGGCCGTTGCCTCCGCGTTCAAGGGCATGACCATCGACGAGTTTTACAACTACGTGCACGAGTTCATGAAGCAGCCCATGCCCAGCTACACCGGCATGACCCGCGGCGGCGGCTTCTATCAGCCCATGGTGCAGGTCGTTCAGTATCTGCAGGCCAACGATTTCGACGTCTACATCATGACTGGCACCGACCGCCTGATCCTGCGCGGAATCTTCTCCGACCCGAGCTGCCCCATCAAGCTTCCGCTCAACCACGTCCTCGGCTCCGACGAGTCGCTCGTGGGATCTAACCAAGGCGACAAGGACGGCCTCGACTACACCTTTACCCAGGAAGACAAGCTCGTTACGGGCGGCACGTTCATGATGAAGACCCTCAAGGAGAACAAGTGCTACATCATCCAGCGTGAGGTGGCCAAGCAGCCGGTTCTCTCGTTCGGCAACTCCTCGGGCGACTTCGCCATGGACAACTACGCAAAGACCAACCCCACCTACAAGAGCGCCGCATTCCAGCTGTGCTGCGACGACCTCGAGCGCGAGAATGGCAACGAGAAGAAGGCCAAGGAGATGCTCGAGAACTGCGAGAAGAACGACTACGTGCCCGTATCGATGAAGGACGACTGGAAGACCATCTACGGTGAGGGCGTGACGTACAACGGCGCCAAGAAGTCGAGCGATTCCGCCTCTTCATCCTCCGCGGCATCCTCTTCGTCTGCCGCTGAGTCCTCCTCTTCCGCCAAGGCAGCATAGGGTAGGGCTTCGAGTAGCTGCTTAGATTCAAGAATAGGGGCGGTCCCCAAGCTTGTTCCAATGCGAGCTTGGGGACCGCCCCTATTCTTGGTGCCCCTTCCAGAATTGGGGTATAGTGCATCAACCTCGCTTATCATCTGGGGTCAAGCGTGCTCGTGGGCTCGTCGAACAGCAGAATCATGATGCGAGTGACGTTGCCTAATCCACCGTCGCCACGATAGAGCTCTTCTTTTGCCAGCAAGCGCGGAGCTTGTCTGCGGCATCGCTTCCCCTTCGTCGAGCGGTGGTTGTCCCGTATGCGTTATCACCACACACGCATGGGCATCGCGATTTTGTCTGCATCCACTGTTTCTTAACGCTATGCACAAAAACATGGCGCTTTCGTAATTTAATACTTGCACACAGAAAAGAATCGTGTACAATCTAATAGTTAGCAAGTTAAAGAGAAAGGAACAAACATGTCCGTTTACGATCACGTTGCAGTTAAGCCCGACGGCACCGAGGTGCCCCTGTCTGAGTACGAGGGCAAGGTCCTCCTTATTGTGAATACCGCCACCGGATGCGGTTTTACGCCCCAGTACGAGGAGCTCGAGGGTATGTATGCCAAGTACCGCGAGCGGGGCTTCGAGATTCTTGATTTCCCATGCAACCAGTTTGCCAACCAGGCGCCCGAGAGCGACGAGGAGATTCACGAGTTCTGCACCCTTAAGTTTGGCACCGAGTTCCCCCAGTTCAAGAAGGGTGACGTTAACGGTGACGACGCCAACCCGCTGTTCGTGGAGCTCGCTACCGAAAAGCCGTTCCAGGGCTTTACGGGTGCCAAGAAGCTCGTCATGAATCCCGTTGCCAAGAAGGTGAACAAGGAGTTTGGCGACAAGGCCTACATCAAGTGGAACTTCACCAAGTTCCTCATCGCGCGCGACGGCACCATCGTGGAGCGCTTCGAGCCCACCGCAAAGATGGCAGACGTCGAGAAGGCCGTGGCAGCCCAGCTCTAAGCGGTTCCGAATCGATTAGAACCCTAAGTTAGGGGCAGGCCCCAAGTTATGGTTTTGCGCGACCATAATTTGGGGCCTGCCCCTAACTCTAGGTTACGCTGTGCCCGAATTATGTTTGCCATCAAGCGTGCGCGGAGTATGATAAGGGCATCGCATCTAATTGTGGGCTCACGGTAGGAAGGAACGATCATGACCAAGCCGATAAGAGGGGTCACGATTGGCAAGAGGGCTGTCGCATGCACCATGTCGGTGCTAGTGGCGGGAAGCATGTGCTTTCCCTCACTTGCGTTTGCAGCCGTGAGCATCGACAATACCGAGCTCGTGCAGGGCACCAACCAAGTTGGCGGGGGAACGGCGACGCTCGGCGACTCGACGCTCGACATGGCCAACGTGACGGCAAACAAGTTTTCGACCGACGAGGACCTAACCATAAACTTCAATGGCGGCAACGACATAGAGAACACCGAGGTTTCGGGCTCGGCTACGGTGGAGATGAACTTCGAAGGCACAAACGAGGTGGAGGACATCGTTGCGAAGGACGATTCCAACCTCACCATTAACGCTGATGGCCACAACGAGTTCGAAGAGGCTACAGCGTACGACAACGCCAACCTCACCATTAACGTCACGGGCGAGAACAACTTCGAGGAGATTCGGGGCTACGATAACGCCGACGTAACCATCCGCGGGACCGACTGTCAGCGGAAAGACACCATAAACGTGGGCGACGACGAAAAGCACGCAAGCGTTCACACCCAAAACGGCAATCTTAGCATCGACCACGTTACCGTCAACCTCAAGGGCAAGGAGATGAGCGTTGGATCCGATAAGGGCAACGTGGACATCGACACCTCCAAGCTCGCGAAGGACGGCGACAACGAGTACACGCGCATCCATGCAGGAGGCAAGATGCGCATAAGCGAGTCGGTAATAGACATAAAGGGCACCGTAAGCTCCATCGACAAGATGACCATCAACCATTCCGACGTAAAGGCCAAGGAGCCAGACGCAAAGAAGCACGACGATGGCCCGTACCGCATATGGTCCAAGGCGGGCATAGACCTCATCGACGAGGAGAACGGCGAGGTAAAGCAAGGCAAGCTCTTTGGCGAGGACGTCTTCTACGTGGATACCAACGACGGTAGGGACGTGGACCTCAAGGCCGACGGTCACCCAGCCTACTACAAGTGCAGCAATGACACCGACGATATTGATGACAACGACAGCAGGCGTAAGCTTGCAAAGACGGCGGATCCCAGCGCCACCTGGGTTGCGTTGTGCGGAGCCGGAATGAGCGCCCTCGCAGCGAGCTACGTCTTCCGTCGCAGGAGCAAGGCAAACTAAGACGGCAAAAGCGTGCATAGGGGGGCTGTTCCCTTTTGGCCCAAGCGATAAGAGGGTGAAAAAGGGGACAGTCTCCCTTTTGCACACGAGGAGGCGAACATGGACTTTTTGGAACTTGCGCGCTCACGTTGGTCGGTACGCGACTACGACCCGCGTCCCGTGGAACAGGAGAAGATAGACAAGATCTTGGATGCAGCACAAATCGCGCCCACAGGCGCAAACCGCCAGCCGCAGCGGATCTTCGTGCTTCGCAGCGATGAGGCCCTGGCGCGCGTTCGCGCGGCCACGCGCATGGCATTCAACGCACCGCTGGTTCTGCTGGTGTGCGCAGATGTGGACGAGGCTTGGCATAACAAGCGCGAGACGGTAATGCGTGGAACGACCTGCGACACCTACAACGTGGCAGAGATGGATGCGTCCATCGTGTGCGACCACATGCAGCTGGCGGCAACCGAGCTTGGTTTGGGCACGCTGTGGGTGCGCGGCTACGACACGCAGGCCATCCTGGACGCGTTTGACCTGCCGGAGGGCGTCATGCCTATATGCATCCTCGACGTGGGATATCCGTCCGAGTCCGCAAAGCCGGCGCAGATGCACTTCGACCGCAAGCCCTTGTCTCAAACCGTGCAGGAGTGGTAGGCAAACTGTGGCGTACGGTGCCATAGTGAGCTCTTCCTTTGGCCCCGCTTTTACCGGTTCGATATCCATGCTCACCAGTCCCATCGTAGGCCTGATCCTCTTTGTTTTGGGTTACGACCTTACCGTGGACCGCAAGACGATAGCGCCCATGCTGCGCGTCGGAGGCGTGCGTCTCGCTTGGTCAGTCCTCATCATCCTGGGTATCTTCCTATTGTTCGCGTCACGCATGGCAGACAAGGAATTCCTCATGGCCGTGCTTATCTACTTTATGTGCCCCACAGGCTTTGTTATGGGTGCATTGGTGGCTCCCGTGCTCAAGGACGAAAGCGAAACGGGGTTTATCTCGGCATTTACCTTGCTCTACATCATCGTTACCCTTATTGCCTATACCTGTGTGGTGGTGTTCATCGCCTAGCCCTGCCAAGGACGCCACTGCCTTATAATCATACGAAGCAGCGAAGGCGAGAGGGGCTTGCATATGACGGAGCTTGGCGCGGAATTTAGGCAGTGGGTGCTTTCCCAAGAGGTGGCCGGTCACGAGGTAAAAGAGCTCGACGAAGAGCATCTGCAGGTGAGCACCTCCTCTGCCATCGCCCGAATAAACCTCTACGTGTTTGAGGATCAGCCGGAAATCGTCGAGTACCGAATCGTGCGCGACGACGGCGAGGCCACGTTCTTCTTGCACTTCCAGCTTGTTGACATGGCGCGCGCCAAGGAGCTCTTCCAGCAGATGGAAGACGCCCTTGCGGAGGAAGGCACGCACGAGACGACCCACGTGCTCCTTTCCTGCACGTCTGCGCTTACCACCTCGCTCTTTGCGAAGAAGATGAACGAAGTGGCGCAGACCCTTGGGCTCGACTACGAGTTTAGCGCCCTCTCCGTGGAGAATGCCCTTGTTACCGAGGAACCCTATGCGGCCATATTGCTTGCCCCGCAAGCCGCACACATGCGCGATCAGATGAAGGAGGCCCATCCTGACGCTCTGGTGTTCGAGATCCCCGCCAAGATCTTTGGCGCCTACGATGCGGCGGGGGCGGTTCGGATCGTCTTGCACGCGTTTAGGGACATAAGCGAGCCTTCCAAGGCGAGCAGCAGCCTGCGTGCCGTGCGGGATTTGCACGACGACAAGCGCGTGCTGGCCATATCGCTCTTCTCGCTGCGCGATTGCAGCAGGCTTGGATACAGGCTCTACGACGGGGGAGAGGCAATACTGGAGGGCGCGGTGCGCAAGCCGCGGCTGGACTACAACGACATAGAGGACCTCATCCGCATGGTGTTCGCGCGTGACGTGGACGCAAGCACGCTCGATGCCGTGGGCATTGCGGTCCCAGGCATTACCTACAAGGGAATCGTGTCGCTTCCCGGCGTCCTGGAGGCGGACATGGACCTCGGCGACGCACTCACCAAGAAGTTCGGACTGCCGGTGTATGTGGACAACAACTGCAACGCGGCCGCCGTGGGTTGCTACGTTAGCCAGGACGAGTGCGAGAACCTGCTGTTCTATCGCCATGCGTTTGGCCACGTGGCCGGGGGCATAGGCACCATAATCGACGGCAAGCTCCTTAAGGGCCATGGCAACTTGGCCGGAGAGCCCAAGTTCTTCGAGACGAACTTTGCCACGGGCATAGAGTACAAGGACCTACTGTGGAGCGCGGAGGGGCTGCATAGTCTGGCGCTCAACGTAACGGTAACGTGCGCCTCCATCGTGGCGCCCGACGTGGTGTACCTTGCGGTGGACACCATAGACGATGCCGAGGCTTTCCACGAAGAGCTCGTGAGGATTCTTGGTGAGCGCAATGCCCCGCAGGTTAGGCTGGTGGACGACTACGTGGAGCGCATGTATTTGGGCACGATCGCCATGGCAACGCAAAAGCTGCATAACCCCACGTATCGCAGCCTGGGGGTGGGTGACGAATCCAAAGCGTAGGTCGCCTCCTTCGCGGATGAAATGGGGCCCTTCGCTGGACAGTGCCGCCCACAGCCATTCAATTGCGGCATACTCGCAGGTAACGACCTTATCGCTCATGAGGAGGACCCTATGAAGATCGCAATGGCAAATGACCACGCAGGCACCCGTCTGAAGAACGAGATCAAGGCTTGGCTGGAATCCGAAGGCCATGAGGTCGTGGATTTTGGCACGTACGACGAAGAGGGCTGCGACCTCTCTGACTTTATATATCCCGCGAGCAAGGCGGTGGCGACGGGAGAGTGCGAGCGCGGCATCTTTGTGGATGGCGTGGGATACGGTTCGGCGATGATCGCCAACAAGTTTCGCGGCATATTCGCCTGCGTGTGCCAGGATCCCGTGTGCGCCGAGCTCGCTCGCCAGCATAACGACGCCAATGTCCTGTGCATTGGTGGAAAGATCATTGGCCCCGTGCTGGCCATGGCAATTGCGAAGACGTGGATGGAGACGGAACCGCTGACGGCCGACCGCTATGCGAACCGTAGACGTAAGGTGGAGCTCATTGACGAGGAGCGCACCGTCGCCTTGTAAAGAGGGGCGGGGCCGTGCGAGGCGGGCCGATTTGCGGGTTTTGCCGTAGTGCGGGATAGAGTCGCCGGGTTTGCTGAGAATGGCTGCGTTGCAGCCAAACCCAGCAAGCCTGGCGATTCTCAGCCGCACCTCTCGCAATCCGGCGAGCCAAACCACCGCATCCTACCTTCATGTGTCTGAAAAACATTTCATTAACTGCGTAATTGCCGAAAAAACATTTCGTTTGATAGAATTCCCTCTCGAACTTTTTTCCTTAGGCATTAAAATACATATATCCTATGTCTATGCAACGCAGATGGGATGCTATGGAAACAAAACGAAGCGAAGGACGGCGTCTCGTCCATTCGAAATTTACAACGGCGGTGCTCCTGTGCATCGCCTGCGTGGCAATCAATGTGGTGGGGGCGCGGATTGCGCTGTTATTCGATTTGCCTGTGTACCTGGATAGCCTGGGAACCATTCTTGCCTCGATAATCGGTGGCTACGTACCAGGCATCGCCGTTGGGTATGCGACCAATCTGGTAAACAGCCTTACCGAGAGCGCGTCAATCTATTATGGCGTCGTAAACGTCGTTATTGCGATCATTACGGCATACTTGGCTCGGCGAAGATGGTTCGAGAAGATGCCAACCACCCTGCTCACGGTGCTTATGCTTGCGGCTGTGTGCGGCCTTATGGGGTCGGTCATATCGTTATCCCTGACTCCCGGCGGCTTCGAGAGCGACGTTGCCACGCCGGTCGCACAGCAAATCCACGCCATGTGGGGCCTTGACGAAATCCTGTCGCGGGTGATTGCGGGGTTCTTTACCAACTTTGTAGACAAGACCCTCGTGGTCCTGTTCGCCGTGCTTGCGTACGACATGCTGCCCGAGCGCTTCCTGAGTTCGCTTGACTTCGCCCCCTGGCAGCAGGCACCCATTTCGCCCAAAGAGTATGACGAGGTCATGAGCGAGAAGCCGCGGCGCGTGTCGCTTGCCACCAAGGTCGTTATCCTCGTCGCTGCCATCATTACCATCGTCGCCGTGGCAACGACGGCATTCAGCTACTTCTCCTACCATCGCTCGATGATCGAGGCCGAAAGCACAAAGGCGAACGACATCGCAACGCTTATGGAATCCGTGGTGGATCCCGAGCGCGTCAACGAGTTTTTGGAGGAGGGCGACGCCGCCCCCGGATATAAGGAAGTAGAGGACAAGCTGGCTACCATGCGCGATTCCTTTGGGAATGTCCAGTACGTGTATGTGTATCAGATTCAGCCAGACGGATGCCATGTGGTGCTGGACCCCGATACGGCGGAGGAGCCAGGCTCCGACCCCGGTGCCGTGATCGAGTTCGACGAATCGTTTAAGGAGTCCCTGCCTTCGCTTTTGGCAGGTGACGAGATTGAGCCCGTTATTTCCGACGAGACGTATGGTTGGTTGCTCACGGTATACAAACCGCTCAAGAATCGCCTGGGAAAGACGGTGGCATACGTTGCCGTGGACGTTTCCATGGATCGCCTCATTGCGGACGAGGCCTCGTTCCTCGTGGGAATCATCGTGCTCTTTGCCGCGTTCTTCATGGTGGTGTGCGCCTTTATCCTTTGGCTGTCGCGCTATAGCGTGATCATACCCGTAAACTCGATTGCGCACGCGTCCAACGGCTTCATGCTCAACGGTGAGGACATTGGAAAAGAGAGCTTGGCACCCATTGAGGCGCTGGACATCCACACGGGCGACGAGCTCGAGAACCTCTATTTGGCCGTTATGCAGATGGCCCAGGAGGCGGTACGCTACATCGACGAGTCACGCGAGCAGAGCGATACCATCAACCGTATGCAGAGCAACCTCATTATGGTTATGGCCGACCTCGTCGAGAGCCGTGACAAGTTTACTGGCGACCACGTGCGCAATACGGCATCCTACGCCAGGATCATCATGAACCAAATGCGTCGTGAGGGCATTTGCTCCGATCAGCTCACGAACGAGTTCATATCCAACGTATATCAGTCGGCACCTCTGCACGACATTGGCAAGATCGCGGTCTCCGACACGATTCTGAACAAGCCCGGGCGCTTGACCGAAGAAGAGTTCGCCATCATGAAGAGCCACACCATTGCCGGACAGCAGATTCTGGAAAGCGCAAAGAGCGCCGTGTCCGAGTCGTCGTATTTGGACGAGGCGCAGCGCCTGGCGGCCTACCACCACGAGAAGTGGGACGGCTCGGGCTATCCCTACGGCCTTGCCGGCGAGGATATCCCGCTCTCGGCGCGCATCATGGCGGTTGCAGACGTCTTCGACGCCCTTGTCTCCAAGCGAAGCTACAAGGCGGGATTCCCCATCGAGAAGGCGTTCGCCATCATCGAGGAGGGCATTGGCACCCACTTTGACCCCCAGGTCGCGCGCGCCTTCCTGCACGCACGCGACAAGGCGGCAGCCGTGGCCGAGAAGAGCAACGAGAAGAAGCGGCTTGAGGAAGAAGCGGCAAAACGCAAAGAGGCAGAGAACGATTCCGACGCACCCAGCAACAGTGCTTCCTAACGAAACGGTGACACCATGAAAGAAAACGATACGAAGAAGGTCAAGACTCGCGGCGTCAGCATCCGAGTTTTCGGCGGCGTGGTTACCCTCATAGCGATTGTGCTCGCATTTGTGGCCTTCGCGCTTGCGAGCCGCATTGGCAACCTGCAGGATGAGGTGGCTGCTTCCAGGAAGCAGTATCTCCAGTGCAGCGAGGCGATCGCAGACTTGCAGATGGCATCCGACTACCTTACGACGCAGGCACGCTCGTTCGTGGTAACTGGTCGCAGGGAGTTCCTGGATGCCTACGTACGCGAGATTCAGGTTGACGACACGCGCAGCAAGGCGGTGGAAGTGCTTCGCAGCAGCTTCTCGTCAGACGATGCGGCGGCAAAGGAGCTGGAGCAGGCGCTCGAGGCCTCCAACGAGCTTGCGGAGACCGAGCTGGTGGCCATGAAGCTCGCGGCGGACCACTATAAGATTCAGGACCTGCCGGATATGGTGACAAAGACCGACGTGTCGAAGGTGAATGCCGATGTTGCAAGCGGGTCTGCCGATGACATCGCAAAGAGCCTGCTTCTGAACGAGGACTACAACAAGGCTAAGCAAGAGATTAAGGACAAGGTAGAGCAGAGCTCCAACGCGTTGCTCGAGAAGCTGCACGAGGCGAACGACAAAAACCAAAAGTCCCTGAACACCCTCCTCTTTGCGCTCAAGGTCGTGGTGGCGCTCTTGCTGTGCATCGTTATGGTGTTCGTCCTTGCCCTGTTTATGTATGTGCTCAAGCCACTGAGCAACTACGTAACGCGCATCAGCGCGCAAAAGCCGCTCAAGCCAGACGGAGCCTACGAGCTGCACTATTTGGCAAATGCCTATAACGCCATGTATGAGGACAACGCCAAGCGCATTGAGCAACTGCGCGCCTTTGCCGAGCGCGACCCGCTTACGGGCATAAGCAACAGGAGCGGATACGACAACTTCCTTGCGACCCATACCAGGGACATCGTGCTCCTCCTTATAGAGATCGACGAGTTTGCCGACTACAACATGGTGTATGGGCACGATGCGGGCGATGAGGTGCTCAAGAGGCTGGCAGACGCGCTGGTGGACGCGTTCCGCTCGACCGACTTCCCCTGCCGCATCGACAGCGACATGTTTGCGGTGATCATGACCAATATGAGCACCGACCTTCGCGACGTGATCGTGAGCAAGGTGGAGATGGTGAACACCATACTCAGCAACGACTCGGACGATCTGGCTGTGGTTACGCTTTCGGTTGGCGCTGCCTTTAGCACCGAGGGAATGAGTGACAAGGACATCTACAACGCTGCCGGTTCCGCACTCATGGACGCGCAGCAAATCGAGTCGAACAGCATCGTGTTCTACGGCGAGAGCAACTCTGCCTCGTAGAAAGCGTGCTAAAGGGGAACAGCCCCTAAGTTAGGGTTTTGCAAAACCCTAACTTAGGGGCTGTTCCCCTTTTTAGGGTCCTACGAGACTGCCAAGAGCTTTAGGGTGCGCTTGTCCGGCCTGCCGTGGTAGTACTTGTCCAGCACCGCCTGGAACACGGGGTCGGTGTTGCTTGCGCGTGAGAAGAGCGTCATGCAAGAGCGGAGCTTGAGTGTGTCGATGCCGCCCATAACGGCTACGGGATCGTGTCCTTCGAGTTCAAGCAGCGCCTGTGATATTTCCACGAGACGCATGCGCAGGGTCTCGTCGTCCAGGTATGCTTCTGCCTCGCCCATGCCATGTATGCCGTAGAGCGCGCACATGTTGCTGTGCCCTAGCCCTTGCAGCTGCGGGAACACGTACCAAATCCAGTGGGACCGCTTCCTGCCGGCACGAATTTCGGCAAGTGCCGTGTTGTAGTCTCGATCTTGAGCAGCCTTGAAGCGTTGTAGGTCGTATGCCATGTTATGTCGCCTCCTCGTGAATGATAGTAAGTATTCTAGCGCATGCGACCGGACCTGCGCTCGAATCGCACCCACACGATGGCATCGTGGTAGCCCATGCGCATGGCCCTGGCCATGAGCCGACACGCTACCTCGTGGCACAGCACGCCTCCGCGGCCCTGCTCGTAGGCGAGTGCGGCAAGGTAGGTTGCGCGTGCGTCTCCGCGAGCGCCGAGCACCATGCAGCAGTCAAGCTCCACGGCGTCGGTGACCTCCCCACGCCATACGACGTCGTGGAAGACGTCGCGCAAGGTTGGGTGGCTGTCCTGCGTCACGGCGCCGCGAAGAATCGGTCCGCGCAGGTATTGCCATGCGCGGCGGGTGCCCTCACGATGCGCGAGCACACGGCGCTCGTTCTCGCGCCTTACCTTCTTGGCGGCCTTGCCGGTAAAGGCACTTGCGTTCACGAGCTCCGGAGCCTGCCAGCTCGAAAGCAGGTGACGGGCTATGTAGTCCTCTGCCCTGTGCGAGCCGGCGTCGGCGGCCTCCATGAGGAGGCACATGCCGGACTCTTGATTGGGCTCTGTGCCTACGCCTTCCATGGCGCACATGCCCAGAACGCAGGTGGCCAGGCGGTCGCCTGCGATGCGTGCCTCCTTGAGGTGCTCAACGCCGAGCCTCTTCGCCTGGGCGGTGGGCATGGAGAGAAGCTCGAGGCCCCGGGAGGTAAGGGGGCTCGCGCCCGAGGTGTGATAGCGGCCGAATGCCTCGGCACTGGTGGTGACGTCGTTGGCGTGTACGTTGGTGGTGGTAGCAGCTTTCTTGCTCATGCGGTTTCTCCATTCTGTGTAATTGCCATGCCCCATGCATAGCCTTGACTGCGCCTTGCGGCGCCTCTCGATAACCCGCCGGACCTTCCGGGCGCTACCCCGGCGGTTTCCGTTGGGCCGGCTTGCGCCGGTGTGCGGTTGACAAGGTCCGTACGTACGCCCTCGGCGCACGAAAAAAGGCGACCCCGAGACATACGTGTTCAACGAATTAGTCTCGTGATCGCCTTTTACGCTGTTCGATGCGTTTATGGGACTATGTCATGGAGGTTGTTCCTTCCGCTTTGAGCTATGGTGGCGTGCCGCCGATGGTTCTTATACCCAAGTTCGCGGATGCGTATACGCGTAGGTCGATAAATTTCTATGTCTCCGCCTGTAGATACCGATCGAAGACCTGGTGCACGGTCTTGTGGAATTCCTGCCACGCCGGCGTATCTGCGAAGTCGGGTTCGAGGATTTCGGACACAGAGAGGTAGTACCAGGCATGCTGGAGCGGATCGCTCTGGTTGAACCTCTCCCAAAAATGGTCGCCAGCATGTTCCATGTCGCGAGCGGTGCTCCGAATGTTCGAGAGCTTGTCGGAGAGATATATCATCTTGGCTTGGTGGTCATCGCTTGTGCGAAGGTGCTCGAGGGATTCTTCCTTTCTTGTCCGCCACGTCGCTGAGGCAGGTTGATCCTTGCGCTTGTTCTCGGTTTGTGCGAGCACGAGCTCGGTTACGCGCGAGCCAAAACGCTCCTCGAGGGTCTGTTTGGTCGTGGGTGTATCCTCAAGCGTATCGTGTAAGGCCGCAGCGGCAAGTACATCCTCGTCGTCGGTCATGGTGGCGCAGATCGTCGCGGCCTCAAGGGGGTGTAGAACGTAGGGGAGCTTTGTTCCCTTTCGTAGCTGTCCCGTATGCGCATCCACCGCAAAGGCGACTGCCCGGCCAAATAGGTTGTTTTTGTCCATGTGCTTCCTCCAACGCAACGAATCGTGTTTCGGATTCCGAATGCCCGTGTATGCATCGATAAGTGCTAGAGGAGATTATACGCGGGCATGTGCATGGAGCACGCCGAGATTGTTGGCTGCGCTGGCTCGCTGGATTCTTGCGCTGTGAGGATTGGGTTGCCGGGAATCGGCGTTGTGAGGAGTGCGCTTGCTGGCTTTTGCCGCAGTGAGGACCGGGTTGCTGAGAATCGCCGCTGTGAGGAAGCCCCTTGCTGGGATTCCCCGCAGTGAGGGCACGGCTTGCCCGAAATCGTCGTGGTGAGGCTCCGCGCCCTCACGGCGGCCGATCCCGGCAACCCCCGCCCTCACTGCGCGCGATCCCGGCAACCCCGCCCTCACGGCGGCCGATCCCGGCAACCCCCGCGGCAAGAAGAAAAAACTCGTCAGGGACCTGCAGTAGCGCCTGGCCAACGGCGAGGTAATCGGCGTGCACGCCAAGCCCATCGACCACGAGGTGCCCTTGGAGCTCGGTTCCGAGGAGTCGGTCCCCGAGTTTTGATTGTGAAGAATCCGAACTCGGGGCCTGTCCCTAGGTTGGGGCAGCGCGATAGCCCTGTAACATGGTGCCATGTACACAAACTCATCCAGAGGAGCGCACCATGGCAGACCGCATTCTAAACATCGGCTTCATAGGCAACGGAAAGGGCACCAACCGCTACCACGCGCCCTTCTCGATGACGCTGCCCAACAAGTTTCGCATCAAGACCATTCAGGCCCGCCACATAAGCCATGAGGCCTGGCCGGCGCTTCCCGGGGTGGAGTACGTCACCAGCATGGACGACATGCTCGCCGATCCCGCAATCGACATCGTGGAGATAAGCACGCCACCCCAGACGCATTACGCCCTTACCAAGGCTGCGCTCACGGCCGGCAAGCACGTGGTGTGCGACAAGCCCTTCGCCGAGACGCCAGAGCAGGGAGAGGAGCTCTTCGACTTGGCAGCCAGCAAGGGCGTAACGGTGCAGTGCTATCAGAACCGCCGCTTCGATTCGGATTTCCTCACCGCAAAGAAGGTCATGGAGTCCGGAAAGCTCGGGCACGTCTTTGAGGTTGTGACGCACTACGACTACTGGCGCACCGAGTTCGTGGAGATGAGCAACAACGCGCCCTACGACCGCATGAACGGCATCGTATACGGCCATTCTTGTCACTGCATCGACCAGCTCATCTCGTGGTTCGGCATTCCCGACCGCTGGAACGCGGAGGCTCGCCAGCTCGGTGGCGAGGGTCACCCCGACATGTACTTCGACTTCGACCTCTACTACGACGAGCTGGGTATAAAGGCCACGGCGGCAGCCAACTATACCTGCGCCATCCAGCGTCCCAGCTTTGAGGTATATGGAGAGATGGGAACCTACATCCGCCAAGAGAAGGACCAGCAGGAGCGCGACCTCAAGCACTTCTACCTGCCAGCGGGTCACGCGGACTTTGGCCTAGACACGCCCGAGCAGTGGGGGACGCTGCGCTACTTTGACGCCGACGGCACCATGCACGAGGAGCGCGTGGAGCCGGTTCGCAGCTCGTACGCGCAGTTCTTCGAGGCACTCTACGAGACGGTTGCCAACGGCGCACCCCAACTCGTAAAACCCGAGGAGACCATCGCTCAGCTGCGCATAATGGACGACGCCACGCGGGACTTGCGCTAAGGGCAGGGAGGGGCAGGAGCCCGAATCACGAAAAGTCTTCGGGCATGATGCCATGCATGCCGCTAACGGTACGCTCACGGACGCCCTGCCTGTGAGCGTACTGCTGTGCATAGCATGACGCGTACAGAAGGTCGAGAATGAGCGACGTGCATGCGCCGCTGTAGAAGGCGCCGATCTTATTGTGATAGTGCTCCAAAGGTGGGAAGGCGAGCGTATGGTTGGCAATGGCGCCCAAAGTGCTCCTTTCCCCATTCGTAACGGCTACGGTAACGACGCCCTTGTCATTAAGCTCTGGAACAAAGACCAGGGGCGGGTGAGAAAGGCTGCCGGAATAGGATATGGCGATGGCGCAGTCGTTGGGCGCAAGACAAAGAGCCAGAGGTCCTGCCTCGTCTGCGATGGGTACATAACAGGGAATGCCAATGCTGCCAAGGTTCTTTGCGAGAACGCGGCCGCGATCGCGGTTGTGTTGGGCCCCAAGGACAACGATTCGGTTTGCGCTGAGGAGTGCCGCCGCAGCTCCCGCGAGGGCGTCGTAGTCCAGGTGAGCCTTAACTTCGTTGGCGGCCAGGGACTGGATGCGTGCGATCTTGTCTGCGACCTCCTTAACGGACGCACCTTCATCAAAGGGATAGTTGACGTTTACGTCTGCCTGAAGCGCTCGCTCCGCCTCCATGCGTTCGGATGCCTTCAAAAAATCTTGGCGGTAGTCCTTCCAGCCGGCATATCCCGCTTGCTTGGCAAATCGCACGAGCGTTGGCTTGGAAGTGTATGCGCGTGCGGCGATTTGGGCCATGGTGAGGTCACAGATTCCCGTGCCCTCGCCAAGCAGCAAATCCGCCACAGACTTTATGGAACCTGGCATGCCGCGCGAAGACTCTTCCGCAAAGGCATAGGCGCGATCTTCGTCGTGTGCCATACGACCTCCATCCCGTTTTCCTAACGTTAGCACAGCAATGAACCTGCGTGGAACAAATTGGAACGCATGCGACAAGAATGGGCGCCTCATAGGTTCAAATCGAGCGTGTTGATTGGGTTGCCATGCGTCGTTGCGATACATTTTGGAACGCACAATAGGTGCATGATGCGCAATAATAGAATCAGATTAAATATAAGAGGCGCATCGGAAAGGGGAGCGTGGCTATGCTGAGGATCGCAATCTGCTGTGGTGGAGGCTTTTCGTCGTCAACCATGGCGGCACATCTGAACAAGCAGCTTGAGGAGAAGGGCCTCACAGACAAGGTCTTCTTGGAGTTCATTCCGTTTGGGGCCCTGTATGGCGGCGGCGAGATGGCGTTCTCCAGTGGCGTGCAGCGCGATCGTCAGGACGAGGTGGACGTGGCCCTGCTGTGCCCGCATTTGGAGTATCCCGCGGCCCGTGCGGTTAAGGAGGGCAAGATTCGCATCCCGCTGTTCGTGCTTCCCATGCGCATGTATGGCCTGATCGACATAGAGAACCTCATCGAGGAGGCCGAGGACGTGCTTGAGCTTTGGAACGATGGCGCGCAAAACGTCATCACCTTCCCCGATGAGCCCCGCTCCATGATAGCCCCGCGCACCGTGTCGCACCGACGCTGGTTGGCAGGCAGGAAGTAGCCGAGTCCACACGTTCATGCCACAAAGAGATCGCCAGGCCCGGAAGGGGTGTGGAGAGCAAGCCGCACGAGTTTCTGCGCGAAGCGCAGACTGTTTGAGCGCGGCGCTCTCCACACCCCTTCCGGGCCTGGCGATTTTTTTGGGACTATCCCATGAGGCTCATGGCCACCGTCACCAAGGCGACGATCACGCCCACAATGGACTCGCCGCCGAGCAGGCCCGAGGCTATTACAATGCCTTCCTCCTCGTGGTCCTTGCCGCGGAAGCGGTCGTAGACGAGCTTTACCAGGGCGCCGATGGGTGCGGTGAGCGACATGTAGAACGGCAGGTACACGCCGAGGCCGATCATCATGGAGGGCAGGCCCAGGCAGTAGAGCGCGATGCCTGCCGCAAGGCCTGTTACGAACGCCGGGAGGTTGGGGATTCCCGATACCATGGTGGCGACCACGGAGGCCTGGGCCGAGACGAACGTCTGCCCGGGACCGAAGGCGCCGGTGCCATAGGCGCCAACCAGCGCCGTCATAACCGCCACCGAGACGACGGTGCCCAAGAGCGCGCCGATGGCCTGGCCTATCCACATCTGGCGAGGGTCGGTGCCCAGGATGTGGCCCGTCTTGAAGTCGCTCATCACGTCGCCGCCAAGGCCGCAGGCCACGGCAATCACGCCGGCAACGTAAAAGAGCTTCACCTGGCTGGATTCGCCCAGGGCGGCAATGGCCAGAAGGACGATAAGACCGAAGATCTCCATGGGGTCGATGCCGGTTTGTCCCACGGACTGCGCGCTCATGATGGTGGTCACGAAGCCCAAGGCCACCACGATGATGGTCGCCAAGGGAGAGAGGCCCAGCCCAAAGCACACGAGCAGGGCCGCCGCCGCGGCCATGAGGCCAAGCCCGCCGGCGTCCATGCGGCGCAGGCCGCTCGTCCCGCCGCCCGTAGCGGAACCCTGGACGTTCTTGCGCGCGCGCAGCTGCCTTACGGCCTTGGGTATGATGTCGCGAACGACCACGCCGATGCCCGAGCCCATCATGAGGCCCATGCCCAGGCTCTGCACGATGCCTTGGGCGCCAACGACGTCCCAAAGGCCCATGGCCGTGCCTCCTACGACAATGCCGAGGTTTGCAAACACCGCCCCGCCAAACCAGAAGGCCATGGCGGTTCCTCCCACGAGGAAGCCCACCGAAAGCAGCATGGGCGAGTTGTACAGCCCAAAGGCGACGCCGGGAATGGGAATCGCGAACAGCATGGCGGGAATGACGCCCAACACGTCTCGCGCGAGGCTCCATATGCCAGCGACTGCCATGGAGCCAAAGAGCTTGGCGCCGGTCTTTCCCCCCGCCTGGCTCACGGTGAGCGTCTCGGCCGCAGCCACGCCTATGGGATACTCGAGGTCGGACTCCTCCACCATCCGCTTGCGGATGAGCGCCGTGCACACGAGGCCCAGCAAGGTGCCCGCAAGCGCTACAAGCAGCATCTGCGCCCAACCGACCTGGTCCGTGTAGCCAAGCATCCAGATGCCGGGAATGGTGAAGGCCAAGCCTCCCGCGACCATGGAGCCTGCCGACATGATTATCTGCGTGACGTTGGCCTCGTTTAGGCTGCGGTGTCCGAATAGACGCAGCAGCATGAGCGCGGTAATGGAGGTGAAGATCGTGGGCCAGGGGAGGGCGCCCATCTTGAGCGCCGTATAGACTGACGAGGCGGTAATGATTACGCACCCTACTATTCCAATAACGACGCCTATAACACTCAGTCCGGCGCCGTTATTGGCCTGTTCCGTTTGCTTGCTCATGGACTTCCTTTCGTCTGTGCCAGGAATTGGGAGTCTCCCAAAACGTGAACAGTATAGGCAAGCCGAGCGCGAGCGAACGGAAGTTTATTTGTGGGAAACGTCAGTCCCGAATGAGGCCCTCGAGCGTGTCGAAGAGCGCGTCGGGTTGCACGGGCTTGGTAAGGTGCGCGTTGAGTCCGGCCTGCAGGCTGCGCTGCACGTCCTCGTCGAACGCGTTCGCGGTAAGCGCCACTATGGGAATGGCCTTCGCGTCCTCGCGGTCCATGGCGCGAATGCGCGAGGTCGCCTCAAGACCGTCCATCTCGGGCATGCGGATGTCCATGAGGATCGCATCGTAGTAGCCGGCTGGGTTCGAGGCGAACATCTCAACGGCAATCTTGCCGTTTTCTGCGCGTTCGCACCCGATCTCGCGCATGTCCAGTACCATCTGCATGATTTCGGCGTTGATGTCCACGTCCTCGGCGAGAAGCACCCTTCTGCCTGTAAGGTTCGCCTTCGCACCGACTTCGATTCCGCCCCGCTTGCGCAACGCGGACTTGAACTCCTCCAGCACGGCGGCCGCGAAGAGCGGCTTGGATATGAAGCTGTCCACTCCGGCCTCCAGCGCCTCCCCGAGCACGTCGTCCCAGCGGTAGGCGGTAAGGATAATGATGGCAGAGCGATCTCCGGTTATGGCCCGTATCTGCCGCGTGGTCTCGACGCCGTCCATGTTGGGCATCTTCCAATCCACGAGGATGAGGTTGTAGGGGTCGCGACGGGCATGGTGCAGCTTCACGCGCTCCACCGCCTCGGCGCCGGACTGCACGACCTCGGCGGCGATGCCGGCCCTCTCCAGCACGAGCCTGGCATGCTCGCAGGCTATGGGGTCGTCGTCCACCACGAGCACGCTCATCTCGTGCGGCACGATCTCGTCTGCGGCGCCAGTCGAGGCTCCCTGCTCCACGTTCATGAGCGTCACGGTAACGGTAAAGGTCGTGCCCTCGCCCTTGGTGCTCACGACGTCTATGTTGCCGTTCATCATCTCCACGATGCTCTTGGTAATGGCCAGGCCCAAACCGGAGCTTCCGTACTTGTTTGTGGAAGACGAGTCCTCCTGCGTAAAGGTGTCGAAGATGTGGGGGAGGAACTCCTCGCTCATGCCAATGCCCGTGTCGGCAATTACGAATTGCAGGGTGGACTTGCCCTCGTATTGGGCGACGCGCGAGGACTCGAACCGCACCGACCCGCCCTCCGGCGTGAACTTCACCGCGTTGCCCAGTATGTTGATAAGAACTTGGCGCAGCTTTATGCCGTCGCCGATGTAGCAGTCGTCCATGCTCTCGTCCACCTGGCATTCGTAGGCTATGCTGCGCTCCCTGCACTGTGCGCCAAAGATCGTGTTGATCTGCTCGATGAGCTGGGGAAGCGAGAACTCCTCGTTCTTGAGCGTCATGCGGCCGGACTCTATGCGGCTCATGTCCAGGATGTCGTTGATAAGGGTGAGCAGGTGGTCGGCCGACTTGCCTATCTTCTCAAGGTAGTCGCGGGTCTTGTCGGAGATGGTGGCGTCGTTTAAGGCTATGTTGTCCAGGCCTATGATCGCGTTCATGGGCGTGCGGATCTCGTGGCTCATGTTGGAGAGGAAGACCGTCTTCGCCTTGCTTGCCTCCTCGGCCGCGGTGAGGGCGCTGCTCAGCGCCTGGTTCTTGTCCATGGACTCGCGCATCTCGGCGTCTATGTCGGTAAAGCCCACGCCAACGGCGTGCACGATGCCGTCCTCGCGCTCGTCCACGTGCCTCACGCCGGCCATGCGCAGCATCTCGTACGACTCCTTGCCGTCGCGAATCGTGAGATAGCGATAGGCAATGATGGACGACTTGCCGAGTCGCTTGCGAATGGTATCGGGCTCTATGAAGTCCAGGAACTCCTGGCGGTAAGGCTCCGCGACGTAGTCGTTGGCATATTTTACGAAGGTCTCGTGGAAGGCAAAGTGGTCGCCCTCTTTGAGGTCGCCACTCAGCTGGTGGTCGGCCTGGTAGCATATGCCCTTGTCCTCGTCCAGGCTCACGTAGTACACGCTGCGGTAGTCGGAGGCAAGCGCCGTGATCATGTTGTCCTGCTCCACGCGGAGCGACTCCTGCTGCAGCAGCTTTTCCTGCAGCTCCAGCCGCCGCTCAAGCTCCTCGCGCTTAACGCGGTTCTCGGCCTCGGAGGTCTCCTTCTCCAGGGCGAGGCGCGCGCTCTTGCGCGTTTGGCTAATGATTACGCCAAACAGCGCGATGAGCACGGCCGCCGCAACGCCCGACTGCAGGAGGCTTCGCATGACGATGCCGTCCGTCACCGAGCTGATCTGGCTGCTGATCACGTTCTCGCGAATGAGGTAGGAGAGCATCCAATTGGTGCCCTCAACGGGCACGTAGTCCAACGTCTCCAGGATTCCGTTGTAGGTGAACGAAACCACGCCGCCCCGTCCGGCCTCGAAGTCGCGCCTTACGTCCTCCGCGGTCCGGCCGTCCTCGAACTTGGCCTGATTCAGCGCGTCCAGGAGGTTGTCCTCGCTGGCAAGGCCACCCAGGACCATGTTCGAGAGCGCCACCCCGTCCTTGGTGTAGATGTTGCAGAAGGTGGTGCCGGAGTTGTCGGACTGCAGCGAGAAGCCCTGCAGCATCTTTTCCATGTCGATTTCCATAAAGCATGCGACGAGGGACCTTCCTTCGAGGGACAGGTCCTTGGTGGGTATGGCTATTACCACCTTCTTGTTGTTGCCACGCTCGTTGAGCACCGTTATGCTGGGGCCGGTGAGGTTTTTGTAGTCAAAGCCGTAGTCGCCGATGTTGTCCTGCGTTCCCAGCGCGGTGTATATGAGCCCTTGGTCGTCCACGAAGGCGAACTTGTCGAGGTCGTAGAGCTGCTTCATGCGCGACTGATACCGCTGCAGGCTCTCGACGCTGCTTAGGTCGTCGTCGGTAAGCAGCCCGACGGCAACGTTGAGGTTGCGCACGTTGGTGGCCAGGTTCGCCGACACGACCTGCTCGCGCCTGCCCGCGAGCTCGTCCATGTACAGGCGGCTCACGGAGTGCACCGCGTCCTCGGTGTCGGTGCGTGCCATGCGGCCCGTCCAAATGGTTCCCAAGACCAGCACAAGGACGACGACTATGCCGCCTATGAGGGCGAACTTAAGTGTGCTGCCTCTTTTTTGCTCCACGAGCGATCAACCTCTTCCCGTGCCTCTGCGCATGCTCACTTGGCCTCTTTGCAGGCGCGCTCCAGCTCCTTTATCACGATGCGCAGCGCCTTTATGCGCGCGTAGCGCTTGTCGTTCGACTCGAGCACGTACCAAGGGGCAAACGTGGTGCTCGTCCGCTGCAGCATCTGGTCGATCGCCTCCTCGTACTGGTCCCACTTCTCGCGGTTGCGCCAGTCCTCGTCGGTTATCTTCCACTGCTTCTCCGGCGTGTTCTGTCGGTCGGTAAAGCGCGCGAGCTGGGTTTCCTTGTCGATTTGCACCCAGAATTTTATAACAACGGTGCCCGCTTGTACGAGCTCATGCTCGAACTCGTTGATCTCGTTGTAGGCACGCTGCCAGTCGTTCTCGGTGCAAAAGCCCTCCAGGCGCTCCACCATTACGCGACCGTACCACGTGCGGTCGAAGATGGCGATGTGGCCGGTCTTGGGCAGGCGCTTCCAGAAGCGCCACAAATAGTGCCTGGCCTTCTCGGCGGGCTCGGGGCTCGCGATGGGGAACACGCGGTATCCGCGCGGATCCAGTGCCGCGGTCATTCGCTTGATGTTTCCGCCCTTTCCGGCCGCGTCCCAGCCCTCGTAGGCGATGACCACGGGAATCTGCTTGCGATAGATTTCGTTGTGGAGCATGCGCAGGCGGGTGCGCAGCTGCCTAAGCTCCTTGCGATACTCGTCCTGCTCGATTTCCTTGTCTTCCAGGGAAATGTCGCGGAGCAGTGGCATCCTCTGCAGGGGATAGACGTTCTGACGCGGGGGAGACGAGTAGCCCTTGTTGTGGATGGCGACGTCTATGCCCATGTTTATGAACTCGAGGACTTGTGCCGTCGCCCAGCTGCGGTCCTTGGCGTCGATTATGTACCAGGGGGCGGCGGAACGATTGGTGTCGCGCAGGTAGCGGCTGTAGATGTCCAGGTACTCGTCGTACGCCTGGTTTTCCTCGTAGTCCTTCTCGCTCACGCGCCAGCTCGTGCTCTCGTGCGACGCAAGCGCGTCCAGGCGGCTCTTCTGCTCCTTCTTGCTAATGTGGAAGAAGAACTTCATCACGAGATAGCCATTGTCGACCAACTGGCGCTCGATGGTGTTTATGGAGTCGATGCGCTTGTCGTAGGCGCGTTGGTCGAGCTCGTGGGAATAGAGTCCCCTGGTGACCGCCTCCATCCAGCAGGTGTCGAAGAACGTGAATTGTCCCTCGGCCGGAAGCTCCACGAGGTAGCGCCAAAGGAACGGGTACCGAAGCTCGTCTTTTGACGGCTCGTTGTCCATGGTGGCGACCTGGAAGAAGCGCGGGTCCAGAGCGCGGATGACCTTAGAGAGTACCGTGCCCTTGCCGGCTGCATCCCAGCCCTCGAATATGATCATTATGGGGACTTTGGCCTCTTTTATGCGTAATTGGTTTGCGGCAAGCTTTGCCTGCTCTGCTATTACGCGTTGTTTTCTCTCCTGTTTGCTTGGTTTTGCTGCCTTCGCGAAGTCTCGAAGCATAATGCCCCCTAACCATTGCATACGGACGTGACATAAGTATAGGCTTGAGGTGGGATTATGTTGGCAGCGCATCGGTGAGTAGGGAAGTGTGGCTATGGGAAGAAACGATGGAAGAAACGATGCAACAAGGATACTCTTCGTGTGTCACGGCAACATCTGCCGCTCGACCATGGCCGAGTACGTGATGCGACACATCGTGCGCGAGGCGGGGCTCGAGGGTGCGATCGTGGCGGACTCTGCTGCGGCAACGCGCGACGCCCTGGGATGGGGCGTGCATCCCGGCACGCAGGAGGTGCTGCGCAAGCATGGCGTCTCCTGCGGGGGACACAGGTCGCGGGCCATGACCAGGGCGGACTATGGGCGCTACGACCTGATCGTGGGCATGGACGAGGAGAACCGACGCGACATGCTGCGCATCCTGGGGTCGGATCCTGAGGGCAAGGTGCACCTGCTGCTCGACTGGACCTCGAAACCGCGCGAGATCGACGATCCATGGTATACCGACGACTACGACACGACTTATGCCGACGTGCGACGGGGGTGCGAGGCATTGCTGATGGCCTTGACCCCAAATAGGGGACAGTCCCCAAGTTGGGGTTTCGGAGAATCCTAACTTGGGGACTGCCCCTAACCCAGGGTTGAGGTGTTACTTCGTGCCGAAGATGCGGTCGCCGGCGTCGCCCAGACCGGGCAGGATATAGGCGCTCTGGTTGAGCTCGCGGTCCACGGCACAGGTATAGAGGTGGACGTACTCGCTAAAGTCGAGCACGCGCTTGATGCCCTCGGGACAGCTCACCAGCGTAAGGCAGCGGATGTCGCGGGCGCCAGCACCACGCAGGAACTGGATGGCCGCAGTAAGAGAGCCGCCCGTCGCGAGCATTGGATCCAAGATCAGGCACGTGCGCTGGTTGATGTTTTCGGGAAGCTTGCAATAGTACGAGACGGGGTCGTGGGTAACCTCGTCGCGATACATGCCCAGATGCCCAACGCGCGCGTTGGGCACGAGGGTCAAAAGGCCGTCCACCATGCCAAGTCCAGCGCGAAGAACGGGGACGATGGCGAGCTTCTTGCCGCTAATGCGCTTGCACGTGGTAACCTCCAGGGGAGTCTGGACCTCCACGTCCTCTAGGGGCAGGTCGCGCAGTGCCTCGTAGCCCTCAAAGATTGCTAGCTCGGTAACGAGGTTGCGGAAGTCCTTGGTGGAGGTGTTCTTTTCGCGCAGCAGCGACAACTTGTGTTGCACCAGCGGGTGGTCCACCACATGCAGGCGGCTGGAATCGTAGTCAGGCATAGGTCTTCTCACTTTCGATGGATTTCGTAACTCAACATATTGTACTCAAAAGCGTGCATAAGGGGCCGTCCCCTTATGCACGCTTTGCTTCAACTACGTATATACTGTCCGTGTAGACTGTTGTACCTCACGCGTATTGGAGGGTGGCGTATGGAACTGGAACAAGCGCTGGTCCAAACGTTGCAGATGGGCGGCTTGCTCCTTTTGAGGCAGCCACGCAAGCTGCTGTCGTACGTTCTGGACTTGTGTGACCAGACGTCCCAAGAGATGCAGGTATTCAAGAACAACTGCGAGGAGAAGCTTTGCGCACCATTTGCTGAGGTTTCGCAGACGCCGTCGCCTAGTATAAGCGACTTAATGGTGGCTTCTCAGCGGGCGGAGCTCTACCTCGTGGAAGAGCGCATGATAAGTGACGAGGCGGCTCACAAAACCGCGCGCTGCATCGCATGCGCTGTGGGGCGTGTGCTTGGAATGCCGGCAGCCGAGATTGATTCGCTTCGCGTGACGGCTGCGGAGACTCAGGTTCAACCTAAACCTCAAGCTCAGGTTCAAGGCGTTCCAATCCAGCAGGATACGATGCCAAATGCCGCCGCGCGTGCGTCGGCGCAAGGGTTTACGCAAAATGTCGCTCAGCCTGGCGCCGCACCGGCACCCGCTCAGGCGGCGCCTCCACAGCCGCAAAAGAAGAAGTCTCCTGTACCCATAGTCGTTGGCGGCATCGTGGCCGTTGCCGCGATTGCTGCCATTGCCTTCTTTGTTTTAGGCAACAACGGCAAGGGCATAGGCGCCAACTCGTCGTCCGCCTCCTCGTCCGTAAAGGCGCAAACGTCCGCTTCGCCAAAGACGGTGAGCGTTCCCTCGACAAAGGGTCTTTCGCTCGATTCGGCTCGTGTCAACCTGGAAAGCGCGGGACTTAAGGCGAGCGTTACGGAGGAGTACTCAGACGAGACGCCCCAGACGGTTCTGAGCTCCGACCCTGCGGAGGGAGCCACGGCAAACGAGGGCTCAACCGTAAAGCTCGTGGTCGCAAAGGCGAGGCCGCAGGAAGAGGCGCCCGCACAGTCCAGCTCGTCATCGGAGCCATCGCAGCAAACACAGCAGCAGGAATCGGCACCAAGCGCTGCCTCTACAGGTTACGGGCCTGCATCGTTTTCGAGCACCAGCTACATGGACGAGGTATGGAACTTCTTCGAGTACTTCGATCGCACGCCACAGACCGTACACAGCTGGATGCTCGACAACAACTTCTGGCTCGACTATTACGGGGAAGGTTGCGCCGTCTACTTGTCTGAGTATGGCACGCAGTTCGTGTTTGAGCAGAGCACGGTACCGCCGGAAAACACCCCAGGCTATACGAAGGCCACCTCAAACGAGCAAAGCCCGCTCCTAACCGGCATGAAGTGGCGCGTTATGCGCGTGCATTTTTGGGGCGAGAGCCTGGACTACGTTATTGACAAGTGCCATCTGAGCGGCGAGAACTGGCGAGGGTCGGCAGACGGGCTGTCGTCTGGCGTGGCGGGCCCTTACATAATGGTTCCCGCGGGCTCGCCAGCCGCAAGGGGCAGCAAGGACGGCTACCTGTGGGATGCCGCCTACGACGGTGACTCGCGTTTTGGCACCGTTGTCGTGCGCGTTGGATAGTGGCATCATATGAGAATCGCAACGTTTGCAGTTCCCTTGAGCGTCTGCAAGGTGGAGAGCCTTGCGGACGCCGACCTCTCGCGTGAGCTGACCTTCGTGGGAGTAACCGATAGGGAGATATCGGTTGTGTGCCCAACGTCGTGCGTGCCCCCGCAGACGCTCGCCCGTGAGGACGGGTGGCGGGCAATGCGCGTGGAGGGTCAGCTGGACTTCTCGCTCGTGGGAATACTGGCCAACATAAGTGGCGTGCTCGCGCGTTCCGACGTGGCGATCTTTGCGGTTTCGACCTACGACACGGATTACGTGCTGGTTAGGCAAGACGACCTCAGAACGGCATGCGACGCGCTCGAGTCCGCGGGCTATGAGGTGGTGCGTGCATGGCGGTCTTTTTGACGGGCGATACGCATGGCGAGATGGACATCGCCAAAATCGAGGAGTTCGCGACCACGGCAAAGAGTCTCACGCGAGACGACTGCCTCATTATTTTGGGGACTTTGGCCTCCTGTGGGCGGACCCTCCCAGCAGGGGCGAGTCGTCGCGGCTCGATTGGCTCGAGCGTCAGCCCTGGACGACCCTCTTTTTGGACGGCAACCACGAGAACTTCAACATGCTCGATGCGTTGTCGGTAGTCGAGCGCTATGGCGGCAAGGTGCAGGACGTGCGCCCGCACGTTATGCATCTCATGCGTGGGTAGACCTACTCCATTGGTGGGCACTCGTTCTTCGTGTGCCGGGGAGCGCACTCCATCGACAAGGAATGGCGCGTGCCGCATAGGAGCTGGTGGCCTCAGGAGGTGCCGAATAGGGAGGAGCGAAGGCGCATCGCGGATGCGGCGAGGCGCGTGGGTGCGGTGGACTACGTGCTTACCCACTGTCCTCCCACAGGGCAATACGAACGATATCGTGCGCGCTATGTGGGCTTTTGGGGCCCAGACGACGAGTACACGGCATGGCTGGAAGAATGCGTGGAGGGTGCGTTTGCGCCCGCGAGGTCCCGCATGCGGCGACTCACGAAGTGAGCGAGCGAAGCGAGCGCGGAGCCGCATGCGGGACCGCGCTGGCGCACGGGCGCGAGGGCGCGTGCGGGACTGCGCAGGCGCGAGGGTGCGCGCGATAGCTGACGCTGGGGCGACGATTGCGCCCGTCCATGGTAATTGCGGATAACCAGTTGTTCATTATAAGTAATACTAAATACGGTACTGGCTGGGCTCACGCCCGGCAAAGGGAAAAGGAAGGAAAGGCAAGAGGAGGAAGCATATGCGCATGAAAGAAGGATTCTTGTGGGGCGGCGCCACGGCCGCAAATCAGTATGAGGGTGCGTGGGACGTCGACGGCAAGGGTGCGAGCGTGCCCGACCACATGAGGGGCGGCGACATCAACACCCCGCGCCAGATCGACGCGGAATTCGATCCCAACGCGCTCTATCCCAGCTGGGAGGCAACGGACTTCTATCACCACTACGAGGAGGACATCGCGCTCTTTGCCGAGATGGGCTGGACGGTGTTCCGCATGTCCATCAACTGGACGCGCATCTTCCCCACGGGCATGGAGGAGGAGCCCAACGAGGCCGGCCTCGCGTTCTACGACAAGGTCTTCGACTGCTGCGCGGCTCACGGCATCAAGCCGCTGGTGACCATCTCCCACTACGAGCTGCCCTATGCGCTGGTGGAGAAGTACGACGGTTGGCTCTCCCGCGACCTCATCGACCTGTTCTTCCGCTATGGCAAGACGGTGCTCGACCGCTTCCATTCCAAGGTTGAGTACTTCCTCACCTTCAACGAGATCAACATCGGCCTCATGAACATGGGCGCCCCGCTTTCCACTGGCCTCATCAAGGGCTTCACCGGCACCATGGCCCAGGTGGACCGCACGGCCACCGAGCGTTTCCAGGCGGTGCACCACATGTTCGTGGCCAGCGCCAAGCTCATAAAGTACGCGCACGACAACTATCCCGAGGTGAAGATGGGCAATATGATTGCCTTCATCCCAACCTACGCGCTCACGTGCGACCCCGCCGACGTGCTTCTCAATCAGGCGAACATGCGTCAGATGAACTGGTACTGTTCCGACGTGCAGGTGCGCGGCCACTATCCCTACTACGCCAAGCGCATGTGGGAAGAGCAGGGCATCGAGCTCAACATAACGGCCGAGGACGAGAAGATCCTCTCCGAGGGCATCATAGACTTCTACACCTTTAGCTATTATCAGACGAACACGGTGACCACCCACCCGGATGCCGAGCAGATGCAGGGTAACATGACCATGGGCGGCAAGAATCCCTATCTTGAGGCCTCCGACTGGGGCTGGCAGATAGACCCCACGGGCCTGCGCATCTTCCTCAACGAGATTGCCGACCGCTACGACAACATCCCCCTTATGGTGGTGGAGAACGGCTTGGGCGCGTTTGACGAGGTCGTCGTGGAGGACGGCGTGGAGCGCATCCACGATCCGTATCGCATTGACTACCTGCGCAAGCACGTGAAGGACATGGGCGAGGCCGTGGCAGACGGCGTGAACCTCATCGGCTACACCTGGTGGGGACCGATCGACGTCGTGAGCGCCGGCACGGGCGAGATGCGCAAGCGCTACGGCTTCATCTACGTGGACAAGCACGACGATGGCACGGGCGACCTGCATCGCGCGCGCAAGGATTCCTTCTACTATTATCAAAAGGTAATCGCGAGTAATGGCGAGGACCTGGACTAAGGCACGGGACGTCGCGGTCGAAGGTCCACGAGCGCCTCGCGGCGTTCGTGGACTACCTCGAATTCATCGGACGCGAACGGGCGCTGCGCCTGGCTCTCTGGGCGATTGTCGCGCGCACGCCCGACGCGACCGCAGCAGTGGCACGTGCGGCCGCACCGCTTGGGGACACCTCTTGCGATCGGTGGGAAAGTCGAAGGAAACCTGGGACGCGTCCGCCCGCATGGCGTATAAGTATGTGTAGGCAGAAGGC
>CADCPM010000021.1 GCA_902803315.1 uncultured Coriobacteriaceae bacterium
CAAGGCGGGGGTCCTTGCCGGCCTGGCGAAGGAGGCCATCACGGGGGCCATCGACGGGCTTGCGGTGGGACTTGTGACCGGCGTGGTGGTAGCCGCGGTGTATGGTAACCTGTACCTCTCGCTCGTCGTGCTTGCCGCCATGGTGGGCAACATGGTCATTGCGGGGACCTCTGGGCTTCTGGTGCCCGTCGTTCTTAAGGCTTGTCACCAGGATCCTGCGGTGTCGAGCAGCATCTTTGTGACCACGGCGACAGACGTCTTGGGTTTCCTCCTGTTCCTGGGGCTCGCGCAGCTCTTTCTTCCGCTTATTGTGTGAGGAGTCCTTTTGAGAGGCACGTACGGGATTGTGAGATTAGAGTAAAGTGCGCACCGCATGCTGCTTGTCTAGAATGTCAACTCAAAGCATGTTGCGATAGTAGCAAAATATGCTACTATCGCAACATGAAGAAGAGGGATAACAGAGCAGAGATCAGTGAGCTGGCTGCCTCGGAGGACGGCGTCTTCACGAGCGGGCAGGCAGCTCGCTTCGGCATACCGCGCTATGCGCTCTCGCAGTCGGCGAAGGCGGGCTACATCGAGCGGGTAGGGCATGGTGCCTACCGGCTCACCTCCGCCATGGACGACGGGCTCGACTCGCTGCGGGCCGTATACAAGCTCACCTCGCCCGAGGCGTTCACATACGAGCGCAGGGGGGCGGGCTTTGACGGCGTTGCCGCATGCGGTGCGACGGCAGCGTATGTCCTCGACGTCGGCGACCTGAGGCCGACGCCATGGGAGATTGCGACGCCGACTAGGTTCAACAGCCGCCGCGAGGAAGTGCATTTTCGGACGGAACGCCTCGCGATGGACGACGTGATGTGGGTCAGAGGCATCCCGGTGACGAGACCTGAGCGGACGATTAGCGACCTCGTCGCCGCCGACCTCGACCTTTCGCTCGTCTCAGACGTCTTCCTCGACTCGCTCAGGAGCTACGGCTCTGGTCCGTTTGACATATCCAAGCTCGTGTCGCTACTGGGTGCCAAGTCCTATCAACGGCTCTGTGCGGCCTCAGGTCTGGAGCATGGAGGGCCCTTGGAACTGGTCAGGCTCGACGAGCTCGGCCACGTTGCAATACGAAGGGTGGGAACAAGTGCCAGCGTATAAGTCTCCGCGAGCGCTCGAGATGGCTGTCAAGGAGGCGGCGAAGGCGTCACCCCTTGATACGAACGACGCCATCAGGAACTTCTACTTCCATCGGCTCCTCTGCAGGGTATTCTCCGAACAGGAGTCACCCTTTGTCCTAAAGGGCGGGCTCGGAATCCTCGCAAGGACCATCGACGCGCGCTCGACGCGTGACATAGACCTTGCCACCGACGAGCTAAGAATCGACGAGGCCGTAGCAGAGCTGAAAAAGCTTGCAGGGAAGGACATGGAAGACTACGTCCGGTTCACTCTGACGGATGTGAGGCCAATCAAGGTTGAGGATGACTACCGCGATGGGTACACGGTCACCTTCGTGGCAAGTCTGGGTGCGAAGGAGGTGCAACGCGTATCCGTCGACCTTGTGGCCGATCAGATCATCATCGGTGAGCCAGAAGTCTTGGATCCTGTGGACAGAGTATCCGTTAGGGGCATCTCGACCTGTGACTATCCAGTCTATCCAGCGGAGAAGTCCGTCGTCGACAAGTTCTGCGGAATCGTGGAGCGCCATCGAGGCCATGCCTCGTCGCGTGTCAAGGATCTCGTAGACCTTGTCATCTATGCCTTGACGGTTGACCTCGAGATGAGAAAGATTAAGGACGTCGTGAATCGTGAGCTGTCTTTGAGGGGGATGAGCCCAATAGGCGAATTCGCTCTTTCGGTAGAGTGGGGGCATGCCCACGCGAGACAGTACGAGAAGCTTGCTTCCGGGGCAAATCTCCCTGGGAACCTCAGAAAGATGGAGGGCGGTATGGCGCTCGCGAAGCGTCTACTTGATCCTGTGTTTGTGGACGATTCGGAATATGCGGTGTGGGACCATCGGAAGCTTGAATGGGCTGGTGAAGTGGCTATGGTTGCAGGAGTGTGTCCAATGTCCAATACGCCAAGAGTCGATTCTTAGGAAATAGGTTCATTGTTTTATTGGCAGAGTTTGGCAGACGATGGGTTGCGATAGGTGCACGAGAGTGCTTTTGGGGCCGCCTATGGTACGATAGGTGCTGGTAGATGCCCATGGGTGACGCCGCCGTGAGCGGCGTACATCTCTGGGGGTCAAGGGGTCGCTGGTTCGAATCCAGTCCACCCGACCAGAAACCGCAGGTGAGAGGGCAAAAACACCCTCTCACTTTTTTGTTTAGGTGCCTAATGTATCCATAAGCATCCATAAGCCGAAAATCGCTATGCACGATATGCATCAAACACCCCATTTTTATGCATTTCCCACTACGCGCGACATGGCATCTGCGCTCATGATGTATGTATCTATGCCGGGGTTTAGGTAGTTCGTATAGAGCACTGGTGAGTTATCCGTGCGGCCTTGCATGGCGTTAATAATCGTCCTGTCCACGCCTGCCTGTTGCATGAGCGTTGAGTACGTGGCACGCATGCGGCCAATCTGGATGAATGGCAGATCATGTAAGGGCCTACCATCATCAAAGAGGGCTTTCCATCGCTTTGGCACGTAATCGGGCGTGAGGCGCTTTCCTGACAGCTTCCACCCGTCGCTTGTGTGCTTTCGACTCTGGCAGATGGCACCAGTGCCTATGCAGGTGTGCAGCGCATCGCTAAACGGCGGGCGTATTGGCACCCTCCTATAGCGCCTGTCGTTCTTTGGATCCTTCATGCCATCGTTGGATGTGTAAGCGCGCTTGATGGTTACAACGGCTGTCCAGTGCTCCGCTTTGTCTATTCCTGTGCATGCGCTCCATTCGATATCCTCCCAATTGACCGCCAATGCCTCAGATCTGGAAAGACCGCCACTAACCATGAGGATCCAGAGCGCATAGAGTTGTTCGCCTTTGAGTAATGTTAGGCACCTGCCTACCTCGTATGCACCCCACACGGGAAGGGGAGTGTTCCTGCGGCCACGGGGAAGCTTGTAGCGGTATTCGTCACCCATGGGCATGTCTGCCTTCATGTGGTCGAAGTGCGCCTGGTTGAGGATGGCACGCAACGAGCGCACATAGTTTGGTGCGGACTGTGGCGGCAAGCCATTTATCCAGTGCTGGATCTCAACGTTTCCAATGTCGGCCAAGTCCCAATGCCCAAAGTGTGGCGAGATGTGTGCGCGGTAATGGCTGTCATACGTGTTTGCATTGGCCTTTGTGGTGGTGGCATGGCGTTGCGGCGAGAAGTAACCCCAGAAGTAAACATCCAGCGTCATGGCATCGCCTGTTGTTAGGCATTTGCCCATCTCCATGGCGAGGCGCACAATCTCCGCGTCTGCCTCTACCTCGTTGCCGTGTATGGTGCTCGTGGCTACGCGCTGCGTTCCATCGAGCCTATAACCGTTGGAAACCCTAACCTGCCACACACCCGGTCTTACTTCTCGTTTGCTGCCAAGCTTTGACCGCTTGGCGGTGTTGTGCGATGATGGCATACGCACTCCTTCCTTTGAAACTGGTTTCGAACCCTTTTTCTTTTGTCTGGTGGGAAGTGCTTGCCCTCGTGTTGGTTTTGGTCGGCCTCACGAGGGCTTTTCTATCCCATCCAGATTCGCGCTAAATCGCGCTATCTCGTGGATGGCGCCAGCGTTTCTCTCAACTGCCCACTCCATCGTCCTCGTCGCGCTTCGCGTCCAACTGTCTAAGCAGCTCCTGTGGGTTAATGGCTGGAATCATGATGCCTCCCATTTCGGAAAGCCCGACAATGCCGTTTATACAGGAGCGGGCATGCCCGTACGCGATGGATATGCTGCTTGCCCTCTGGTATTCGCCTAATTCCCCCGCATTGTCCGTCGCCTCGATCGAAGTCACGATCCGCACGGTCACATTGGCAGACATGCGCTCGTCCGCGCTATTTTCGCCGTCTGTTAAGGCGATGCCGACCGTGAAGAGCTGCATAAGGACGTCTCTGCTCTCGTCCGTCATAAACTGCTCATCATCCAGCGTGGCGTTTACAACGGCATGCATGTTTTGGCCCGGAGATTCCGCGAGCTTGAAGTCTGCTGCCGTTATCGTGAGCAGCTCAATTTTAAGCGGTGCGAAGAAGGATCCACTCATGCTGCCATCCCCCAATCCTTAACTCTAATCACGCCGTTCGCGTAGCCAACGCTCGGTTTCCCCCAAGCGCTGACCCGCTTCTTTGGCTCGTCGTACTCCTGGCTGACCGTCGCTGGTTCGTATGGCGTGGTGTCCGCCAAGGTGATGCCCAAGACGTGCTCTAGCTCGGATATTGTCAGCAACGTCATGTTGCCCTGCACGCTGAGCATCCTTGAGACCTGGCTTCTGCTCTTGCCCAGCTTGCGCGCGAGGTCGGCTTGCGACATGCCAAGCTCCTGCATCCGATTCCAAATGGATTCGGATATGTCTACCGCATGGCAATGCCTGCGGACATCTGCGTTAACGGGGTTATCCAACAGGCCAGTAAGGTCTGAGCCCTCAAAGATTGCCATTTTTCCTCTCCTTTTCAACAAGCTTCTCCGCTATTAATGCCTTGCCTTCAAGTCCTTGAATCGTCCTCGTTGGTATATGCGCCCTCTTTCCCGAGTGGCCCTTGAACGCATCAATAAGCACTGCTACCGAATCATGGTGCTCCGTCTTCTCGGCCCAGAATGCCGCCACCCTCCAAGCCGTGCCTCTGGTCTTAAACTCCAACAGGAGTATCTTGTCGCTGAGGTGCCTAGCCAGGCTGTGTGTGACCGCATACCTGAGCCCTAGCCTGTCAATCGCACGTATAGACCTAACCGACATGGAGAGTATGCCATTCGGATCACCTCGGCTCTTTATGTCGTCTACGAAGTCATCCTCAACGCTCACTCTCCTGAGGGCGTAGAATCTTCCTCCGTCATACTTATGCCTCTTTAGCGCATAGCCACTACACATGTTTTACCCGCCTGTTAACATATAATGCAACATTCTTACAAATAATCAAGCACGCAAGCCCCAAACGGGCAGCATTAGGATGGATTGTGGTAGCGACCCCCTTTGTACTTACCCTTGCGCACCTCTTCCGATATGCGCAATCTGTCCTCGTTGGTGCCCTGGGCTATCTCGTAAGCCTTTCCTTCTCAGGCTCATCAAGTTTGCCGTTCTGAGCTTCCATCACCAGCCTTTGAAGCTGATATGCGTTATCCATATCTCCCACGACTAACACTCCTTCCAACGACGATAGCCAACGCTAAATCGTGCTATTTCGTGTTGCGCCCCTCTTAGCAACAGACATCGCATGGGTCATGGCCAGTGCTCCTAGCTTCGTCTACAGTCGTTTCGATGATGTTCTTCGAACGTGCCAGAGTCGGGCAATTCCTACTACTGTGGTATGCGTGACCGCTTTTAGTTACATAGACTGTTCGTTCCGGATTGCCGTATGGTCTGTCTTCGAGGTTTTCGTCATCTTGGATGTTGAAGTCTTGGGATCCAGCGCCACCAGAGGGCTTTGCTTCGTTGCGCCCCTGCTCTTCCGCTTCGCGTTTGGCCTGCTCCTCAGCTTCACGCTGCGATTGTTCCTCGGCCTCGGCCTTAGCCTTTGCCCCCTCTTCGGCCTTGGCCTTCTTCTCGGCCTCGGCCTTGGCCTTTGCCTCCTCTTCGGCTTTTTCGTCTTTACTGCTGGACTGTTGCGTCGATGCCGACCCCTCTTTTTGAGAGCTGGAGCTGTTGGACCCCGTGCCGCAGCGCCCAACCGAGCCAACGACAAAAAGAACCGCAACCACGACTAGAGCGATTCTAAAAACCTTTCCCATAAAAATCATCGTCCCTTCCTATGGAATACGATTACAAAGAAGCATCCTGACCCTCTGCCTACCGAACGCAGCTAAGCGCCGCGCGTCTCCTTTTTTGCCTCGTCCTCCATGTCGTCGAGCTCGCCCTGCACGGTCCTGGTTATGCGCTTCCGCGCGCCCTCGTCCACGGCCTTGTATGCCGAGAGGATCGCGCTCTCGTCCTCGGTGAGTTTGGGGACGACTATGTTGCCGTGCTCGTCGCGCTCGACGGGACGCGGCTCGTCTATGAGGCCGCCGAGGTAGTCCATGGAAACGTCGAGGGCAAGGGCGATCTTGCAGGCAGTAGAGAGCGTAGGCGAGCGATCGGGGTTCTTGATATAGGGAGTTAGATGCCCTGATGTTAGCCCCGTTAAGCGGCATAGATCTGCGCGTGTCATATTCCGGTCTTTAAGTATGAAAGAGAGACGTTCATGCCGACGAGCAGGCGTGCGAGCTCGAACTATGGCGTGGGCTCGGACGGCCGCGTGGGCATGTACGTGGAGGAGAGAAACCG
>CADCPM010000022.1 GCA_902803315.1 uncultured Coriobacteriaceae bacterium
CGGGCGAAAGGACTTGAACCTTCACGGGGTTGCCCCCATACGGACCTGAACCGTACGCGTCTGCCAATTCCGCCACGCCCGCGTAGGAATGTATGTTACTACGAACACCCCGCACTTATCAACCATAATTTTGAGATTGTCTTCTATAAATCGCCGACCCTGTTCGAAGAGGTTCGAAGATCGTGCCGCTCGCAGCTAAAATTGAGCCAGTCACCGCCAATTGTCCATTAATTACTGTACATTTAAGCCTCTTCACCTATAGTCAAGATATCAAAACAGATCGCAACGAATTGGGGCGATCGCAACCAGGAGGTGATGCCAGTGCACAGCGAAACGAGTCATAAGGTTCCCGCGGCTGGCATTGCGTGTCCCGAGTTAGCATGAGGCCTTAGCAGAAGCAGGCTTACGAAGGCGAACGGTAAGCGCCAAGTCAGTTAGAAGTCGACATTCGGAAGAACCGATGCAGTCGCGCAGGAACACAACCTAGGGACGGACCGGTGGTCGTGGATAGCGCGAGAGGGTGAGTCCAAAGTTCTAGGAAAATGCAGGCGGCCTTAAGGGCCGCCTTTTTTTGTGGGTCGGATTCGACAAAAGCTGACAAGTGACCTGTCCCCTTGTCACAAGCTGACAAGGGGACAGGTCACTTGTCAGCTTTTCAGCCCAGCACCTCCGCCGCCACGCGCGCCGACTCGCTGGCGTCCTTTGCGTAGTAGTCGGCACCCACCATCTGCGCGTACTCGGGATTGAGCACCGCTCCTCCCACCATTACCTTGCACCAGGGCGCCTGCTCGCGCAGGAGCTCAATGGTCTGGGCCATGGCTGGAACCGTCGTGGTCATAAGCGCGCTAAGGCCCGCAAGCGCAATGTGATGGCGCACGACCTCGTCCACGAACACCTGCGGATCCACGTCTCGGCCCATGTCATGAACCTGGTAGCCGTAGTTTTCCAGCAGCATCTTTACGATGTTCTTCCCGATGTCGTGAATGTCGCCCTTAACGGTGGCCAGGGCAATGTGGCCCTTTGCGGGTACGTCACTCGCCGACGACCCCTCGCGCACAACGCCAAAGCCCGCCTTCGCCGCCTCCGCCGAGGCCATGAGCTGCGGCAGGAAGAACGTGCCCTTCTCGAAGAGGTCACCCACCTGGTCCAACGCGGGAATGAGCACGTCATTAACGATGGAGAGTGGCTCCGCACCCTCGCTTAGGAGGACCTGCGTTGCCTTGGACACCGCCTCTGCGCGCCCTTCCAGCACGCCGCTGCGCACCTGGTCGGCAGGAGTCTGGGAATCCGTAGCGGCCACGACGCCGGCGGCCGCGTCCGGAGCGGCAGACGATGCGCCCGCGCCGCCCGCCATGCCCGCTCCATCCTTGCGGCCCGCGTTGGCCGCAATGTATTCCTGCGCGCCCTTGTCTTCTCCGTTGAGGACGCGCCACGCAACAACCGCATCCATAAAGCGCTGCGAAAGCGGATTCATAATGGCCAGGTCCAAACCGACCGCAAAGGCGGCGGTGAGGAACGAGGCGTTAAGGAGCTCTCGGAAGGGCAGACCAAAGCTGATGTTGCTCACGCCCAGCACCGTGCGCACGCCCGGGAGCTGGGCCTTTGTGTTGTACACGGCCTTTAGGATGGCGCGGGGCGCATCCTGGTTGGTGGAGGCCGCCATGGTGAGGCAGTCCACGATTATGTCCTCGCGAGAAATGCCCTGCTCGTCGCAGGCCGCAACGATGCGCTTTGCCACGGCAAGGCGCCCCTCGGCCGTGGAGGGTATGCCGTCCTCATCCAAGGTAAGGGCAACCACCGCGCAGCCATAGTGGCGCGCGAGGGGCAGGATCGCATCCAAGGACTCCTGCTTGCCGTTTACGCTGTTGATGATGGGCTTACCAGGATAAATGCGCACCGCCGCCTCTATGGCAGCAGGGTCGGTGGAGTCGATTTGCAGCGGCAGGGTGGTTACGCCCTGCAGCTCCTCCACCAGGCGCACCAGCGTGGCACGCTCGTCGATTTCGGGCAGACCGGCGTTGACGTCCAGCACCTGCGCACCCGCACGCTCCTGTTTTATGGCCTCGCCCAGTACGTAGTCGTAGTTGCTGGTGCGCAGCGCCTCCTTAAGCCGCTTCTTGCCCGTGGGGTTTATCCGCTCGCCAATGACGCCCACCTGTCCGTCCTCAAGTGAGAAGAGCTGCTGGGCGCTGGTAACCACGAACAGACGGGCGTCGGACGGACGGGCGTCGTCCCCGGGCTCATGCGAACCAAGCAGCTCCTTGAGCCCCGCGATGTATTCGGGGGTGGTGCCACAGCAACCTCCCACCACGCTCACTCCCGCGCGAAGCATGGGTACCACGGCCTCGCAATACGCGTGTGGCTCGATGTCGTAGACGGTTTGGCCGTTCACCACGCTGGGAAGGCCCGCATTGGCCTGCACCATTACCGGACACGGCGCCCACGGTATCATGCGCTCTGCCAGCGGGGCCACGTCTGCCGGACCAAGCGAGCAGTTGATGCCCAGCACGTCCACGCCCAGCGCACCGAGCGTGACCGCCGCCACCTCGGGCGTGGTGCCCAAAAACGTGCGGCCGTCCTCGCCGAACGTCATCGTGCAGAATATAGGCAGGTCGCAGTTCTCCTTTGCGGCAAGCACTGCGGCCTTGGCCTCCAGGATGTCGGCCATGGTCTCGATGATTACCAGGTCCGCTCCGGCATCGCGCGCTGCGCACACCTGCTCGGCGAACAGTTCGTACGCATCGTCGAAGCTCAGCGTGCCCAAGGGACGCAGCAGAGAGCCGGTGGGGCCAATGTCTGCGGCTACGTAGCGGGGGTTCGCCGCGCGGGCGCAGGCCACCGCAGCGTTGAACACCTGGGTCACGGTCGGCACGCGCACGAGCCCTGCGGCGTGTGCCGCCTCGGCAAGCTTGAGCGCATTGGCGCCGAAGGTGTTCGTGGTCACCACATCGCTGCCTGCCGCAACGTAGGCAGTGTGTATTGCCGTTATCTTTGCAGCGTCCGTAAGGCACAGCAACTCGGGCACCGCTCCCGCGGCAAGCCCCGCCTGCTGCAGCATCGTACCCATGCCACCGTCAAAGAGCAGGGGCTTGCGACCTGCAAGCACCTCTTCAAGGTAGCCGTCGGCCACGCGTGTGTGGCGAGGTTGCAAATGGTCCTTGGGCGCATGAATCGAATTGCTGTTGGCCATATAAGCTCCTTTTGGCATGCCCTTACACGAAGACGCCTTTCGATTCTACAGCACATGCGCTATGGAAAACGCAAATGTGCCCGACAAGATCCGCGCTCCCGCCCCGCCCGCATGCGGCTCCGCGCTCGCTTCGCTCGCTCACTGCGTGAGTCGCCGCTTGCGGGCGGGGCGGGGTACGTGCTTGCCATTCCTAATTGCACGGGCGACGGAAAGCCACAGATAGGCTTTTGTCTAATTGCGGGTGGGTCCGCTATTTGTCCCACACGTTATGCCGCGCTTGCGCAGCTCGCAGAACTCGCTCAGGTTGCACACCGCGCAGCACGACGCCAGTCCCGGCTGCGGCGTGGGGTGCACGCCCACGATGGCCGTCACGCTTTTGGTGGGAATCATCAGATAGGACGGGGTGAGCGTAATGCCCAGGCGCCGCGTTGCGTTGAGGATTCGCAAAATCGCAGGCTGAACGTCCAACGGCAGGTCGCCGTACCCCGGAGAGAAGCGCCAGCTGCAATAGAGGCCCCGCTGCGCGGCGTCCATGCGCACCTTTGCCTCCACCCTGTTCGCCTCGCGCTCGATGGCCGCCGTTGCCGCGGCGTCGAACACCACCTGACCGAGCGAGTCGGTTGCCGCCAGCTTGCGAAGCTCCCGGTCCACGCCATGGCCAAGGGTCACGGCAAAGAACACCACCTCGCGGGCATCGCTCAGATGCTCGGCGATGTCTTTCCCCGGAAGGTCGAGCGGAAGGCGACTCGCGTCGAACGTCTGCATCACGCATGCCGGCTGTGCCACCTCGTCGCACAGCTCGCACATGGCATCTATGCGCCTCTCGAGCTCCGGCGTCACATCCTGACCCTTGTGGCCAAGGTAGCGCAACAGCTCGCTACGCCTTGCAGTATCCACACGCCCTCAACGCCTCGTGGGTATCACGCGCCAAGCCCGGCTTGTTCATGCTGTACACGTGCAGGCCGTCAACGCCGTTTGCCGCCAGGTCGCACAGCTGCTCGCAGGCGTACTCAACGCCCGCGCGCGCTTGGTCGGCCGGATCGTCGCCCGCCGCAATGAGGCGCTTTATGACCCGTGCGGGAATGGACGCGCCGCAGGTAAACGCCATGCGCGTAATCTGCTTGGTGCTGGTAAACGGCATGACGCCCACGGTAATGGGAATCTTTATGCGCGCCCGCACGCACGCCTCGCGAAAGCGATAGAACAGCTCGTTGTCGAAGAACAGCTGCGTCACCAAAAAGTCGGCACCCGCGTCCTGCTTGCGCTTAAGGGCCTCGATGTCGGCCTCAAAGCTCGGCGCCTCGACGTGTCCCTCGGGATAGCACGCCGCACCTACGCAGAGGTCGGGTGACGTGCGCTTAAGGTGCTCGATCAGCTCGCTGGCATACAGGAAGTCGACCGCTGTGCGCCCCGGCGCGCGATCGCCGCGCAGCGCCAGCACGTTTTGCACGCCCCCCTCTTGCAGGTGCCGCACGTACGTGTCCACGTCGGCCTTGCTCGAGCCCAGGCACGTGAGGTGCGCCAACGCGTTCGTTCCCGTATGGCGTTGAATCCTGGAGGCGATGGCAGCGGTGTTGCCCGTGTTTCCCGAGCCGCCCGCCGAGAAGGTCACGCTGATCCAATCCGGCCTCTCATGCGCCAGCTCCTCTGCAATAACCATGGCTTGCTCAACGGGCAAGTCTCCCCGCGGAGGGAAAATCTCAAACGAAAACGTCTGCTTCTTATCTAAGATCTTGTCGATACGCATGGTGTCCCTTCCTTGCCGCGTGTATTGATGGTACCCGTTGCGCGCGCCATGCGACTATCTGTTTTTCCGAACGGATGCGTTCGGCTTTGCGCATAGCCCTAGAGATGAGTCAAGCATGGCGGCTCAGGACCCTAAATAGGGGACATTCCCCTTTTGCACGCTAGTAGGGCTCGCCCAGCGGCGGAATCTTCTTGAGATAAGACCATACGACCTGCTTTTGCTTGTCGCTCGAAAGGGCCTCCTCAAAGCCGCCCAAGTTGAGCACGCGCATGCCCGCCACCTGCACCACCCTGCCTGGCGTGAGCACCGCATCCTTAAGGTCGCTTAGCGCGCACAGGTCATCGGCAAACGCGTCGCGCACCAGCGCCGCGGCCGCTTCGTCACACGCCACCAGCGTATTGGGGTCCAGCGCCGCAACCGCCTGCCTAAACAGCCCCGCATCCACGTTTGCGCCTATGGCCGCCCAGTCCTGAGGGTCATAGCCCAGCTTGAGCAACGCCGCACGCAGCGCCTTGCCATCCGCACCGCTCAGCAACTCGCCCCCGGCCTCCTCCGCCGACCCTGGCGTACCCTTTGCCAAAAGCACGGACGAGAACGCGTTGCCCACCGTTTGCACGCCTGCCTCCTCGAGCTCTGCAAGCTCCGCCCTCATCTTTTGCACACACGCGCTACCACGCATCTGACCATATGTTCTACCGCTTAGAGCCATCTATCCGCTCGCATCCTTTTCTTTCGTGCATGAACTATAAAAAATCGGGTATAACCAAAGCTAAGATTAGCTCAACGTCCCTCACGGGGCTTACGGAAAGGAAAAAAGTATGGCAGCAGAGCTCACCGCAGAGCGGTTCCAGGAAGATGTCGTCAACGCTTCCAAGCCCGTGCTCGTAGACTTTTGGGCAAGCTGGTGCGGACCATGCCGCGCCCTCGGCCCCATTGTCGAGCAGATCAGCGAAGAGATGTCCGACCGCCTTACCGTTTACAAGTGCAACGTGGACGAGGAAAGCTCCCTCGCGCAGCAATTTGGAATTATGTCCATCCCCACGCTTATACTGTTTAAGAACGGTGAGGTCGCGCACCAAATGGTAGGTAGCAAGCCCAAGGCAGCACTCGTTGCCGAGCTGGAAGAGCATCTGTAGCATTTTCGCTACGCAAGAGTGGCAATAAGGGCAGACCCTGCACGCAGTTTTGTGTGGCATCACCGCCGCCAATAACTTGCCATAAGGGGGCTGCCCCTTGCTTTAGAGGAGGTGCTGTGCGCATACCGTCAATACTCAAGAACAACCTGCATTACGTTGTTATTGCCATCGCGGCCATCGTGTTTTTGGCCGTCGTGCAAGACATCCGCTCGGACGACATCCTACGTCTTGATGCCACGGCCTATAGCTTTTTGGTGCTGCGGCTAAGGCGTCCCTGGCTTACGGCCATTATGGAGGGCTTCTCCAACCTGTCGTCACCGGTGGTCATTGCAGGCATGTTCCTTATGGTGGTGGCCTTCGCTCCCGGCAGGCGGCCCGGTTTGTGCGCAGCGGTTAACCTCGTAAGCGTGGTGGCAATAAACCAGCTGCTCAAGTACCTCGTACAACGTCCGCGTCCCGACGGCTTTCGTCTGATCTCGGAGGTGGGCTACAGCTTTCCCTCCGGCCACTCCATGGTATCCATGGCCTTTTACGGCCTCTGTGCCTGGATGGTGTGGAATTACGAACGCGACAAGATCATTCGCTGGCTCTGTTGCCTGTCGTTTGCGCTCATGGTGGTATTCGTTGGCATGAGCCGCGTATACCTGGGCGTGCACTACGCGTCAGACGTCATCGCCGGCTTTTGCGTGTCCATCGCATGGCTGGCCGTGTACGTTAAGGTGTTCTGTCCGCTGTTCATGCCCGAGGAACGAACGCTCCACGCCGAAGAGGTGGCGAGTCCCGCTTACGTGGAGCCAGAGCGACTCTACGTTGCCGACAATACCAGCAGCATGCGCGCTCGCCACATGCGCTGGGAGCAAAGGAAGGGCAAGCTTCCCCGCGAGGACGATCCCTCGTAGCGGCTCGGATGATGGGCATGCCGCAGGTTGGGGACAGCCCCCAGCTAAGGATTACGTGAGCCTTAGCTGGGGGCTGTCCTTAACCTGCAGTCATTTCCCTTGCTGTTAGAACCCAAAGAAGCGCGAAAAGCTCCAACCGTCGTTGCCGCTTTTCTCTTGGAGCTCCACTATCTCCGCGCTTTGTATGACTCCCGTGGGCTCCACCATAATGCGGCCGATGGTCGCCCCTTGCGCGGTGCGCGGAAACGTGGGGCTGCCGGGGTTCATCACAAGGACCTTGCCCGAGCCTCCCGGGCTTCTCTCCCAGCTCACCGTAGGCCGATGGCTGTGTCCGCATATTGCGACGTCACAGGTGGCAAGGTCCAACCTCTCCTCGTAATGGCAGAGCTCCCACCGCAATCCGCACCTAAACACGCGCGTTACGCGATCCACGCCCGGGCCGTAGTCCATGCCCCAGTCGTTGTTGCCCAGGCACATGGCCATAGGAGCAATGTCGCAAAGCCTTTGGTAATCCTCGTAAGAGCAGCAGTCACCTGCGTGCATGATCATGTCGGCGCCCTTTAGCGCGTCCAAGAGCTCTTCCGAGAGGTGGCCGTGGGTGTCGGATACAATGTCAAAACGCATGCGCTAGAGTCCCAACGCACGCTTGAGCGCGACTACGCGGCGGCGCGAAACCGAGATCTTCTTGCCCTCCACACCATTGATGCCAAGTTGCAGAATACCGCTTGATATTGTTTCCACGTCCTCCACATATGCCAGGTTGACGATGTAGCCACGATGCACGCGGAAGAAGCCGTGGTCGGTGAGCTTGGCCTCGAGCTTTGCCAGCGAGATGGTAGAGAGATAGCGATCGGTATCGGTGTAGATGCAGGAATAGTCGTCCTTGGCCTCGATGTAGCGAATCTGATCCACCGGGACGAGCACCTTGCGGCCGCTCTTCTCGACGGGAATGCGCTCAACGGAAGGCGCCGACTGCTTGGGCGGCCTCACGCGTGCCTGGACCTTGTCCAGCGCCTGCGCAAGGCGAGCCGTCTCCACCGGCTTCATAAGGTAGTCAACGGCATCCACGCCAAAGGCTTCCAGCGCATACTCACTGTATGCCGTAACAAACACAACCGCAGGCGGATTCTTGAGCTTATGCAGGGCGTCCGCCAGCTGCATGCCGCTGGTCTTGGGCATCGAAATGTCCAGGAACATAACATCGGCGCGGTTCTCCATAAGCCGCTCTACGGCTTCGCGTGCGCTCGAGGCCTCCACAATGGAACCCATGCGACCGGTTTCCTCGAGCAAATAGCGCAGCTCAGAGCGGGCAGGGGCTTCATCATCTACAATCATTGCGTTAAGCATTCGGTATTCTCCATCCCAACAAAGACATACCAATCCAGAGGAAAGTATAGCGTTATTGCTCGACAATTTCGAGTGAAGGACAAAATCTCGAGAAGAGAGGCGCGCTGGTTAAGGAGGCCAGGGCAGGCGTGTCCCCCGTAGCACCCCTCCCCACGCAAAGTCTGTAACCCCTCACGCAAAGTCTGTAATCTTGCTCGCAAAGTCTGTAGCGCCTGAGATAAAGTCTGTAGTATTTTGAAAACCACTCGAAACAGACAGACCCCTGACCTGCGAAAACTCCGAAACGAGCTGTTTGGAGCTACAGACTTTGTCTCGGGAATTACAGACTTTGCGTGAGGGGCTACAGACTTTGCGTGAGGGATTACAGACTTTGCCAACCAGGTTACAGACTTTTCGCGAGGGGCTACAGACTTTGCGAGGCGGCGAGGGTTGGTTCTGGGCGGAATCCCGGACAAGGGCTTCCGAGGAGTGCCTCTCGGCTGCGGGCCGGGCTATTCCTCGCTGGGTGCGGCATCGCCCAGGCGCAGCGTAACCACCGTTCCCTCGCCCAGGCGAGACATGATCTCGATGCCAGACCCTTTGCCATAAAAGCGCTCGATGCGCTCGGCCACGTTACGCAGGGCAATGCCCGTGCCTTCGTCGCTGTCGTTGTCGCTGGATCGAGCCTGACGAAGCAGCAGATCGGCCACGTCCTCATCCATGCCCAGGCCATCGTCTGCCACGGCAATAAGCACGTCGTTGCCATCCACGGTAGCATGCACGTCTATGTGCAGCGGCCCCTCGTCGCGCATGGCGTGCCGCACGGAATTCTCCACGATAGGCTGCACCAAGAACGACGGCACCATAACCTTGCCCAGGTCTTTCTCGAGGTATTCGCTTTCCACAATGCGGTCTTCGCCAAAGCGAGCCTTTTCGATCGTAAGGTAGCGGCGCGTCTGCTCCATCTCCTGCTCGAGCGTAATGCTCTCCTCCGAGCTCTCCAGCGTGCGCCTATAGAACGTGGCGAACTCGCGCAGAACGTCGCGCGCCTTGGTGGGGTCGGTACGCGTCAGAGCGGCAATGGTGTTGAGCGAGTTGAACAGGAAGTGCGGGTTGATCTGCGCCTGCAGCGCCTTTACCTCGGCGCGTGCCGTCAGCTCGGCCTGCCGGTCCAGCTCAAACGACGAAAGCTGCGCCGAGAGCAGATTGGAAAGCCCGCGCGCAATGGTAAGCTGCGTGCGGTCGACCTGCTGACCGCTACGGTAGTACAGCTTGAGCGTCCCCACCGCCTCGTCGGCAACGATAAGCGGCACGATAACGCTTACGGGATATCCCTGGCGCTCACGCTCGAGAGAGTCGGCGTCTTGCCCCACGGGACCTTCCATCATGATGCGCTGACGGTTGCGCGTCGAGAAGGTCTCCATGCGCATGGACCGAAGCACTTCCATCGTAGGCGCCGTGTTGGGCGAGCCGGGCGGAAACAGCGCCATGTTTTCGCCCACATAGGCCAAAACGACCTCGGTGTTGGTAATCGAGACGGCCTGCGCATCGGTTTCGGGCAGGATTAGCTGGCACGCAGCGTTGCAGTTTGTGGGGGTCAGGCCTCCGCGCATGTGCTCCAGCATGCTCGAGGCCACGCGCAGGGTGCGCTCGGTTGCCTGCGAGCGCAGGTTGTCGGGCACCAGCATGATCGAGCCGCCCAATACGATAAGAAGCGCCAGAAGAACGCCAGCCAGCATGGTGCCCCAAATGTTGCTGGTCGTAATGCCCCACGAAAGCAAGCCGAGCGTTGCCACCATCAAGGACGCACCCAAAGCCGAAGTCCATCCGCCGATCTTCTCGATCAGACGACCTATCATCGCTGATCGTCCCTCTGATCCCTCGTGTCCTGTGCCTCATCGCGCCTGCGGCGACGCCTCTTGCGCCTGCGTGGCACAATGGGCGTACCCGACTCCACGATGGCGTTTGCCAGCGGCTCGTTGCACCACAAGGCGCTCATCATGCCTGGCCAGTAGGTTTGGAACGCAAGGTAGTTCTCGCGCATGCGACGCGCCCACGTGCGAGCCTCGCCGCGGGAGTGAAGCCATATGTGGAAGTACTCCTCGCGCTCCGGCCCCGCGATCGCCCGCAGCAAGGAGGTGAGGAAAATGCGCCGATGCACCTCGGAGCTTATCCATGGCGCAGGGTAGGGCTGCAGCGATTCGGGCGTAATGGGACGCAGGCCAATGCGATGGTTAGCCACGTCGAGCTTTTCCACCTCGTATGTCCAGCGGTACACGTCCTGCATAAAGCGACTTGCGCGCGACGGCGATTTGGGAGGAAGGTGCCGCACCGCCCATTGGTTGTCGAACCACACGTCCAAGCCATTCATGCGCAGGTTAAACAGGTAATCGAGGTCTTCTCCGCGCGTGATGTAGGGGTCAAATGCCACGTGGCAGAAGGCGTCGGCATACAGCGCAAAGCAACCGCCGCACACGTAGTTGGATCGCGATATGCGCGTCGAGTGCTGGGCTCCCTCCATCCACGCATTGAACTCCGAGCGCTTGGACCAGAACTTGTCGCACCAGCGGGTAAGCGACTCGTCAGCGTAGCAGGAGTCGTTGCGATCGAAGAAGTAACCGGTTTTTGCCGAGACGGGCAAGTCTTGCCGAGTGAGAAGACCGAGGCCATACACGGCGTCTATGAGGAAGTTCTCGTCGAGCGCCACCTCGTCGTCGTCCATGAACACCACGATGTCGTGGCCGAGGATGGCGGCGACCACCAGACCCATGTTGCGTATGGCACCATAGCCACGCAGCGACACCGTCTCGCCCTCCATCTTGGGCGCAACCACGTGGATGGCGTTCTCTACCACCTTTGCCTCGCGGTTGCCAATGATGAGCGGATTGAGGTTTGGGTGCGCCAGACAAATGCCGTTCACGCGGGCACGCGCGGCATCGGCACAGCTTGGCGGTGCCACGAGAAGGATAACTACGCGCAAGACACCGCGGACCTGCTCAAGTGACTCCAGGCAGGTTTGGAGCTCGGGCACGGGTTTTGAAATAGGCGTCGCGTGATCGTAGGTTCCCACCTCACGTACGTCGTGGGATTCATCGCCCTCCGACCAATAGGTAGGAATAACGATAACCGGATTCATCGTACGTCGCCCCCTTTCACGACACGAGCTATCCAACCTGCACCCAACTGTTGGGCCAAAGGCGTATGTGCGATGCGCTCTGGGTTCATTGATTCCTCTCTTGGCTATGAACCTCTCGATTCTACCCCAATGGCGAGACAATAAAACCCTAAAGCTCACCCATTTGAGAATCCCGTCCCAAGTCGCAATGGGCGCGAAACGGGACCGCCCTCTTATGCACGTTTTTGTACCAAGAGCTCGGAGGCCGCCTAAGTTTGGCTCAGAAGCCGCTCGTAGCTCGCTTTGAACTTTTGCGCCCGCTTCCCGGACCGATCGCTGGCCGGCACCACGCCGTGCTCGTCCGAAACCAAAAACACTTCGTCCGCTGCAAAGCCCTGCGTTTGCACGCGTTCCAGCAGCTCCTCGTCACGCCGTACCGTCATCCCCAGCGTCTTGGCCAGGTCGTACACCAAAGAGCAAGCGCCAGCCGGCGAAAAGCGCGAAGACGTTGCCCACAGAAGCACGTCGTCGCGCACAATCCACAGCTCCTCGGGTGCCACGCACAGCGACTGGGCCTCCTTGCGCGAGCTCTGCGCCCGCAGCAGCAGGTCGTTTGCCGACAAGTGCGTAAGCTGGTGATAGGCACCCACCGACATGGCCGCCCTGCCGTCGGTGTCCACCACCAGCATGAGGACGCCATCCGGATGCTCCGTAGTGCCGTCGGCAAGCGTCCATTCCATGTGCTGCTTTGCCCACGCCACCAGCGGCGTCGTTATTACCTCGTTCGGCGTCTTGCGTGCCGCAAGGGCGCGCAGGTGCCGACTTTCCAGCGGAAGCCTTCCGTTCGATAGTCGCCATCTGCACACGACGGCGGGCTGTCCCAGGCTAAACTCCCCCATCTGGCTCTTCTCCCTCCTATTGGTGCAAAAGGGGGCTGTCCCCCCTTGCAATGGGGAGCCATCGTATCACATCGCAAAACAGCGCAAAAGGGGACCCAGAATAGGGGACAGTCCCCAAGCTGGGGTTCCGTGGAACTCCAACTTGGGGACTGTCCCCTATTTTGGGTCCTACCTAAGCCTTAAGGCCAAGGCATTACGCCTCGCTTACACCTCGGCGTAGAGCTCCTTGAGCTTGAGCAGGTGCTGGTAGCGATCCATCGCCGCCTGCTCGTTGCGCTCGAACAGCTCGGTTGCGCGCTCGGGGAACTCGCGGGTAAGGCGGTTGTAGCGAGCCTCGTTGAGGAGGAACTCCTGGTAGCCGCCTGCCGGCTCCTTGCTGGTGAGCGTGAACTTCTTGCCCTGCGGAGCGGCGGGATTGAAGGTGAAGAGGTTCCAGTAACCGCACTCGACGGCCTTCTTCATCTCGTCCTGGCAGTGCGTCATGCCGCCCTTGATGGAGTGC